>CAYJWI010000004.1:0-61233 GCA_964373815.1 uncultured archaeon | reverse complement strand
GCCTAAAAATCAAGTGCTCAGGAACGATATTACCAGTGCTGTTATGAGCAGGAACATCATGGCGAGCAGGGCAATCAGCGCAACCGACCTCTCAACCGTCCGCTCGAGGTTTTTTCCCTCAAACTTCGATTCTGCCGCGAAGCTTTTCCTCGAGAACTCCTCGCCTATTTTTTTCTGTTTTTCAGGCGAAGCATTGACAGCAGGCCCCCGGTAGCCGCAGTTCCCGCAAACTGCCTGCTCCGAAGGCTCGGCCCATCTCCTAAAAACCACCTGCTCGGAGCCGCACCTCTGGCAAACCCTTAGGGGGGCATCTTTGGAAGTTTTTAGAGCCATAATAAACGTAAATAATTATCAGCCGATTGTTTTAAAACTTCACGAACCCTGCGAATTCGGAATATCTCTGCTGCACATCCTTCAATGCAACGGACTTGAGCCTCTCTACCGAAAAGCCTTCCGCGTTGAATGAAGCTGTGGAGGAAGCATAGACAACCGCCTTGCGCATGTTCGCGTGGGAAAAATCGCGCGTCTTTGCAAGATAGCCTATAAGGCTTCCGCCGAACGCATCGCCAGAGCCTGTAGGGTCTTTTACGTTCTCGAGCGGATAGCCCGGGCAGGAAAAATAAGAATCTTTGGTGAAAAGCACGCAGCCGTGCTCGCCCTTCTTTATTATCGCGCTCTCCGAATCAAGGCGGAGTATTTCCCTCGCAGCCTTGACAATGCTGCTTGTCCTGAAAAGCTGCCTCGCCTCCGCATCATTCATCAGGCAGAGGTCGACTTCCTCCACCACTTCGAGGACTTTCTGCCTTTTTGTTTCAATCCAGAGGTTCATTGTGTCGGCAACAACCAGCTTCGGCCTCTTTTCCATCTGCGCAAGGACCGAGAGCTGCAGCTCCGGGCCAATGTTCCCAAGGAAAAGGAAATCAGCCTTCCTGTAAGCTTCCGGAAGCTTCGGGGAAAATGACTGGAAAGCATTGAGTTCTGTTTTGATTGTCTTTGCCGTGTTTAGGTCGAGGCCGTATTCCCCTTTCCACCTGAAGGTCTTGCCTTTCCGGTCAACTTCGAGCCCCTGCAGGTCGATTTTTTTGGATTCGAGAAGCTCGATGTACTTGTGCGGAAAATCCTTCCCGACAACGCCCACAATCCCCGGCTTTGAGAAAAGCGAGCAGGCTATGGATGCGTAAGTGGCTGAGCCGCCGAGAGCATTTTTCACTTCGCCGAACGGTGTCTTCACATCATCCAGCGCGACAGAGCCTACTATTACAACTTCAACCATTCAACCAGCCTTTTCGAATTTCAAGAGCATCTTCTCGACTTCTGCAAATATTTCCTGCAGCGAGCGGTTGCCGTCTATTTTGCGCAGCAGGCTTTTCTTTTCATAAAAGTCGCTGAGCGGCTTTGTTATCTGGTCGTAGAGGTAGAGCCTGCTTTTCACGACCTCAGTGGCATCGTCAGACCGCAGGATTGTTTCAGAGCCGCACTCGTCGCACACCCCTTCCTTTTTCGATGGCACGTCGAGGCCGTAAATCCTCTTGCATGAAACACACTGCCTGCGCGCTGAAAGCCTTTTCACTATGAGGCCGCGGTCGGAGTCGATTTCGAGCACCATGTCAAGCCCGATCCCGAGTTCGGCGAGGAGCGCGTCGAGGTCCTTTCCCTGGCTTATGTTGCGCGGATAGCCGTCGAGCACAAAGCTCTTGCCCTTCACGGACAAAAGCCTTTTTTTCAGTATCTTGTGCACAACATCGTCAGCGACGAATTTCCCTTCATGGAGAAGCGGCTCGATTTCATTCCCGAGCGAGGTCTTGTTCGCGACCTCGTCGCGCAGAAGAGCGCCAGTCGAGACGTGCACACAGCCGAACCTTATCTCTATGAACTTTGCAATAGTGCCTTTTCCTGTCCCCGGGGGGCCCAAAAGAACCAAGTTCATAGCAAAACCTTTCCAAAGACAAAGAGGGGAAAAAACACTTAATAATGCTACGCTAAACCCGCCAAAACCACAAAATCCCACAGCACTATCTTGCCCCAAACTCTAGTTCCAAACCCTAAAATCGACCACCACCTGGATTGTGCCGGCGGAATAATCCCTCACCTTTTTCTTCAAAAGGATTTTGAATCCCCTTCCTGCGTCCGCGCAGGCTTTTTTTATCTGGGCGAGTGGGACCGTGAAGGGCGATTTTCTGGAAACGAATTGGTAGTAATGCACAACCCCGCCTTCTGGCCTGATATAGCGGATTGCATCTTCGAGAAAGTTTTCCCCGCCTTTCGGCAGGGGCATCACCGCGCGGCCAAACTGCCCCGCATATTTGTGCGAAAGCTCTTTCACATCGCCCAGCACCGCCTCGACTTTGCCTTCCACCTTGTTTGCAATGATGTTATGCCTCATGTCCTCTACCGCTTGGGGGTTTAGCTCTATCGCAACCGCGCTTTGCATCGGCGAGTTTTTCGCGAACACTATTGGGAAGGGTCCAACGCCTGCGAAAAGCGCGGCGACCTTATCCCCCCCCGTTATGAGGCCGGAAATCCTTTGCCTCTCCTGCGAAAGCCTCGGCGAAAAAAAAACCTTTCCAAGACTTATGCGAAAAGTGCAGCCCTGCTCCCTGTAAGCCGCGAATTCCTTTTTCTTCCCGGCGATGAGCTTTACCGGCTCATTCCTGAAAACCCCCTCGTGCGCGCCGGTTTTCGCGAAAACTGATTCAACAGAATTATTCACCTGCATGAGCGCCTTGCCTATTTCCTTCTCAACGCCCTCGAGCTTCTTTGGAATCTCGATTATAGCAACATCCCCAAGAAGGTCGAATGCACGCGGAAGCTGCTTTAGCTTGCCCTTGGACAATTTCCCTTCGAGCGCTTCCTTGAGGTTTTTGGGCCTGCTTTCGCGGGCTTCGAAGTTGCGGGATACGAGCTTTGCCGAAGCCGCAAGTTTTTTCATTGACGCAAAATCCTTTTTGCCGATACGGCAAGGAAAAATGACCTTGCCCTTTCCGCGCATCACCCGCGATTCCCTGTCTAGAAGGCCTTTGCGGAGCAGGAATCCGTGCACTCCCTGCGCGCTTGCACCATCTACCTCGATTCCCGTTTTTCCCATAAAATTAAATAAACTTGGAGGGAATATAAAGCAATGGCATCCGATTTTCTCTTCGAGTATTTCTGCAAGCCGGCGGTGACAGCGGGGGTGCAGGGGTACAACCTCGTCAACACCGCGGTTTACGCTCTCATGCTCTTCATCCTCTGTGTATATGTCATCTACCCATTCCTCAAGAAAAAAGGCGTGGCGATAGATTACCATTTCATGGTTGCGGCGCTCGGCTTCGTGCTTTTCGGCTCCTCGCTGCGCGTGCTGAATGATTTGGGCTTTGTGCTCGGCATCGGAGGCATCTCTCTTGAATTCGCAAAGACCTGCTCGCCGCTCAAATTCGGCTTCTACACTTTTACCCCCGGAATTTGGTTTTTGACTGCGGCGATCACAATCCTCGCGCTAATTGCCGCAAAAAAGTTTTCGAAAAACGAGGAAGGCTTCAAGAGAACCTTTTTGGCAATCGGGATACTCATCTCGCTTCCGGCACTGGTCTATGAATTCAGCATTTTCAGGGAATGGGTGAACTTCGGGCTCGTGGTTGCAATGGTCGGGGCGATAACTTTTTCCACCAAAAAAATAGTGGAACTCAAGTACAGGCATTTCTTTGCGGACAAGGCGAGTGTCTTGGTGGTGGCGGGGCAGGCGCTTGATGCGAGCGCGACTTTTGTCGCCACAAGCGTCCTCAAGTGCGGCGAGCAGCACCCCCTTAGCGGCGCAATCCTTGGGGCGAACCCACTGCTCTTCATACTCGTGAAAGTGGTTCTTGCGCTCTTGATAATCCACGCTGTGGACCATGATGTGAAGGACGAGAACTTCCGCGGGTTTGTGAAGCTTGCGATAATAATCCTCGGGTTCTCAACTGGCGGACGGGATTTGCTCACCCTCGGGGTCGGCACGTGTTCTTGAAAGGATTATAAAGATGCGGCGACAATCTGTTTCATATGCCGCAAAGGACAGGCTTCCGCCCAAGAGCTAAGGAAAGGGGTAGCAAGCATACTTGCAAGGGTAAGGGGGGTTATCAGCGAGCTCGGGGTTGGCGGATACACCATGCAAATGGCCAACTACAGGCTCAATGAAAGGTTGAGGGGAACTTCGACCGCTTCTTCCAGGAGGCTGAAGCTTGCCCCAAGGAACGCGGATATGAAGAAATACAGGATTGTTTCCACCCTGATGGATGAAATACATGAAGCCGCGGCAATGGTGGAGAAAACAGGCCAAGCCCAGCTAATGCAGGCAATCAGGCGCGGAGCCATTGAGGAGTATGCCTACCTCGCGGAACTCAGGAATGCCAGAATGGAATTAAGCATGAAATTAGGGCTGCAAAGGGGGGTTGCTGAAGAGTTTGTAGGCCTGATACGCTCTTCGCTTGCCGTTGATTCCAGTGTAATGCACCTCTGGCCCATGGGCGAGCCTGAAAAGCTTACTGGAATAAAAAGCGTTGAAGTGGTTCCGCAGGAAATTGTGCTGGCTGCCCAAAAAAAACTTTATGGCTTTAACCCCGAGGCGACCGGTGAACTAAAAACCCTGGCGAACAGCATTTGCCTCGTGGGCGGGCCCACGCTTGCCTCGCTCTCGCCGGAAATCAGCGCAAAATTCCAGAGGGCCGCGTTCATCCTCCTGAAGGACAGTGGATTGAACAGGGAAAAACTCGGCGAGCTCAGGGCAGTGCTCTCGAGGCTGCCGCATTTGAAGCCGCTTTCGCATTCAATTGACACGCTTTCGAAAAACATCCTCAGGCACCAAAGGCCAAGGGGCGTTCGCTTCAAGGTACGCCCAAGGCGAAAAACAGGCAAGCACATGAAGTAACCCTTTAAAACCTTCCAAATCAAACTCTATTCATGCTCTGCGTTGTCGGCATCGGGCTCAAGCCTGGCCATCTCACCCTCGAAGCGCTCGAAACCCTGAAAGGCTGCGATAGGGTTTACCTCGAAAATTACACTTCTTCCTACTCCGAAGGCTCTTTTGAAAACCTTGAGGACTTGATTGGGAAAGCCGTCACAAGGCTTGGCAGGAAAGAGGTGGAGGGAGGATTTGCTTCCGTGCTTGAGGATGCGAAAAGCAGCAAAATCGCGCTTGCGGTTTTCGGGAACCCGCTAAATGCGACCACGCACCTGCAGATTATTCTGGACGCGAAAAAAGCCGGCGTTGAAGTAAAAGTAATCGTGGGGATTAGCGCTCTCGAATTCGTAGCCTTCACCGGCCTTGAGAGGTACAAGTTCGGCAGGACCACTAGCATAGTTTTCCAGGAGGATGACTACGAGCCCGAAGGCTTCTATGATGCTATAATTGAGAACAAGAAAACAGGGCTGCATACTCTCTGCCTTCTTGACATCCGCGCGGAGGAGAAGCGCATGATGAGCATCAGGAACGCGCTTTCAATCCTCGAAACCATTGAGGAGAAAAGGGAACAAAACGTGCTCTCCGAGAGCATAATGGTCGGCATAGCGGGGGCTGGCTCGGACTCGCAGCAGATTAAGGCAGGGACAGCCGAACAGCTCAAAGCATTCGGGTTCACTGCTTTCCCGCAGTCACTTATAGTGTGCGGCAAGCTCAATGAAAAGGAGCTCGAAGGCCTCAAGGGAATCGGGGGCCTCGAATGAAAAAAACGGAAAGCGGGAAAAATCTGGAAAAAAACGCAAGCCTCAATGAAGCGGAAGAAAGCGGGGTAAATGAAGAGGGGCTTTCCGCGAAATTGGAAAGGTACCGCGGGCTCACAAGGCTCGCGCTCGAAAAGGTAGAGCTCAACTCCCAAAAAGGCTCGGAGAAAAACCTCATGGGCAAAAAGCTCCTCGAGATGGCAGAATCCTATTTCATGGACGCGCAGTATTTCGAGCAGGCCGAAAAGCCCCTCACTGCACTCGCGGCATACAGTTACGCACACGCGTGGCTTGATGCGGGGGTAAGGCTTGGCATTCTCGACGGCAAGGGCGATGACAAGCTCTTCGTTCTGCCTTGAGGCCCCTTGGCAAAAACAAAGACTTCCGAATGGGCAATCTTTCAAGGATAAAATTATATAATACAAGAAAGCAGTATTCCTCAAGGCTTGGCTGAAATAAAAAATGCCAGCCGATATAAAAAAACCGAAATGAACGAGAAGTGATTGCATGGGAGTTTACGATTCAGGACTTGATTTTAGCATCGGTGAGGGCATGGGAAAGAATGCCATCTACATCGCCGCCGCAATTGTCGGGCTGCTGCTCGTCGGCGCAGTTGCTTATTTTGCATCCGAGAGCCTCAAGCCCTCTGCATTGGCTTTTAGGTTCGAGAAGAACCCGATAAAAGTCGGTGAGCAGACCAAGCTATTCGTAAATGTCACAAACATTTCAAAAGACGACGCGGCAAACGTCCCGCTCTCGCTGCATGCGAAGGAGAAAACCGAATTCGACGTCTATGCGCTCAATGAAAAGTTTGCGGGCAGCATACCAAACCTCTCGCAAGGCACTTCGAGGGAAGTTACTTTCATACTAAACCCTGTTGGGAAAATACTCCCGGGCACATATGTCTTTGTCGCCAAGACAACAATCAACGGCATCGGGCATTCCAAGGAAACAACGCTTACAGTGCAGGAATGAACCCGCGGCAAAGAAACTTTTCCAACCGCAAAACTTTTTTCAAATAGCAAACTTTATTGGATGCCGGCACATGGATGCCAGCTACATTATTGAAAAATTCCTGAACTCTCCCGCTGCCGGCGAAAAGCCTTTTTTCAGCGAATCCACCCTTGAGAGCGGTGGGCCTTTTTCGAGCGAGGAGACAAATTTCAAGAGCTTTTCCTTTTCGCCTTCAGCGACAACCTCTACGCCCTTGTCGGGGTTATTCCTCACATAGCCCTTAAGGCCGAGCTCGAGCGCCATGATTAGGGCAAAGGCGCGAAAGCCCACGCCCTGGACATTGCCGGAAACAGTGGCTTCGAGCCGCTCCTGCATCCAAGACCACCAATTACCTGCGATTTAGAAGTGCGAGGGCTTCGCGGAAAATACTTTTGTTGTCCTCGTGGAAAAGGAGGGATTCGGCTTCCCCTTCGGGAGCCCATTTGAATGAATCGTGCTCGACAATTCCGGTCTGGAGAACCACGGGCTCATCCAAATCCGCCCTTACAATAAAGGGAGTGTAAATGTATCTCATATCCTTCGCTGTCCAGGAAAATTTTTGCGGAAGGCTTGAGACAATCGAGACGCGCGAAAGCCCTGCCTCTTCCCTTATTTCCCGCAGCACTGCCTGTTCGGGTTTTTCGTCGCCGTCAATCCCGCCCTTGCAGAACTCCCAGCCTTTCCAGTTGAGCACGCGGTGCAGGAGGAGAAAAAGCCTCTTCCCGTCCTTTTCTGAAAAAATTACCCCGGTGACGCCGTGCTTCTCTTTCATGGCAATATTTATGTGCGGAGGGAATAAAAAAAGAGTTAAATGAATCAATCAGGCTCTGGAATGAAAGCGCATAAATTTGCAGCCAAGCCCTGGCCTATTTTGCTGGGTTCGGAGGGTTTTCAGGGGTGGCTGGTTTTGGCGCCTCTACAGCTTTTTGTGCTTCCACTGGCTTTGGCGTGGTGATTGCACACCTGCGCAAAAGCTCCTCGTAGTTTAGGTTTGCCTGGCGCTGTATGTGCCCAAGCTGCTCCTCATCTAGGTGCTTGAACCGCTTCTGCATCTCGAGGACTTCATTTACGCCCTTCGGGTTCGCTGGATTGAAGTTGAGCTTGTACTGGCCGTTCTCGATTTCGTACAAAAACCAGAGCCTTGACTGCACGGAAAGCTTTGAAACCTTCACTGTGATTGCGCCATCAAACCCTGCGCCAAGGCAGCACGGCGCGTCCACTACAACAAATGAGGGGCCATTTACAGCCTTCGCCTTCTTCAGTTTCATCTGCAAATCGGCGTAGTAGGCGATCGATGCTGAGGCGACATACTGCACCCCGTGCGAAGCTACGATTTCTGCGATTGGTTTTCTCTCGGTCTCTTTTCCCTTGTGCACTTTCCCGACAACAGTGGTCGTGGTTGCGGCGCCGTACGGGGTTGCGCTTGATTTTTGCACCCCGGTGTTTGCGTAAAGCTGGTTATCGTAACAGACATATAGAACATCGTCCCCGCGCTCGAGCATTCCGCTAAGGGAGCCAAAGCCTATGTCGTAGGTCGCGCCGTCGCCTGCGATCACCACCACTTTGGTATGGTCATTGCCCTGTGCCTTGAGGGCTTTTGAAACGCCGGAGGCGACTGCGGGCGCGTTTTCGAACAACGAATGGATGTAAGGCACCCTCCATGCCGTCTGCGGGTACTGGCTCGAGGTTATCTCCATGCAGCCTGTTGCATTCACTACAATAATATCTTTTCCGAGCGTGTCGCATACCTGTATGAGCGCGTTGCTCGGCCCGCATCCGGGGCAGCCGCTATGGCCGGGCGCATACAAATGCTGTTCACTTTGCTTGCTCATCTTCATACACCTTCGTTTTTTCCTAGCAGTTCATTGCCTGCTTTGGCGGCTCTGTCGCCACCCATTTCTTCACAGGCCCTTTCTTCATTGTCTCGAACATGTCCTTTACATGCGCCCTCTTTATCCCCCTTCCTCCAAGGCCGCCGAAAAAGCTTGAAACTTCCGCCTTCGTGCCATTGAGCGCTTCGCTTACCTCGACGTACACAGGTGCGCAGCCGCCTATGCTTATGTCCCTGTCAATTACCCCAACTTTTTTTCCCGCAAGCGCTTTCTTGAGTTCCTCACGCGGGAATGGCCTGAAGACCCGCAGGTGCAGGGCGCCGACTTTCTCCCCCTGTTCGCGCAGCTCGTTTACAACAGTAATCACGTTGTCCATGACAGAACCAAGGCCCAATATTACCCTTTCAGCATCTTCCACCTTGTAGGCATTTATGAGCCCGTAAGACCTTCCGGTGAGCTTTCCCCATTTCTGCCCTGCCTCGACTATTATTTCCTTTGCGGCCTCCATGTCCTTGACGATGTCTTCGCGGAAAATCTGGTAATGCGTCGGGTTTGCGTAAACGCCAAGGCTCACCGGGTTCTCCGGGTCTAGCTTGAGCGGGTACTTGTAAGGCGGCAGGAAACCCTGCACTAAGCTTTCATCAGCGACATCCACCTGCTCAACTGCGTGCGTCAGGTAGTGGCCGTCAACACAGACCATTACAGGCAGGAGTATTTTTTCAGCAACGTAGAATGCCTGTGGAAGAGTGTCCACGGCTTCCTGGTTGTTCTTGCAGTAAATCTGTATCCAGCCAGTGTCCCTCTGGCTCACCGAATCCTGCTCGTCATTCCAAATATTGAGAGGGGAGCTCACTGCCCTGTTGCCTATGAGCATCACTATTGGAAGCCTCATGCCAGCTGCGCTGAAAAGCGGCTCGTGCATGTAGAGCAGGCCCTGGCCGCCCGTGGTGGTAAAAGTCCTCGAGCCCGCGGCGCTCGCGCCTATGAGGGCGGAAATCGCGGAGAACTCCGCCTCCACCGTGATGTATTCGGGGATTTTCCCGTCAGCGTAATACTTGTTCAGTTCCTCAGTTAAGTGCGTAGTAGGCGTTATTGGATAGCACGCTACTACCTCCAGCTTGCAGTTTGCAGCCATCTCGCCAATTACCCTTGCGCCTTCTTTTGTACGAAGCATTATTTTTCAACCCTTGAAAATCAACCGTTCTCGTCTACCCTTTGCATCGCGATGCACTTCACGGGGCATTCGTTTGCACAGATGCTGCAGCCCTTGCAGTACTCGTAATCTATCTCCGGGATTTTCTTGACTTCGCCCATTATGCCTTCGGGGCAGTAGTTCTGGCATATCCCGCACTTTATGCACTTATCGCCAGTGACAACCGGCATGTATGCTTTCCACTCGCCCGTGAGGTTTTCGGCGCTCGAACCCGGCTTTGCGTGCGGGATTATCATTTTCCTCCAGCCTCCGCTTTGCTCACTTTCACCATGTCATAGACTTCCTGAATCGCGTTGATGTTGGCGGTCACTACCGCTTCGGAGAACTTTTTTGCAAAGGATTCCCTTATCGCCTTCTTTATCGATTCAAGCTTCACGACGTCCGTTACCTTGCAGAACGCGCCGAGCATCACGGTATTCAGTATGAGCCTCTGGAAGTGCTTTAGGGCAACATCGCTCGCATCAACCGTAAAAACCCTTTTTGCCGCGAGCTTTAGCTCCTTTGGGGCCTTGGGCGAGTTCACAATCACAATCCCGCTGGGCTTTAGGCCGGCGCAGACATCGACCGAATCCATTATGGAGGGGTCGCCGACTATCACAAAGTCGGGCTCCGCTATCTCTTCGTGTATTGTTATGGGCTTCTCGTCTATCCTGCAGTAGGCTTCCACCGGAGGCCCCCTTTTTTCAGAGCCAAAGAAGGGGAAAGCCTGCGAATGCTTGCCCTCGTAGTTTGCAGCCAGGGCTATCAGCTCCGCGCCTGTGACCATTCCCTGGCCGGCCCTTCCGTGCAGCCTGATTTCTTTCATCTAACATTCATAGGGACGACCATATATAAAGATTACGTTAAATGTCCATCAAAAAACCGTCGATTGACTTCATGGTTTTCTGCCTTTGCCGTTGTTCAGCGAAAGCAGGTTTTTTGCAGCCATTGCTCGTATTCCGCGTTTCCTTTTGCGGGAATTTCAATTATGCAGGGCACTTTGTAAGGGTGGTTTTTGCCGATGGATTCGTGCACTTTCGGCCGGTTTTTGGATGGAGCCTTGAAAATGGCAATGTATTCTGGGCCTTCAGCCAGCCTGCCGTTCGAAGTGTAAACCGAGTGGCTTTTGAGCATGTTCGCGCAGGCAATGAGCCTTTTTTTGAGAAGGCCTTTCGCCGCCTTTCTTGCTAATTTGAGGGACGGGTAAGTGACGTAGAGAAAAATCATTCCATCACCACCGAAATGCGGGCAGGCAGTTTTGCCGCTCTGGGAAATTGTGCGTTATAAAAGCGCGAAAATGGCATTGCTCATCCCCCGAAGAAGTACAGCCATGCGAAGAATAGCGCTATCGCCCCCGCCGCGATAAGTATCAGCACGACGATGTTGAGCACTTCGCTCTCCTCTTTTTTCGGCTCGGTTTTTTCATCCTCGGGTTTCTTGTTGTCGAAGAGCTCCTTTGCGATCTCCGCTTCGCTTTCCTCAGCTTCCTCTTCCTCGAGGGCTTTTCTGGCCTTCTTTTTTTTCTCCTTTTCATCTCCCTCTTTTTTCCCCGGGGTTTCTTTCTGCCCTTCCTTCTCCTTCCCTTTTTTCACCATTTCGGGCTCGTCAAAACCATCGTCGCGTTCCGCTTCCGGCTCCCCTTCATCGCCGCCGCCCCCGAAAATTTCCGGGTCGTCGAAATCGAGGTCGCCTTGTACTGGCATAGCGAATAAATGGAAAATTAGTGTATAAATATCTAGCGCGAGGCCTTTCTTGCTGCTATTTCGCCGAGCGCCCATGCCTGCTCGCCTTTCGAGTTCAAAAACTTTACCGCCTTTTCGCAGTCCTGTGCTGAGACCACGACCACAAGGCCAACGCCCATGTTGAAGGTGCGGAACATTTCAGTGTCCGGAATCCCGCCCTTCTGCGCTATCACTTTGAAAATAGGAGGCACTTTTATTGAAGCGTAATCAATCTTCGCCTCGAGCTTTTTGGGCAATATGCGCGGGAGGTTTTCCACTAGCCCGCCGCCCGTAATGTGGCAAACCCCTTTCACTTCAAATTTTTCCGCGAGCGCGAGGACATTTTTCGAGTAGCTGCGGTGAACCTTTAGCAAAACCTCTCCGAGATACCCCCCGGCTTCGTGCACGTAATCATCCGCCTTGAACCCCGCCTGCTCGAAGAGCACTTTTCTTGCAAGCGAGTAGCCGTTGGTGTGCAGGCCGCTAGAAGCCAAACCTATTAGCGCATCACCCTTCTTCACGTCCGCGCGCGGAAGGAGCTTTCCCTTTTCAACAACTCCAACCATGCAGCCGGCAACATCTACTTCGCCCTGCAGATAGACGCCCGGCATTTCCGCGGTCTCGCCGCCGACAAGCGCGCAGCCGAGCTCCTTGCACGCGCCTGCCATCCCGGAAACAATCTGGCCGACCTGCGAAGGCGCGAGCTTGGATGAGGCGAGGTAATCGAGGAAAAATAGCGGCCTTGCGCCCATCGCAAGTATGTCGTTCGAGCAATGGTTCACTATGTCAGCGCCTACCGAATCCCACTTGCCGAGCATCGCCGCTACCTTGAGTTTCGTGCCCACGCCGTCCATCGTGGAAACAAGCAATGGCTCTTTCATTTTCGAAACTTTTGCGAGCGAGAAAACCGCCCCGAAACTGCCGACGCCTGAAACAACCTGCGGGTTGTAGGTTTTTTTCACGGCCTTTGCAATCAAATCCTCGGCCCTGTTGCCGGCATCGATGTCAACTCCTGCCGCCTTGTAGAGGTCCATTACGAAAACCTCTTCTTCCAAAAAGAGCATATCTGCTCCGTCTTTTCAACCGAAAGGCCGATGTACTGTTCCGGGTTTTCGAGCAGCGAGAGCTCCTTTTTTGAAAACTTTTTAATGAAGGGCGCAATTCCCCCATCCCCGAGTGCGAGCGCTAGAACGCTTTTGCCGCCCTGCCCTGACTTGAGCGTAAGCTTTCTCACAGCTTCATGCGCATCCCCATGCCCGTGCTTTGCTAGCAGTATGTAGAGCGGCTCCGCCACGATGCTCTCCCTCGAAGATTCGAAGTTCCTCTTCATCGCCACGCGGTCCACTGTTAGCCTCTCGGAAACTTTCTGCAGCCTCTCGGTTGCTATAAGAAGGCCTATGAAAATTTCCGGGATGAAGCGCGAGCTTGCGCTGTTTGTGAGGTCGCGCTGGTGCTCGGAAATCGAGTCGAGGTGCAGGGTCACGATGCGCGGCATGAACTCCTTCCAGAGGCTTTTGACGTTCTCAAAGCCTATCGGGTTGCGCTTGTGCGGCATCGTGCTCGAGCCCACCTGCTTCGAGCCGAAGCCCTCCGCTATTTCGCCTATTTCGGTGCGCTGCAAATGCCTCATGTCGTCGGAAAAGTTCGCGAGCACATCGAAAGTGAGAACTATTGAATTCACCAAATCGATGAGCGATTCAGGCTCTACTATCTGCGTCGAGTGCATCGAGTGCTTGAGCCCGAGGCTTTCCATTATGTCGTGCTCGAGCTTTAGCGGGCTTTTTACCAAAAGCGAGGAGGCGTTGTACGCGCCCACAGCGCCCGAGAACTTGCCTTCGAGCTGGCCTGCGTACCATTCGAGCGAGCCAATCATCTCGCCTAGGCGGTTTAGGTAAGAGCACATCGCAAAGCCGAATGTTATGGGCTCTGCGTGCTGGCCGTGGGTCCTTCCCATCTGCAGGGTCTTCTTTTCACGCAGGGCAATCTTTATCCACTTCGCAAGGAGCTTTTTGAGCTCGGGAATTACAAGCCCGTAGGTCGCTTCCTTGTAGCGCAGCGCGGAGGCGGTGTCGACGATGTCATATGATGTTGCACAGAAGTGGATGAATGGCTTGGCCTCGTTTGGGACTTTCGAGCGCAGGACGTTCACGAGCGCGCGCACGTCGTGCTTTATCCGCCCTTCCTCTTTGTAAACTTCCTCCGCCTTCACCTTGAGCGCGGCTCTCTGCACCCCGGCAGCAATTTTGGGGGAGCATATTCCCTGCTTCGAGAGCGCCTTCACAAGCGCGGCTTCAACGAGCGCCTGGTAGCGCACCCTCGCGTTTTCGGAGAAATACCCCTCGGCCTTCGCGCGCAGCCCTCCGTCGAGGTAGCGGTAATCGATAGGCGAAAAGAGGGAGAAGCGGTCCAAGTCAGCACACCAATAGAATTGGGGTTAATATTTATTTAAAAGGTGCTGGGAGAAACAAACCGGGCAAATTAGCGTAATCTCTTGGACATAATTATGGGGTTTTTTGTTTGCTTGAACCCAAACTTCGAAAACCAAGCCTGCCTTTTTTTAAGCATCCTGCCTATTTTTTGGCCTTCCTTCAATGCAAAACTGCTCGGCTCGAGTAAAACCATTTTTGCCCCGAATACTTTGGAAGCGGAGCGGATAAGCTCATGCATAAGGGGTTTTCCTGCCCTGCCCCTGAATTTTTTTAGAACGCCTATGCCATAAAGCTTTACTATTGATTTTCTTAGCCTAATCAAAAACCCAAAGCCTGCAATTTCCCCTGAAGGCGTTTTTGCAACAAGTATGTGAACGCGTTCATCGAGCAAAGCCACTGTGGGAGGCGGGTATATACCAAAACCCGGTTTTGGCAGGCGATTAATGGTTTCCTTATGTTCATTGCTTAGCCTGCGGATTTCAGCTACATCAGTTTCAGTGGCCTTCGAAAAAATGAACTCCATTAACGAATATGAAATCAGGGCATATAAAATACAGTACCTTCACAGCCTGGCGAACTTCAAACATTCGGGGTTGCGATTTTGCTTTTCTCGAGGAATGCCTTGTAGGCGTTCATTGTTTCCTCTATCGAGGGGGCATTGAAAGCCTTTTCGCCGACCCACGCCTCGCACACACTCTTGTACATGTTAGAGATTATGTCCCGAAGCTCTGATGGGAGTGCCTGGGGCTTTGGCCAGTCGGCTTTTTCGACCCCGCTCTTCTTCGCGCTCTCGAGCTCTGCATACCACGGCGTGGTTTTGTAATAGTCGCGCGCGACCTGCTTGCTTACGTGGATGTTGTTCCACAAAAACCTGTCCTCATCGAGGGTTCCGCAGACATCGACGAGCATGAGCTCGTTTTTCGGGGTTACCGCAAACTCCACTTTCCCGTCGGAGTGCTCGAGCCCGATGCCCGCGGCCTTCTCGGTTATGAAGTCATTTATGTTGAGCGCGATTTCCTTCAGCTCGTAGAGCTGGTCTTCGGAAATCTGGGCAATGTCTAGCGCCTCGTCCCATGAAAGGTAACGGTCGATTGGCTCGAGCTTTGTGCTGACATCCAAAAATGCCTTCTCGAACTTGAAGCCCGGCTGCGGGGTTTGCGCAAGGCCAAGATCGTCTGCTGAAAGCTCTCCCGCGGCGAGCCTCTTGAAAACCGAGCTTCCTTCGGGGAGCGAATTGCGGAAAATTATCTCAAGTGGCACTAGGTAGTTCCTTGTTTGCTCGAAAATCTGCTTGTTTTGCGGCATCAGAACACGCACAAGGCTCACCTGCATCCTGTTCGGGGCCGTGAACTTGCGGAAATGCGTCCTTATCTCGAACTTTTTCTCGAGTTCAGCGAAGTTGTAGGCCGACACCCTGCACAATGCCTCCCCTTTTCCGGGTATTGTGTCAGGCATCTTGCCGAAATCGAACACGCTGTAATCGTCGGTAAACTCGAACGTGCCGACGCCCATGGCATCCTCTGTCGGTTCTTTTTCGACAATAAGATTCTTTACGGAGCCCATTTTGTTTTCACCAATAGAAAGGTAAGTGGTTGGATTTAAAAACATTCACAAGCGCTTTCACGAAATAATATTTGCTGCAATTCCCGGTCTTGCTTTAAAACAACGGCAAAAAATTTCACAAGGCCCGTTCGAGAGAAATCCCCGGCTTTCCGTCCATTCGCATCAATCGCTTTAAAAAAACTGCATCTTCCTTATACTAGGGGTTTTGATGCCGGGAACAGTCATTATAGGCGCCCAGTTCGGCGACGAGGGCAAGGGAAAAGTCACCGACTTTTATTCTGACAAGGCGGACATTGTGGCGCGCTACCAGGGCGGAAACAACGCCGGGCACACAGTGGTTGTCGAAGGCCAGACGCTAAAGTTCCACCTGCTCCCGAGCGGGGTTGTGCAGGGGAAGAGGATTCTTATAGGCGCGGGGGTCGTGCTCGACCCGCGCGTCCTAAAGCTTGAGCTAGAGGAGCTCGGCAAAAAAAAGTCCGATCTGGGCATTGACCCGCGCACGCACATAATAATGCCATGGCACAACCTTCTCGATGAAGGGCGCGAAGGCAGCAGGGGCACTACAAAAATCGGCACAACCAAGCGCGGCATAGGGCCAGCGTACGCTGACAAGGCGGAGAGGGTTGGAGTGAGGTTCGAGGACTTGGTGGAAGAATCAAGGCTTCGGGAAAAAGTTGCGGAAGTTTTCCCAGTGAAAAAGGCGATTCTCGAAAAGGTTTATGGCATAAAAGTGCCTTTCACTGAAAAAGGGGTCGTCGAGGAGTACTCTTCGCTCGGGGAGGAGTTCAAGAAATATCTACGGGACGTGAGCCTCGAGGTCTGCGAAGCGCTCGAACGCAAAAAAAGCGTGCTCTTCGAGGGCGCGCAGGGGACTTTTTTGGACAATGATTTCGGCACCTATCCTTTTGTCACGAGTTCGCACCCGATTTCTGGCGGGGTTTCAACAGGGATTGGGATGCCGCTCAATAAAATAGAGAGGATAATAGGGATAGTGAAGGCTTACACTACGCGCGTCGGGTTCGGGCCGTTCCCAACGGAACTGAGCGACAAAGTTGGGCAGCACCTGACCGAAAAGGGCAATGAGTTCGGCACCACGACCGGAAGGAAGAGGCGCGTCGGATGGCTTGATTTGCCTATGCTGCGCACCTCGATGAGGCTCAACGGGTTCACGGAACTCTGCCTCACAAAGCTCGACGTGCTCTCCGGGCTTGCAAAAGTGAAGGCAGCCAAAAGCTATTCCGTGAATGGCAAGGAGATAATGTTCTTCCCTTACAGCAACAAGGGCATAGAGAAGGCGAAACCCAATTATGCCGAGTTCGAAGGCTTCGAGATTTCCGGTTCCGAGAAAAAGTATTCCGACCTACATGCGAACGCGCGCAAATACATCGAATTCATAGAGAAGGAAATCAAGGCGCCCGTGAAGCTTATTTCAGTCGGTGCGAGCAGGGAGCAGACGATACTGCGCTAACTCGATTTCAACAATACAAAAGGAATCCGTTCTCGGAGCGAAGATAGGAAAACGGCGGTTTTTCGCAAACAAATATTAAGCGGCTTGCTTGTTATGAATATGAAAATAGTGTGGGCGATGGAGGATTTCCTATGGGTGGAAGCCAGGCAAGGAGAATCGGAAAAAGAAAACAGACCCAGTCAGCAAATAGGGCGGAAAGGAGGGAAGCAGGCCTTGTCCTAAGAGCCCATGGCATGACTCCCGAACAATTCAGGCTGGTGCGGGAAACCAAACGCCTTGCCGGGGGGGAGAAGGAGCTTTCCGAAGAAGCCATTGGCAAAATGACTGCTGAAGAAAAGGCAGCATGGGCAGCGTGGCAAAAGAAACACGCGCAAGGGCAGCCCACGGGTTTTACAATCAACAGCATAATGCAAAAGAGAAGGCCGGAAGCAAGACCCTGAACAAAAGTTTTACTGTGAATGTGGTGCCGTTATGCTCCTGCGGAGTTTTAATCCTGGGCACAAAGGCACCTTCGCCGATTAACTCCAAAATTGAAAACTTACCCGGCTTCGAGGCTTTTCCTGTCGTGCTGGATCTCTGACTGTATCTGGGTAAACGCCTCGCGGAAAGCCTGCACGAAAGCGGCGCTTTTCTGGCCGAAAATCGGCTTTAGCATATCAACCGCCTTTTCCTGCTTTTCTCGCGGAAGCATTAGTATGTTTACCGCATCCTTCTGCTCCTTTAGAACTGCCAAAAATGCTGCGCGCGCGGTCGGTGAAACTCCTGGGATTGAGAGCGCCTTTCCGAGGGCGAACTTTGCCGAAGCATTGACCTGCTCCTTTAGCGCGTCCATTAGCTTGCGCTTCTGCTTGCGGTCAGGCCCGAAAACCGAGTCGTTGATTTCCTTCGCCCTTTTCTCGAGCTCTTCGCGGCTGATGTCCATAGGCTTAAAGTAAATGCGAAAGAGTTAATAAAGATTAATTCGCGGAGAATGAGGATTAACGCCAGCTGAAAATATGCGGAGTGAATCAGTACTGCAGACTCTTTGATGTGCCGCTGCCATTCGGAGATATATTTATAATCTTCTAAAGAGGCAGTATAGTTATGCGGAAAACAAAAGAGTATAATTTTGTCGCCCTGGTAGAGCAGGATTCCGACGGCTGGTTTGTGGCAAAGGTGCCTGATATACGCGGCTGTTACACACAGGGAAAAACCGTTGCACAGGCAATGGAGAGAGTAAAAGAGGCCATACAGGTTTGCCTTGAAGCGGACGAACTCGAACCAACCACTTCAAAATTCATTGGCGTGCAGAATGTCGAAGTGAGAGTCTGATATAATGCCGCGCCTCATACCGATTTCCGGCAGGGAAATGTGCAAACTGCTTGAAAGAATAGGGTTTTCCAGAGTTCACCAGGTAGGCAGCCATGCCAGGTATATCCATCCGGATGGACTCAGACAGGCAGAAATTTCACGGAAAGATTACGAAAAACTCAGGTGATAGAACACGACCCTGCGCAACTGGCTAAAAATCCGCGAGCCAAAACCCTTATTAAAGATTAATTCCCAATTCTATTGCTCTTGACGGGGGGTGGGCTGTTGAGGAACAAGAAGTCGCTAAAACAGGCTGATTCGCGGATTTTCGGTTTGGTGCAAAAGGAAACGCAGAGGCAGGAGAACGGCCTCGAAATGATACCTTCGGAAAACCATTCCAGCAGGGCAGTGCGCGAGGCGCTTGGCTCGGTTTTCACTGACAAGTATTCCGAAGGCTACCCGAAGAAGAGGTACTACGGCGGGAACGAATTCGTCGATGAAGCAGAACTGCTTGCAATCAAGAGGGCGGAAAAGCTCTTCGGCATCGAGCACGCGAACGTGCAGCCGTACTCCGGCAGCCCCGCAAACCACGCGGTCTATTTCGGCGTGTGCGAACCGGGCGATGTTGTGATGGGCCAGAGCCTCACAGCAGGCGGGCATCTTACCCACGGCTGGAAAGTCAATTTTTCGGGGAAATATTACAGGAGCGTGCAGTACGAGGTCACTGCCGACGGTTACATTGATTTTGAGAATGTCAGAAAGCTAGCGCAGGAGCACAGGCCAAAACTCATCTGGTGCGGTGCGACAGCATACCCGCGTGAACTCGATTTCGGCAAGTTCGGAAAAATAGCTGATGAAGTTGGGGCTTACCTTGCAGCGGACATTTCACACATCGCAGGGCTAGTGGCGGGAGGGGTACATCCGAGCCCGGTTGAGCACGTGCACATTGTAACAACCACTACGCACAAGACTTTGCGCGGCCCGAGGGGCGCGATAATAATGGTTACAAAAAAAGGGCTTGCAAAGGACCCGGAGCTCCCATCCAAAATTGACAAGGCGGTTTTTCCCGGCCTTCAGGGCGGGCCGCACGACCACCAGACAGCGGCAATCGCAGTTGCCCTGCATGAAGCATCGCAGCCGGAGTTCAGTAAGTATGCGCAGCAGATAGTGAAGAATTCGCGCGCGCTTGCGCAGTCACTCATTGCAAACGGCATGAAGCTCGTGACGGGCGGGAGCGACAACCACCTAATACTAATAGACTTAACCCAGTTCGGAAAGGGAAAAGGGCTCTACGCGCAGGAAGCGCTGGACGCGGTCGGCATCACCACAAACAAGAACACGATTCCAAAAGAGCCCAACTCGCCCTTCTACCCGAGCGGCCTGCGGCTCGGTACACCGGCAGTTACGAGCAGGGGAATGAAGGATGCGGAAATGAAGAAAATCGGCGGGATAATCGCCGCCGCAATCAAGCTAGCATGCACGCATGATTTCCCGGAAGACAAGGAGAGCCGCGAAAAGGCTATAAAAGAAGCGAAGGAAAAAATCTCCTCCGACAATGGCCTTGCAAAGCTGCGCAAGGAAACGCTCGCGCTGTGCAGGAAATTCCCGCTACACAAGTGATACAATGCCCGCAAAACTGATAGATGGGAAAAAAATGGCAGAAAAAATACTTGAAGGCGTGAAGGCTCAGGTTTCAGAGCTCCGGCAAAAGGGAATTATCCCAAAACTCGTTGTGCTGCAGGCCGGAAATGACACCGCCTCGAGCATCTACGTCGAGAAAAAGCGCAAAACCTGCCTCGAGCTAGGAATGGAATCCGAAGTGAAGAAATATCCCGCATCAATCCCTTACGAAGAATTCATTTCCGAAATAGAAAAGCTCAATTCCGACAGGAAAGTGCACGGCATGCTCGTGCAGGCTCCGCTGCCAGAGCACCTCAACCACAAAAAAGTGTACGAAACAATGGCGATTGCAAAGGATGTGGACGGCTTCCACCCCTTCAACCACGGCAAGAACCTTTTAGGCAAGGACGGGATGCAGCCCGCAACCCCTAAAGGGATAATGAAGCTGCTTGAAAGCACGAAGCAGAGGCTCGAAGGGAAAAATGCTGTCGTGATAGGGAGGAGCAACATTGTTGGAAAGCCGGTTGCGTTGATGCTTCTAAATGCCGGGTGCACTGTAACGGTCTGCCATAGCAAAACCACTAGGATTGCGGACTTTACGAAAAAGGCTGACATAATTGTCTCCGCTACCGGAAAGAGGAATCTCGTGAAGGCTGGAATGGTGAAGAAAGGTGCCATAGTGATTGATGTCGGGATAAGCAGGAACGGCAACGGAAAGGTAGAGGGCGATGTTGATTTCAAGAACGTTTCGAAAAAAGCCGGCTGGATTACCCCGGTTCCCGGCGGCGTCGGGCCCATGACGATTGCCAGTTTGATGGAGAATACGCTTAAGGCTTGCAGGGAGCAGGAAAATGCGTAAGCTAAGGGTTGCGGTTCTGGGCTCGACAAACGGCACTGACATGCAGGCGCTAATAGATGCGATAGCGGCAAAGGAGCTCGATGCCGAGATAGTGCTAGTGGTTTCCGACAAAAAGGATGCAAGAATACTTGAAAAGGCGAGAAGGCACGGCATCCCGGCGCATTTTGCTGATTACAGGCTTTTCACTTCGCGCGAGGCGGCGGAAAAGGGCATCGCAGCAAAGCTGCATGAAAAAAACGCGGAACTCGTGCTTCTCATAGGGTTTATGAAAATAATATCCCCGTTCCTCGTGAAGGAGTTCCGCGCAAGGATGTGGAACATCCACCCAAGCCTGCTTCCTAAATTTGCCGGTGCGATAAACATGGACGCGCACAAGGAAATCCTCAAGGCCGGCGAGAAGGAGAGCGGCTGCACCCTGCATGAAGTGAGCGAAGAGGTGGACAGGGGCAAAATAATAATGCAGAAGAAAGTACTAATAGAGAAGGGGGAAACACCGGAATCTCTCAAGGATAAGGTGCAAAAGCTCGAGCAGCAGTGCATCCTGGAAGCGGTTAAAAGGGTTATCGAGGGTAAATTGGTCATCGGTGAGCAATCTTGAAAATCCGCACTGCGCTTGTATCGGTTTCGGACAAAACAGGGCTTGCGGGGTTCTGCTACGAACTTGAAAAGAACGGCGTTGAGATTATTTCCTCCGGCGGCACTTTTGCCGCGCTCGGGAAGGCAGGTATAAAGTGCACAAAAGTCGAGGATGCCACGGGCTTTCCTGAACTGCTCGAAGGCAGGCTCAAGACGCTTCACCCCAAACTGCACGGCGGCATACTTGCAAAGAGGAACAAGGGGCACCTTGCTCAGATAAAAAAGCACGGCATCTCCCCAATTGACCTTGTGGTGGTGAACCTCTACCCGTTCAGGGAAACCGTTTCAAAAAAAGGCGTGAAGCTCGAGGATGCAATAGAGAACATCGACATCGGCGGCCCGACTCTCATAAGGGCAGCCGCCAAGAACCACGAGAGTGTCGGGGTTGTTGTAGAGCCTTCGCAGTACGCGAAAGTGCTCGCGGACTTGAAGGCTAACAAGTTCTCGCTTTCCGAAAAAATGAAGAAAGGGCTCTGCCTCGAGGCTTTCGAGCATACAGCGTTCTATGATTCCGTGGTTTCTTCTTACCTTAACAAAGTTTTTGGCGGCGAAAAATTCCCGCAGAAGCTTTCGCTTGCTTTCGAAAAGGATTCCGCTCTTAGGTATGGCGAAAACCCGCACCAGAAAGCCGTGCTCTACAAAAACGCGCTCGGGGCCTCCGGGATTGTCGGCGCGGAGAAACTGAATGGCAAGGAGCTTTCGTTCAACAATTACCTCGATTCGAATGCGGCGCTCGCGATAGTGAAGGAATTCAGCGAGCCCTGCGCCGCGATAATAAAGCACGCGAACCCGTGCGGGGTCGCGGTTTCGCAGAAGATTTCTTCAGCGCTTGAAGGCGCGCTCGAGTGCGACAAGCTGAGCGCTTTCGGAGGGATAATCGCGCTCAACAGGGGATGCGACATCGCGTGCGCGAAAATAATAACTTCTTTTTTCAACGAGGTCGTGATTGCGCCTTCGTTTGAGGCAAAGGCACTTGAGGAGCTCAAGTCAAAAAAGAACCTTAGGATACTAAAGATTGGTGGCATCGCATTTTCCGGCGGGGTTGATTTCCGCCCGATTGATGGAGGCCTTCTTGCCCAGGAGCCCGATTCAATCGGCAAAGCTGGGTGGAAAAACGCCTCCGGCGTAAAGGCGGCATCTCCGGCGCTCAAGGATTTGGAGTTTGCGTGGAAAGTCGTAAAGAACGCCAAGAGCAATGCTATTGTGATTGCAAAAGGCGGGTCTACTGTCGGAATCGGCGGTGGCCTCACTTCTAGGGTGGATGCTGCAGAGCTCGCGATTAAAAAAGCCGGGAAAAAAGCCGAGGGGGCCGCGCTGGCATCCGACGCGTTCTTCCCCTTCAAGGACAGCATAGAGCTCGCGGCGAAGGCTGGCATCAAAGCCATTGTAGAACCGGGAGGGAGCGTCAAGGACGATGAAGTCATTGCCGAAGCGAAAAGACGCGGGATCGCGCTTTATTTCACGGGCGAGAGGCACTTCAGGCACTGAGCAATTTGAATTATCTTCTTAGCAGGGGTTTTATGCGGCGTTTTCCCGTTGCCCTCGCTGGCCATTTTTTTAAGTGGTTTCCGCTCGTCACATATTTGGGATTTGCCGGGAACTTTTGCCTTGCGTCAAGGAGCCTTTTAGCCCCTTTCTCAAATGCTTCTTTAGGCGTTTTCTCATTCATGAATGATTGCGAATTATAAAAACTGATGCCTCGATAAGCCGGCCTCTGTTTGAGCCATTTTACTATTGAAAGATGGATGAGCGAAGAAATGCCCTTGCCTACGAATTCCCTAAGAGTATCTTGACTGTAATGAAGAGTAAGTATGGATTTTGGCCAACCTAAAACTGTGCGTTTCCTGACAATTATTGCCCCAAAGTCAATGAAACCACCGGCGGAAATTTTCCTTGCAATTTTTGGATTTTCGGCGCAAATCTGCTTGAGTTCCGGGCTTGTCATGATAATCGCGCCTTTTTTCCTTTTTGTGCTGAGTATTAGCCTTACACGGAAATCTACTTCCTTGCCAGGAATGGCTTCCTTGGGGCGGAGTTCAACACAGTAAAAACCTCCAGGCATAATGTAAACATGATTCCGTATTATTTAAACCTATACACTTTCTTTTCAGTGACTACCGCGTCCATTTTTTCATCGTGCTCCGTTGCGGGTATTTTTTCCACCACTTGGAAATCAAAAGCTAGCCCGATTCTTGCTCCTTTCAGCCTGTGCGCGGAGAAGAATTTGTCATAAAAGCCCTTGCCCCAGCCAATCCGGTTCCCGTTTTTGTCGAAAGCAAGGCCAGGCACGAAAAAAACCCCTATTGTGCTTAGGTCTGCGGGGATTTTTGTCGCGGGCTCCTGCACCCCGTAATAACTCGGCGCGAGCTCTTGCGCCGAAACAAACCGCGTGAACTCGATTTTTCCATAGTCCATGTAAGGGACGAAAACTTTTTTCCCCGCGGCGACAAGCCCTGAAATCAGCCCAAGTGTGGAAACCTCGTTGCGAAAGGATATGTAGGAGCCGACGTTTTCCGCTTCCAAGACCTCTTTTAATGAAAGCGCTTTTTTGGCAATCGAGAGGCTTTTTGAAGCCGCTTCTTTTGCGGAGAGGGCGTCCCTTTTCTTTATCATTTGCTCTCTCAAAAAGGCTTTTTCCATAAAAACAATTCATTTTCGGCCCAACGCTTTCCTTCCTATGTCCTTTCTGTACTGCGCCCCGTCGAACCTTATCTTCGCAACCCCTGCATACGCTGACTGGATTGCTTCGCCTACCCATTTCCCAATTCCCGTGACACCAAGCACCCTTCCGCCGTTTGATAGCACCTTTCCAGCCTCTTGCTTTGTGCCTGCGTGGAAAACAAAAACATCTTTCACCGCCCTTGCATCCGCAAGGCCGGAAACCTCCTTCCCTTTTTCGTAAGTTTCTGGATAGCCTTTCGCCGCCATCACTACGCAGCACGCGGCGGCATCCTTCCACTTGATTTCTTTTTTGCCCAGCGTGCCAGAAATGCATGCCTCCATTATTCCAACAAGGTCGGTTTCGAGCAGGGGGAGTACGGCCTGCGCCTCCGGGTCGCCAAAGCGCGCGTTGAACTCGAGGACATTGAATTTTCCGCCCCTTATCATGAGCCCTGCGTACAAAACCCCGACATAAGGTGTACCCCTCTTGGCCATTTCCGCAAGCACGGGAACGAAAACCGAGTCATGCACTTTTTGCGTAAGGCCCTTCATTACAGGAGCGGGAGCGTATGCACCCATTCCTCCGGTGTTGGCGCCCATATCATTGTCAAATATCCTCTTGTGGTCCTGGCAGGAAACCATGAGCTTTGCGCTCTTGCCGTCGCAGAATGCGAGCACGCTCGCCTCCTCGCCTTCGAGCAGCTCCTCGATGACAATCCTCTTCCCCGCGCCGCCGAAAATGGATTCCTGCATCAATTTGTTCACTGCGCCGATTATTTCACTCTTGCTCTGGCATATTATTACCCCTTTGCCGGCCGCAAGGCCGTCAGCCTTCACGGCAGCTTTCTCGAATTCATCCACAATGACCTGCGCCTCATCAATATTCGTCACCACTTCAAAGCGCGCGGTGGGGACTCCTGCTGAAACCATTATTTGTTTCGCAAAAGACTTGCTGCCCTCAATCATCGCGGCTTCTGCAGTAGGGCCGAAAATCTTGAGCCCCCTTTTTGTGAATTCGTCAACAATGCCGCCAACAAGCGGGCCTTCGGGGCCGACAACAGCCAAATCGATTTTCTGCTTTTGCGCAAAATCCGCCAGGGCCGCGATGTCATCGGCACTGATTTGGACATTTTCCGCCACTTCTGGGGTGCCTGCATTTCCCGGCGCGCAGAAGAGCTTCTCGACCTTCGGGCTTTGGGAGAGCTTCCAGCACAGGGCGTGCTCCCTTCCGCCCGAGCCTATAACAAGTACCTTCATCGCACCACAACTACTTTTTTGTAAAGAACAATTAAAAGGCTTGCAGCGGCATCATTTCCCCGAATGGAAAAGCTCGCCTATGAGAATCCCCATCTGGTAGGAAAATGCCACGATGTTCCCCCAGAGCAGCACCGCCCACAGGGGCAGCCCGAAAAAATTTGCAAAGGCGTAGTTCCACGCGCCGATGCTGATTGCAATGCTCTCCCCCACCACGCCGAGGACTGTTCCGAGCACGAAAATAATGTTCGTTGTCCTTGAATGCCAGAAAAAAAGCGCTAGCGCGGCAATTGCGGCTATTATTATAGTGAGGGTTGCGGGGGAGTTGTAGAGGAAGATTAGGGAGAGGAAATTGAGCAGCGCAAAGGCGGAATTGAAAATGAGTTTCTTTTGCAGGGAAAGCGAATCGTAAAGCATAAAGCTTCACTCGTAAGTCCTTTTGGCCTCAATGCCGCGATCGTGCCTCTCAAGGGCCTTTACGCGCAGCTTCTGGCCCCACTCGGTAGGGTAGACGCCGGTGAGGCACGCGGTGCACAAATCTTTTTTTCCGTTCTCCGGGTTTATCGCCTTCACAAGGCCGTCGAGCGTCATGAAATGCAGAGAATTAACCCCGATGTAATGGCCAATCTTGTCCACAATGCGCTGGTCCAGATTTATCCAGCCGGACTGGCGTATCTGGTCTTTCGAGGAGTGCTGGTTTGCCACAAGTTCGCCAATCGTAGACATGTCAATTCCGTAAAAGCACGGGCTGCGGATAGGCGGGCAGGTCACGCGCATATGGATTTCTTTTACCTTCCCCTTCTCGCGCAGGTATTCTACGAGAGCTTTTGAAGTGTTGCCGCGGACAATCGAATCGTCGATGAGGATGACTTTCTTGTCCTTTAGTATTGACTTGTTGACGTTGAACTTCTCCTTCACTTTTTCAAGCCTATCCCCGCTCTCAATGAAAGTCCTGCCCACATACCTATTCCTTATGAAGCCTTCCATTGCAGGCACGCCGATTGTGTGTGCATAGGCGTCCGCGGCCGGTTTTGCAGTGTCAGGCACAGGGACAATCACCCAGTCATCGCCTTTCACCGGCTGCGTTTCCTGCTTTGCAAGCTCGACACCGAGATTCCATCTGACTTGGTATACAGAGCGGCCGTCGATTACTGAAGCTGCGTTTGCAAAGTAAACCCATTCGAACATGCAGTGCGCATTGCGCGGGCTCTTCGCGTACCTCTTGACCTCGACGTTCCCGTTCTCGGCAATGAAAACCTCGCCGGGTTTTATCGCCTTTATGCCGTTGTTGACAAAGTTTGCAAGCGCAACGGTCTCGGAAGCAGCAGCTGAGAGGTTGTCAGAAACCGCATAGCACAAAGGCCTAATCCCGAGCGGGTCGCGCATCGCGGCTATCGTGCCCTCCGCATTGATGTAGACGATGTTGTAAGCGCCGTCGAAAACTCTTGAGACGTGGTTGAAGACAGTGTCCATCGGGGTTTTCTTTTCCCCGAGCTGCTCCTTTTCGAGGAAGTGCAAAATGAGTTCGGTGTCGAGGTTCCTCACAAGGTGGTATTGTTTCCTCTCAAGCTCTGCCCGAAGCTTGGAAAAATTGGCGATGTTGCCGTTGAATGCGAATGAAAACCACTTCCACTTCCTTCCGTGGTGCCTCTCAAATGGCTGCGCGGCGCCGTTGTCATCGGGGCCTGAAGTGCTGTAGCGCGTGTGGCCTATGCCGCTTGTCCCCGAATACCTGTGCATTATCGCGTCAGCCTTGGGCTTTATCTTGGTTGCGAAAAGTTCTGAGACTGCGCCGACTTTTTTTCTGGTGTCTATTAGCTGCTGCCTTTGCGCATTGAAAGTGGTGATGCCCGCGGAAAGCTGGCCACGGTTCTGCATCTGCAAAAGCATTTTGTAAAGGTAAAAAGCGGAGCCGCCGTGGGGATATTTTGCAAGTGGCTTATGAAGCTGGACTGCCGCGACGCCGCACTCGTCCTTCACCTCACCAGGCATAACAATGGAAGGGAGCGAGGGCGTTTTAAAGGTTTCTTCGCAGATTTTATTGTGAAGGAAATGCACAGGATCGAGGTGGCTTTCAGGGATGAAAGCCTTGATTCTGTAGGCCTATCGGCAAAAAGCGATGTCGAGGAAGACCTCGGCTTCAAGGCAATCGAAAAAATAAGGTTTTCCGAACTCTACTACCTCGATTTGCCGATTGGCGGACAGCAGCTTTCGCAGATTGCCGAAAAAGTCTTCTCCGACCCCATTCTCCAGTCGGTTTCCGTCGATAAGGACCTTTTCAGTGAATACGACTTTTTGGTTGAAGTGAAGCTGCACGAAGACGTCACAGACAACTTAGGAATTGTCGCGCTCGAAGGCATAGAGGATTTCCTGGGGAAGAAAACCGGCGGGAAAGTGAGGAGCGCCAGAAGGTATTACCTGAAAGGGGAACTGTCGAGCGAGGATGCGCAGGCAATAACCAAGGGCCTTTTCGCGAACGAGATAATTGAAACTTTCAGGATTGGTGCGAAAAATGGGTAAACATCCAGACAAAAGGGAAATGATGGCATCACATTCAGGCTTGGCCGGGAAAAAATTCAAAGGCTTGGTGGGAACTTGGGGGAAGAAGTGAAAATCTCAAATCTGTCGGGAAAAGAGCTTTCTGCCTTGAGCAAGAAAATGCTCCTCTCGCTAGATGGCATTGAGATGGCAGCAATCCAGTCCCACTACAAAAAACTGGGGCGCGAACCGGTGCAAGTGGAACTCGAAACAATTGCGCAGACCTGGAGCGAGCACTGCAAGCACAAGACATTCAGCGCCGAAATAAATTATTCCGAAGGCGGGAAAGCGGAAAAAATTGAAGGCCTTTTCAAGACTTTCATCAGAAAGCCATCGCTTGCCTCGAAAAAGAAATGGCTTGTCTCGGTTTTCTCCGACAATGCGGGGATAGTCAAGTTCAACTCTAAATACAACATCGCGATGAAGGCTGAAACCCACAACCACCCATCCGCCTTAGACCCTTACGGAGGCGCGAACACGGGGGTCGGTGGGGTGATAAGGGATGTTCTCGGCGCCGGGCTTGGGGCAAAGCCATTCGCGTGCACTGATGTATTCTGCTTCGCGCCGCACGACATGCCCAAAGAAAAAGTGCCGCAAGGGGTGATGCACCCTAAACGGATTTTGAAGGGTGTGCGCTCCGGGGTCGCTGATTATGGCAATCGGATAGGCATCCCTACGGTTAACGGCGCAATCCTCTTCGATGAGCGCTACCTCGCAAACCCTCTCGTGTTCTGCGGAACAGTCGGGCTAATCCCGCGCGGAATGGAGAAGAAAAAAGCCTCGCCAGGCGAACTGATTGTTGTTGTAGGCGGAAGGACTGGAAGGGACGGGATACACGGCGCGACATTTTCCTCGGCAAATTTGGATGAGACGGCGTCCTCCAGCGCTGTGCAGATAGGAAACCCCATTGAAGAGAAGAAAATGATGGACGCGCTGCTAAAATGCCGCGACAGCGGGCTTTACAACTCTATAACTGATTGCGGCGCGGGGGGGTTTTCCTCTGCAATTGGCGAAATGGGCAGCAAAATCGGTGCAAAGGTTTTCCTTGAAAAGGCGCCGCTCAAATACATTGGGCTAAAGCCGTGGGAGATATGGCTCAGCGAAGCGCAGGAGCGCATGGTACTATCTGTCCCAAAAAAGAATTTCAAAAAGCTTGCAGAAATTTTCGGGCTCGAGGGCACCGAAGCTACTATAATAGGGGAATTCGCCAAAACAAAAAAGCTCGAACTATTTTACAACAACGAACTCATAGGCGAACTCCAGATGGATTTCCTGCACAACGGGGTTCCTGTAAAGCAGATGGAAGCTGAGTGGAAACCCGGAAGCGGAAAAGAAGTTTCGATTCCTGAAAACAATGATTGCGGCACAACGCTCAAACAGCTTCTTTCAATGCCAAACATCGCGAGCAAGGAGACAACCGTGCGCAAATACGACCACGAAGTGAAAGGCGGGACAGTCGGAAAGCCATTTGTCGGAAAGGAAAACGACGGCCCCGCGGATGCGGCAATCGTGAGGCCGCTGCTTGATGACTGGCAGGGAGCCGTGATTTCAAACGGCATAAACCCCCTCTACTCCGACATCGACCCTTACTGGATGGCGTGCTCTGCGGTGGATGAAGCCATAAGGAACTGCGTTTGCGTGGGCGCGGATTTTGGGAGCATAGCGCTATTGGACAATTTTTCCTGGGCAAACCCGGAAGAGAAGAAAGTGCTCGGGGGACTTGTGCGCGCGTGCATGGGCTGCCATGATTCCTGCAAAGGGTTTGGCGCGCCTTTCATTTCAGGGAAGGACAGCCTCTACAACGAATACACGAGCGGCAGCACCCGCATCTCAATTCCCGGCACGCTGCTCATTTCCGCACTCGGAACAATTAAGGACTCGCGGAAAAAAATCTCAATGCCCTTCAAGAGGCCGGGCAACCCGGTTTTCATTGTCGGAAACACCTTCTCCGAGCTTGGCGCGAGCCATTACGCTAAACTTTGCGGCTCTTCAGGCGGGAGAGCCCCAAAAGTGGATTTTTCCGGCGCGAAAAAAACTTTTTCAAGGCTTAGCGGGTTAATGGCAAGGCAAAAGGCGGAAAACAAAGTAATTGCCGCCTGCCATGACTGCAGCGAAGGCGGGATTGCGGTTGCACTCTCGGAAATGGCCTTTGCATCCGGCTTTGGGGCTGAGATCTTTTTGAACAAAATACCCCTCGGCGAAAACATCGGGAGGCCGGACTTCATCCTTTTCTCCGAATCCAATTCGCGCTTCATAATTGAGGTGGAGGCGGAGAGGAAAAACGAATTCAAGAAAGCTATGGAAGGCATTCCCTTTGCGGAAATCGGGTATGTTACAGGCACGGACAGGGTCGTTGTAAATGATTCCCACTCTAACAAAATAATAGAGGAGAAATTGGGTGAACTCAAAGCAGCTTGGAAGGGGACGCTTGGGTGGTAGAAATGCGGGAGATGAAAACTATTGACTTTTTGGACTTAACAGCACGCACTGGGGGTATTGCATGGCGTTGAAGGCGATTGTGCTGCGCGCACCGGGGACGAATTGTGACTACGAACTCGAAACCGGGCTGCGCCTCGCGGGGTTCAAGCCCGAGAACGTGCACGTCAACGAGCTCATAAACCGCTCGAAAAAGCTTTCCGGTTACAGACTGCTTGCCATCCCGGGCGGGTTTAGCGGAGGGGATTACCTCGGCTCCGGGAAGGTTTTCGCGAATAAGCTCCTCTACAGGCTCAACAGCGATGTGCCGGATTTCATCAAAGACGGGAACCTTGCAATCGGCGTTTGCAACGGCTTCCAGGTGATGGTGAAGGCGGGAATACTCCCCGGCTTTGGGGGGAATTACCGCGAGCAGCTCACAACGCTAACGCTCAATAGGCCGCTCGGTTTCCAGTGCAGGTGGCTAGAGCTCAAAAGTGTCCCAAGCAAGTGCGTTTTCACGCACGGGATTGAGACAATGGATGTGCCGATGGCGCACGGCGAGGGCCAGTTCATCGTAAAGGATGAGAGCGTGCTCGAAAAACTTTATTCGCAAAAGCAGGTGGTCTTCAAGTACGTGCAAAACCCGAATGGCTCGACTGATGGCATTGCAGGCATTTGCGATGAAACCGGGAGGGTTTTCGGCCTCATGCCTCACCCGGAGAGGAACCTTTTCGGCATCAACGCGCCCAACTCCGAGTATGGAAAAGTCCGCGAAGAGGGCGAGGGCATGCAGGTGTTCAGGAACGCGTTCAATTACCTGAAGAAATGAGGCACGCTACAAAAAAAAGGAAAAACCTATATCAGCTCATGCGATATGATTTGCCTGAATCTCCTTACAAAAAGCTTGCCCCGCACGCCACCCAATACCGCAGAGGCTTGCTTGAGGGCTTTATTTATGATATTGACCTTTGTGTCATAATCATCCCATGCTTCTGTCTTTTCAAGCGCATCCCAAATCAGTTTTTGCACTTCGCCCCGGGTTTTGGCATCAGAGCAGTTGATTGTGTCAAGCGCGTATTTTACCGCTATCCTGCCCTGAAGTTTTCTCCCCAATGTTTTACCTAATTCAAGTTCTTTTGGAAACAGCTCCGAAAGAGGAAGATGTAAGCTGGAAGCCAAATCTGCACCCGGGGCCTTATATTCCGGAAAGTCCCTTTTGGTTTGCCTGAACAGTTTCTGGGCGACCTTCTGCCTCAATAAAGCCCCGCCCACATTCCCCGGCTTTGTCCAGCCGCGCAAAACCCTTGCGGCGGAAGGGAATGCCTGCTTGAGCTTCGATGCCGCCCTTGCGCGGAGCGGCCTTTTGATTGGCTCTTTGGGCTGCATGAAAAGAGAAAGCTGCCGGACAATAAATTACTTTTGGTCACCAAACAGGCTAAATGAAGGTATATGCCCCAAGCCTTCCGCCCCGTGAAATTGTTTAAAAGCGGGGCGGTACACAAAATTACCGCCATGCCATTTGAACTCGTCTCGCAATTCAAGCCCGCCGGGGGCCAGAGCGAAGCCATAGCAAAGCTCTACGCAGGCTACTCCAAATACCCACGCCAGACGCTTGAGGGGATTACCGGGAGCGGGAAGACATTCGTAATGGCAAACCTCATTGAAAAGGTGCAAAAGCCAACCCTAATACTCGCCCACAACAAGACCCTCGCGGCCCAGCTCTACACCGAGCTAAAGGAGCTCTTCCCGAAAAACCGCGTCGAGTACTTCATTTCATATTATGATTACTACCAGCCGGAGAGCTACATCCCAACATCCGACCTCTACATCGAAAAGGAGGCTACGGTGAATGAGCAGATAGAAAAGATGCGCCTGCACGCGACAGCGAGCCTGATGTCGAGGGATGATGTCATAGTGGTCGCCTCAATCTCATGCATCTATGGCCTCGGCAACCCTGACGATTTTTCCAACATGTCGCTAATACTCTCAAAAGGAAAACCCGCTTCGCGCCAGGAAATAGTGAGAAGCCTAATCGAGATGCAGTACGAGAGAAACGACCAGGCACTTGAGCCAGGAAGGTTCCGCGTGCGCGGGGAGGCCATTGACATAATCCCAACTTACGAAAAGGACATAGTGAGGGTGGAGCTTTCCGGGAATTCTATAAAAAAGATTTCCGAAATTGATTCGCTTAGCGCAAACACAATCTCGGAGCTGGATGAGGCGAGGCTCTTTCCAGCGCGCCAGTTCGTGGTGCCAATTGAAAAGCAGCAGAAGGCGATAGCCACCATCAAAGCCGAACTAGAAGAGCACCTCCCAAGCCTCGGGCCGCTAGAAGCCCAGAGGCTATCGCAGAGGGTCAAGTACGACCTCGAAATGATAAAGGAGATGGGTTATTGCAACGGTATTGAAAACTACTCGCGCCACTTCGACGGCAGGCCGAAAGGAAAGCCGCCTTTCGTGCTGCTCGATTATTTCCCGCAGGACTTCTTCCTCATAATAGATGAGAGCCACCAGACAATACCACAGTCACATGCCATGTACAACGGCGATTATGCGCGCAAGAAAAACCTCGTCGATTTCGGGTTCAGGCTCCCGAGCGCATTCGACAACAGGCCGCTAAAATTCGGCGAGTTCGAAAAGTATTTCCGCCACGCCCTCTTTGTTTCCGCAACCCCCGCCGAGTACGAAACAAAAAGCTCGGGGCAAGTTGCAGAACTGATAATAAGGCCTACAGGGCTTCTGGACCCTCTTGTCGAGGTGCGGCCGATAAAAAACCAGATAGCGGACATGCTCTCGGAAATAGGCAATGCCGCCAAGAGGAACGAGCGCGTGCTCATAACAACGCTCACAAAGCGCATGGCAGAAGACCTCACTGATTTCCTTGCAAAAGAGAACATAAAGGTGCGCTACATGCACTCGGAAATCGAGAGCCTTGAGAGGATTGAGCTCATACGCCAGCTGCGCTCGGGCGAATTCGACGTGCTTGTGGGAATAAACCTGCTGCGCGAAGGGCTTGACCTTCCGGAGGTCGGCCTCATATGCATCCTCGATGCGGACAAGGAAGGGTTCCTGCGCGACGAGAGGAGCCTCATACAGACAATCGGCAGGGCTTCTAGGAACCTGAATGGCAGGGTGATACTCTATGCCGATGTAATCACCAAATCCATCCAAGGGGCCGTCGCAATTACCAGAAAGAGGAGGGCCGCGCAGGAAAAATTCAACAAGGAGCACGGCATCACCCCGATGCCTGTCATAAAAAGCCTCGCGGAGAAGAAGGGCGGCATCAAGGGCATCAAGCACATGGGCAGGGCGGATATCGAGAAGCGTATGATTGAACTCGACTACGAGATGAGAAAGAGCGCGGAGAACCTCGATTTCGAGAAGGCGATAGCGTGCAGGGATGCACTCGAAGAGCTCCGGCAGCAGAGCGCGCAGCATGCGCCGGCAGATGCGCAGGCGAAAAAAGAAATTTGGAAGGGAGCGGGAAAAATAAAAGAAACCGGAATGGATATGAAAAAATGATGGAGAGCATTTTCGTCAAGGGCGCGCGCGAGCACAACCTCAAGAACATTGACGTCGAGCTGCCGCGCAACAAGCTCATCGTCATTACCGGGCTCTCTGGCTCTGGCAAATCCACACTCGCATTCGACACCATTTATGCCGAAGGCCAGAGGAGATACGTCGAGAGCCTCTCCGCATACGCGAGGCAATTCCTCGGGCTCATGAACAAGCCGGACGTGGATTCGATTGACGGCCTCTCGCCAGCTATTTCAATAGAGCAGAAAACCACTTCCAAAAACCCCCGCTCGACCGTGGGCACTGTAACGGAAATTTACGACTATTTGCGCCTGCTTTTTGCGCGCATCGGTGTTCTGCACTGCCCCAAGTGCGAGGCTAAGATAAAGCCCCAGACAGCGCAGAACATCACAAACCTATTGATGGCAGAGCAGGGGAAAACAATCACAATCCTCGCCCCCGTGGTGCGCGGCGCGAAGGGGACATACGAGAAGGAGTTCGAGGAGCTCAAGCGCGACGGCTTTACCAAAATCCGCGTCGACGAGAAAATCTACCCATCGGAGAGCATCCGCGAGGAGGTAAAGCTCACGCGCTACGAAAAGCACTGGATAGAGGCGGTAATCGACACCATTGCAATAAGCAATGACGAGCGCCAAAGGGTCGCTGAAGCGGTTGAGCAGGCCCTTCACATAGGCAAAGGCAGGCTCATCGTGCTCGATGAAAAGGAATCCGAAAAGGAGGCAAAAGCGCAGGGCTCGAAAAAGGAAAAATTAAAAGAGCTCGAGCGCGGCAAGGGCGAAACCCTCTACTCGAACTTCGGCGCATGCCCAAACCACCCCGAAGTTGTCTTCGAGCCGCTCGAGCCGCGCATGTTCTCTTTTAATTCGCCTTTCGGCGCCTGCCAGAAGTGCCACGGGATTGGGGAAATAATGCAGCTCTCGCCAGAACTGCTGGTCCCTGACAAGTCGAAGGCAATAATGGACGGCGCAATAGCGCTCTACTCGAAATCGGACATCCAGTGGCGCGGACAGCAGATTGCGGTTGTGGGGAAAAAGTACGGCTTTGACGTCTTCACGCCGCTCTCCGAATTCACTGAAAAGCAGCTCAAGGTTCTAATGCATGGTTCCAAAGAACCAATGTCCGGAAGATGGAGCATCGGCATGAGGATGAGGATGGAGCACGGGTTTGAGGGCGTAATACCGCAGACAATGAGGCTCTACAAGCAGACGGAATCCGAGTGGAGAAAGGAGGAAATCGAGAAGTTCATGCTATCCGAGCCCTGCGCTGCCTGCGCTGGGAAGAGGCTCAAGGACAACGTGCTTGCCGTGAAAATAGACTCGAAATCTATAATCGATGTGACCGGCATGAGCATACTCGACTGCGTGGAGTTTTTCTCGGAGCTCGAAAAGAGGCTCGGCGAGAAGGAGCGGTTCATCGCAAAGCAGGTTCTAAAGGAAATCCGCGAGCGCCTCGGCTTTCTCAAAAATGTCGGGCTCGGGTACTTGAGCCTTTCGCGCAGCGCAAGAACGCTCTCTGGCGGCGAAGCGCAGCGCATAAGGCTCGCGACGCAGATCGGCTCGAACCTCATGGGAGTGCTCTACATCCTTGATGAGCCTTCAATCGGCCTGCACCAGCGCGACAATGAAAAACTCATCAGCACGCTCCACAGGCTGCGCGATGTGGGCAACACGCTGATTGTTGTGGAGCATGATGAGGAGACAATAAGGCACGCGGACTATGTGGTCGACATGGGCCCGGGTGCGGGGATACACGGAGGCCATGTGTGCGCGCAAGGGACGCCAGGGGAGATCGCAAAAAATACGCGCAGCATAACAGGCGACTATCTTGCTGGCAGGAAAAAAATCGAGGTTCCGCAGAATAGGAGGAAGGCCGCGAGCCATATAAGGGTAATCGGCGCTGCGGAAAACAACCTCAAGGGCCTTAACGTGGACTTTCCAACGGAAATTTTCTGCGCAATCACGGGGGTTTCCGGCTCCGGAAAATCTACCCTGATGAACCAAACTCTTGTGCCATACCTCAAAAAGCACTTCGGCGAGGCTGGCGAGAGGATTGGAAAGCACGGCGAAATATATGTGCCGGAAAATGTCAGGAATGTAATCGTAATCGACCAAGACCCGATAGGGAGGACCCCGCGCTCGAACCCTGCAACTTACACCAAAATATTCGACGACGTGCGCGAGATTTTCTCAACTACACGCGAATCCAAAGCCCGCGGGTACAAGGAAGGGAGGTTCTCGTTCAATGTAAAGGGCGGAAGGTGCGAGGAGTGCATGGGCGATGGGGTGATAAAAATAGAGATGAACTTTTTGCCAGATGTTTATGTTGAGTGCGGCGAGTGCAAGGGCAAGCGCTACAACAAGGACACGCTCGAAATCCTCTACAAGGGCAAAAACATAGCAGAAGTGCTGGAGATGAGCGCGGAGGAGGCGCTCTCGTTTTTCGAAAACCACCCTTCGATAAAAAGGAAGCTTGAAACCCTCGTCGATGTAGGGCTAGGATACATCAAGCTTGGCCAGAGCTCTACAACGCTTTCAGGGGGCGAGTCGCAGAGGATAAAGATTACGCGCGAACTTGCAAAGCAAAAGCGCGGGAACACGGTTTACATGCTCGATGAGCCTACCACCGGGCTGCATTTCGAGGACACGAGAAAACTCATCTCAGTGCTAAATAGGCTCGTTGAGAAGGGCAACTCTGTGTATGTAATAGAGCATAACCTCGATGTGATAAAATCCTGCGACCACGTAATAGACCTCGGCCCCGAGGGGGGCAATGGGGGCGGAAAGCTAATTGCAAAAGGGACTCCGGAACAAATAATGCTCTCCGAGCGCTCGCACACAGGCCAGTTCCTCAAGAAGGTAATGAAATGATTATTGTAGGCGAAGGGGGAAAAGTCGATTACAAAAAAATCCCCGCAGAGCCAGGGGTTTACATATTTAGGGACAGGGAAAACGCGATTATCTACATCGGCAAGGCGAAGAGCCTTCGCAGGAGGGTTTCGAGCTATTTCCTCTCCAAAAACCACTATCCGCGCATCGCGCTCATGGTCTCGCGCATTTCAAGCATCGACTGGGTAGTGGTGGACAGCGAGGTAGAGGCGCTGCTGCTCGAAAACAACCTCATCAAAAAGCACGCCCCAAAGTATAACATCGACCTCAAGGACTCGAAAACATTCGCATATATCAAGTTAACCGATGACGATTTCCCGCGCATACTCTCGACAAGGAAAGTGGTGCCGGGGGGGAAGTACTTCGGCCCTTACGTGGACGGGTTTGCCAGAATCCAGCTGCTAAACCTCGCTGTGCAGCTCTACAAGGTACGCACCTGCACAACCTTGCCGAAAAAAGCCTGCCTCAACTACCACATAGGGATATGCACCGCCCCCTGCATAGGGAACGTTTCGAAAGAGGGTTATGCGCTGCAGGTTCGCGGCGCTGCGCAGTTCCTCAAAGGCGAGAGGTCGGAGGCGCTCTCAGGGCTCGAGAAGGAAATGAAGGCAGCATCTGGCGAACTCAAGTTCGAGAAGGCGCTTGAGAAAAAGAGGCAGATAGAATCTATAAAAAGCCTCGATGAGCGCCAGAAGGTAGAGCTCGTGAAAAGCTTTGACCAGGACGTCGTTGCGCTTGTGCAGAACGCGGGGAAATGCATAATAGAGATTTTCACGATTTCGAGGGGGGTGATTTCGGGCAAGAAGGAATTCATGTTCGACTACCACGAAGACCTCTTCCGCGAATTCCTCGTGCGTTATTATTCGACCAACAAGGTGCCGAGTGAAATAATAGTGAACTCCAAGTTCTGGGAATCCGAAACCGATTTGCAGGCGATGGAAAAATACTTCTCTGGCCTGCGCGGCGCAAAAGTGAGCCTTGTAATCCCGCACAAAGGCGACAAGCTCGGGCTTGTGAGGCTTGCTGAAAAGAATGCGGCCATAAACATGGGGGAGCATGGGGTGCTCTCTGAAATCAAGGAAGCGTTCAACCTTCCGAGTGTGCCACGCATAATAGAGTGCTTTGACATATCGAATCTCGGCTACGAGCACAATGTCGGGGCAATGACGCGCTTTGTGGATGCAAAGCCTGACAAGAAAGGCTACCGCAAGTTCAGGATACGCACTGTAGAGGGTAAAAACGATGACTTCGCGTCAATGGCAGAAGTCGTGCACAGGAGGTATAGGCGCCTTCTCGAAGAAAAAAGCGAACTTCCAAACCTCATAATAATCGACGGAGGGCAGGGGCAGCTCGGCGCCGCACTCACGCCGCTAAAAGAGCTAGGGCTGCAGATACCCATAATAGCCCTCGCAAAGCAGGAGGAGGAAATCTATCTCCCCGGCATAAGTGAGCCCAAAAGGTTCGAGAAAAACGGCAGGATGATGCTCTTCATTCGCTCTGTGCGCGACAGCGTGCACAAGTTCGCGCTCGGCTACAACCGCAAGAGGCGCGAGATGAAGCTACGTGGCCAGTTCGGCGAACTCGGCAAAAAATGAAACCTTTACTCGGAGAGCGCGGCAAGAACCCTCTTCTTGAACTCCCTGAAATCCTTCTTCATTACCCTTCCCGCGCTCGCGGGCACATGGCCTCCCGCGCCGGCGTTCTTGAAGCCTTTCACGGCATTTTCCAAAAGCTCGTTAGTTTTAACCTTAAAGTCCTGTCTGCGCGCGGAGAAATAGAGGAACCTGTCGCCCTTGTCCTGCACAACAATTACGGTCTTGTCGGGGAAGAAATCGTTGCTCACGCGGTTTATCAGCACGGATTTTATGTCAGATTTTGACTTGAACTCGAACCAGACTATTTCTTGCGGGCCGAACACGACCCTCTCTTTCTTGAATTTTGCCATGAGCTTTTCCGCCTGCGAATCGAGCTTTGAAACATGCTTCGAGAACTCTGATTCAAAGACATCCCTCGGGTGTTTTGCCGAAACTACGAGGAGCAGGAGCTTTTGGAGCTTTGCCGGCGCGAGCGTCTCAACCGCTGAAATTATTTTCGTCACCTTCCAAATATCATCCACACTGGTGTTGTGCTCCAATGCGGCTTGCTCGACAAATTCCTTCCACTGCGCAAGCTGGTTGTCGCCCATGAGCCCAGCGCAGGCAATCCATGAATGCTTTGCGAGATTGACGTGCCTTGAGAAAAGGTCGAAGACGAATTTTGCGCACGGGTACATGCTCGGCTCTATTTCGGAGACGAACTGCGGCTTTATCACGAAAGTTTTTCCGCCCGTTTTCAGGCCGTAGTCCTTGTGGTGGTCTATTATGAGCACCTTTGCGCAGATTTTTTCCGCGGCGGCGATTGATTCAGGCTTCTGGTCGAACGCGGAATCAACCGTGACGAGTTTTGTTATCTTCGCTTTTTTGAGGAGCGAGAGGCTTTTTGGCAAAAGCTCGACTGTCTTGAACTGCTGGGTTATCAGCAAATCGGGCTTTTTCCCCCGCAGGTACGTTATGGCGAGGTATGCGAGAGCGCCGCTCGAAACCCCGTCGGCATCGAGGTCGTGGCAGAGCGCAATGCGATCCTCGCCTGAAAAGCCCTTCACAATTGAGTCAAACTTTGAAAGAACCTGGTTTTCCTGCAGCATCAAGAAGCATAAATAGGGGAAGGGATATTTAAAAATAGGGGCAAGTACGAAGGGGAAGTAAAGTGGGACAAATTCGGGAAATCTGGGAAAATGATTATATTTAATAAAAAACAATTGAAGGAGTGGTTTTTTTGGCGAAGGAAAATGGAAAAATGGGTGATGAGCAGTTCCGAGAAAAGCTCACCCCGGAGCAGTACCATGTGTGCAGGCTCGGCGGCACCGAGATGCCTTTCACCGGAAAGTACGTGCACAGCAAGGGAAATGGGGTTTACGAATGCGTCGCCTGCGGCCAGCCATTGTTCGATGCAGGCATGAAATTCGAATCCGGCACTGGCTGGCCGAGCTTTTATGATGTGATAAACATGGGGATGGTCAAGCTCATTGAAGACAGCACGCTTGGCATGAAGAGGATTGAGGTGCGCTGCAGCAAATGCGATTCGCACCTCGGCCATGTCTTCGACGACGGGCCGAACCCTACGGGAAAGCGGTACTGCATCAACTCGGTGGCTCTAAGCTTTAAGGAAAAGAAGAAATGAGCGGAAAAGCGGTCACACTTATATTTCCGTTAACCTGCCTAAGGCACTCAACAACCCCAGTGCTTGCCCTAATGGAACAGTCACTTTTATATTTCCTTTAACCTTTCTTACTTCATGGCATACGAGCACACGAACAGCAAGGGAAAGAAGTATGTGCTGAATTCCTTGGTAGGCAAAAACGGCAAGGCCATTTACTTCTTCAGCAAGGAGCCGAAGAGCCCCGCTGATTTGCCTGAGGGGTACACCGTAATGGAAAGCCCCCTTACAGGGCTTCCGATACTCAAAAAGAAATGAGCCAGCAGGCACCAGATTGCCATGCATTAGCGGAATCTGCACTTACAGGGCTTCCAGCACCCGAAAAGAAATGGATACGCGGCAAAGAAGAACATTTAACTTGCTTTTCGTCTTTCCCCTATATCGGTTTTGAGGATGCCTGATGACTTTGCACTGCCGATAGATGAGGCCTCGAGGGCAAAAGAAGGGCTGCTCCTCGCCATTCGCAAATTCTCGGCTGAAAAAAAAGTGGCCCTAGCTGATGCGCGGCTGGAGGTGTCGAATTTCCTCGCAGCCTCGGCGCTCAACGGCAATGTAAAAGGCGCTACAAAGGATTACGGCGCAGACATAGGCGTTAGGGTTTTCACCGGCAAGGTGGTCGCTGGCGGCTTTGCTGGAAAGAGCCTCGGAAAGGATGATTTTAATAACATAAAAAAAATTGCTTCCGAACTTCTAGGGCTTGCATATAGGAGGGCGAAGTTCAACTCATCGGCAAAAGAAAAAGAGATGAAGAGGTTCCCGCAGGAAGGAAAAGGCATTTACTCAACAAGGTTCTCGAAAGTGCCTGCCGTGAAAAAAACCTGGGAAAAGAAATTCAAAAAAAACCCGCTCGACGCGAGCCTTGAGGGATTCATTTCGCGCTCGGAAAAGCTCTCAAAGGAAATTTCGGCAATGCAGGGGATTTCCGCAAACAGCATCGCGATTGTCTCAGGCCTCGAAAAAAAGGTTTTCGCGAGCAGCGAAGGCTCTCTCATAGAGCAGACGCGCGCAATCACCGAGCCTTCGGTTTACATCGCGGCTAAGGGGAAGGCGAACGAGACATACCACGAATGGATTGCAGAGGCGAAAGGCCTAGAGGCGCTCGAAGGCGACAATTCGCACGCCAAGAGCATAGAGGAGTTCGCGAAATTCTTGGCGGAAGGGACTATTGAGCTTTCGAACGCGCGGGCAATGGAATTCACCAAAAACGCGACCATTGTAACAGACCCGTGGTTCAACACACTTCTAAGCCACGAGATTTGCGGCCACCCGCTGGAGGCCGACAGGGCGCTCAAGAGGGAAACCGCATGGGCGGGCAGGGCTTGGTGGTTTAACAACCTCGATGAGAACAGGATAGGGAAAAGGATTGGCTCGGAGGAGATGAATGTAGTCTCAGACCCGGAAATAGAGGGCTATGGTAATTATATGTTTGATGACGAGGGAGTGAAAGGGAAAAGGACCCTCAATATTGAAAACGGCGTGCTCAAGGAATTCATGAACTCGCGCGAAACTTCCGCGATACTGGGAAAAATTCCCAATGGCCACATGCGTGCCTCCTCTGCATCCTCGATGCCGCTGATAAGGATGAGCAACACTTACTTCGAGGCGGGGAAGTGGAAAGCTGAGGAGCTCATAAGGGAAACCCGCGACGGCTATTACATTGTGGGCGAGAAGACCCCATCAATCGGCGAGAGCAGGCAGAACTTCAACATCACCTGCTGGAAGTGCTTTAAAATCGAGAACGGGGAAATCGGCGAGCTCTACAGGAGCGCGGGGATTGAGAACAATTCCTACGATTTCTTCATGACGCTCGAGGCGGCAGATGACGTGAAGCGCTTCAACGTGCCGAACTGCGGGAAAGGCACCCCTATGCAGACAATGAAGCTCGGCAACGGCGGCCCCCATTTGAGGGGAAAGGCGAACATCACGGGGGCCAGGTAGTATGGCCAAATCTAAAAGCGTGAAAGGCAGCTGCAAAGGCATTTTACACAAACAAACGGCGGTGGAAAACCCATGATCGAACTCAAAAGCATCAAGGCAACCGCAAAGGATTTGCTCGCTTTTGCAGAAAAGCAAGGCGAGGTGAAGCAGGCCGAAGCCTACGTCTCCTCGAACAGGCTCAATGTTTACAGGATTGCCTACCACTCGAAAATCCCGAGCAACGCTCTCGAAGAGCCCAAGAGCGATGAGGGCTTCGGCCTTAGCCTTCGCATCCTATTCAAGGATGGAAAATATGGGATGGGCTCGTGCGACTCAAACCTTTCAAAGAACGGCTTTCGCGAGGCATTTGAAAAGGCGTCAAGGGACAGGGTTCACGACACCGATTTCCACTCGCTTGCGCAGCCCGCGGGAAAGGGCGCCTCGGCGCAAAGCCCGGACAGGAACATAATGAAGACCGATGAAAAGAAAGGTGTTGCCAAGGCCTATGAAATGCTCGACTCCGCATTTGAATCGCTAAAGAAGGGCTCATACAAGCACGGGATAAACATCACGGGCGAGCTTGACCTTCTTGCCTGCGCTTTCTGCGTCACGAACTCGAACGGGGTTTTTGCCTGCGAGGAGAACACATCCTCTTTTGCAAGCCTCACCACGAGCCTTGAGGCAGAGGACAACGCTACCGGCACTTCATTCGAATCCTCGCCTTTGCTCTCAAAACTCGATGCAGCGTCCGCGGGAAAGGAGTCCTCGGAGAAGGCGCTTGCGATGCAAAAGCCGCAGGGCCTTGAGAGCGGCAAGTACAGGGTAGTGCTAAGCGAGAGCGTTGTCGCGGAACTCTTTTACAGCAGGTTCGATGTCGCGCTCTCATCAGTAGATTACCGCGCAACGCCTTTCATTGACAGGATTGGGCAGAAGGTTGGCGCCGAAAGCTTCAACGTGAGCGACAACGGAACACTCAAGGAATTCATCGGCTCCAAAGCCTACACCGACGAAGGGTTGGCGACCAAGCCTACGCAGATAATAAAGGACGGCGTGCTGCACAATTACATCTCGAACGATTATTACACGAAAAAGAAGAAGGAATGGGCAAGGTTCAGGCCGCTCAACGGATTTAGGAGCGGCACCGAGAGGAGCTACTCTGGTGATGTCAGCATCCATGGAACCAACTTCGTGGTCGGCAAAGGAAGCCATTCAAGCGAGGAGCTAATCAAGGAAGTGAAGAACGGCATTTATGTCGGAAGGCTCTGGTACACATACCCTGTGAACGGCTACTCTAGCCCGGATTACACTTCGACAATCCGCGGGGACTCGTTTGTGATAAAGAACGGGGAAATAGTCTACGCGCTGACGCCCAACACGATGCGCGTCCTTGACAGTTTCGATAATTTCATGAAGAACATCGTTGCAATCGGCTCGAAGCAAAAAGCAATCCTTGCTTGGGGGCAGGAGGAAGTAGTCGTAACCCCTGAAATTGCGCTCTCGGAGCTGAACTTGAAGAGGATTTCGAAAGGCGTGTATTAGATTGCCTTCAGGAATTAGGCCTTGCTTCAATGCAAAAAGTTTTAACCGAAAGTGAAAGTGTAGAGCTCGAGCCCCTTCCCTTCAACCTCGAAGGTTAGTATTTTCTGCCCGTAATCCGGAAGCGAAACGAGGTTGTAAAGCCTCTCGGCATTGACATCGGCAATAAAACCTTCGTTTGAATCAACTGCATCAGCACCCGCATCCGTTTTTGTTATGGGCTTGTTGTCAATCAAGATTTTTAGCTTCGAGCCTTGCGGGCTGCCTGCAACAATGTTCACGTTCTTCGCCTGGAAAACGAGCGCGACTTTCCCTTTGTCAGAGACGAGGCGCACAAAGTCCGGCTTGTTCTCCCAGTCACCTTCCAGATAGACAAGGTTCGGGGAAATTTCATTCGGAAGCGAGTATGAAACTGTCTCCTCGGGTTTCAAGCCTTCGGAATTTCCCAAAGGTGCCCTGGCAAAGGCATAGCCCAAATATAGTTCAGGGGTCCCAATCTTGGAAAAATCTGTGTTCGTTGCATTCGAATCTTGCGGGAGTTCTTCCTTTTTAACAGAGGCGTCTTTTTCCTTGAGCAGGGCGACTATCTGCTGCTCCGTTTCCTCATATCCGCCTTCCCCGATGTGGTCATAGCGGATATAGCCTTCAGAATCTATGAGGAACTCGTGCGGCCAGTAGCGGTTGCTGTAAGCGTTCCATGTGGCGTAATCGTTGTCCTGCACTACCGGGTACTTTATCCCGTACTTCTCGACCGCTGCCTTCACGTTCTTGTAATCTTTTTCAAAATCGAATTCCGGGGTATGGACGCCGATTATCACAAGCCCCTTGCCTGCGTATTTTTCATGCAGCTCTTTTAGGTGCGGGAATGTGCGGATGCAGTTTATGCATGTGTAAGTCCAAAAATCTATGAGGATGACCTTTCCTTTCAGCTTTTCAATGCTTATCGAGGGGTCGGTGTTTATGTACCCCGCAATGCCGGAAAGTTCCGGAGCTTTCTGGAAAGAAGATTTGTCAACCCCGGTTTTTTGGAAAGCTGGGCCGCCGACAGCGGCTATCTGGAAATTTGCATCCGAAAGGACCTGCGGAAGGATTTTTTGTTGACCCAAAGGTGTTTTTATCCCGATGAAAAATATAGCGGCCGCTATGAGCGCAACCGCAACCGCGAGCTTTAAGCCCGCTGAAAATTCCTGCAAAGCCATTTCACCGCTTCCCTCAAATCCCCTACATCGCCATTCATTTCCGCCGCAAACATTACTTCCCAAAAACACCCTGCTGGATATCAATAAGCCGCAGCGCGAGGTCTTGCGGGATTATAGAGTTTATCAAAGCATTCAGGCTTCCTGTGAAAATGAGTATCCCGAGCAAAATGAAAACTATCCCGAAAACAAAATTCAGCTTTTCCATGTGTGGGGCGATTCCCTGGAAAAAGCCCTTCGCCCTTGAAATGAAGAAAGCTGTAATGATGAAAGGAAAGCCTAGGCCGAGCGAATACGAAAACAGGATTGGAAAAGCCTGCAGGGGGTTTGTCGCCGCAAAACCAAGCACCACGCCAAGGAAGGGTGATGCGCACGGAGTCCACCCAACCGCAAATGCAGCCCCGAAAATGAAGGATTTGAGCAGGGACCTATCCTTCATGCCAATTTTGAGCTTGTGCTCCTTCTGGAGGAACGGGATTTTAAGCAGGCCCGCCATCATGAGCCCGAAAACAATTATGACGGCGCCAAAAAAATAACCCAGATAAATCTGCAAGTCATAGGATATCGATGAAAAAACGCTCTGGAACAAAACGCCGAGCAGGGAGAAAAAGAACGCGAGCCCGAGCACGAATGCGACGGTGTTGGTTATTATCTGGAATCTCGCCTTAATGGCATCCTTCTTCATTTCCTCAACGCTGGTACCTGCAATGAAAGTTAGAAAAGCAGGTATCAATGGGAGAATGCAAAGGCTCAGGAAAAAAGAGAGGATGCCGAAAAAAAATGCCGGCACTATTGTGCCGATTTCAAGCCCCATAGCCATCAGTTTTCACTCCGCGTTCAAGAAGCTGATGCCTGCTCCAGCAGTCCGATGATTTCATCCTTCTCTGAATTCCCAGTTTTCTTGTGGAACAGCGAACCGCCCTTTGCAAGTATGACCCTCGTGTGCTGGTAAGTTATGCCGAACTGCCTTGCGAGCTCCTGCTCATCAGCATCTGTTTCGCTGTCCTTGTAATTCACCTGGAAACCCGCAACACCCTTAGGTACGGATGGGTCGGCAAAAACTGATTCATCAACTGGCTTCTGCCTTGAGCAGAGCGGGCACCAGTTTGCGTAAAACTCGAGGAAAACAACCTTTCCTTCGGCCCTCGCCTTGTCATACTCCGCTTTTGCGAACGGGCTGTAAAAAGAGGCCTCCATTGCCGCGCCTTCTTTCTGCATTGCTGCGCCATCTTCCTTTGCCATTGCGCCATCCCCGCCTTCAGTCTTTACCATCACGCCATCTTCCTTTGCCATTGCGCCATCTTCTTTTTCCATTGCCGCGCCTTCTTTCGCCGCTGCCGCCCCATTATTTTCCGGGGCAGCATTGCCTGCTTTCTCTGTAGTCACTTGTGCGCACCCTGAAACAAGCAGCGCAAGCAATACGATAACTCCTACAAAAACAATTTTTTTCAAGACATCCCCCCCAAAAAAATCTCGTATTGAACTTCTGATCCTGGGTTTATAAGCTTTTTTCCAAGTTGCTTCCAATTACGCCTGTGGTTGCGTGCATTATTGGCAGGCCTTCTACCCTTTCCATGTGAAGTAATTGAGCACCAAAAGGGCGATTGTCTGGGCCGCAGTTATCGGGAGCGACTGCGACATTGCCTCTTTCGAGTAATACTCCATAGATGTCAGATGGAAGTAAAGCGCAAGGCTATTCTGCACCAGGAGGAAAGCTGCGAAAACAACAAGGCCCAAAAGGAAAGGCGCCTTGGCCTGCCTGTAATTCGAGACGTAAACGTAGAGCAAAGTGACAAGGAGGACTGCATTCAGGGCCTCGAACAGTACTGCTGCTTCCATAGTAATAACCTTGTTTTGGAATCTTTTAAAGCTTTTCCCCAATTTCGCGCACTATTTCCATGAAAACCCTTGTTTCCTCAACGGTGAAAGCGGGGAAGTACAACTCTGCATATTTTTTGGAATTCCTTGTGACCCAATTGTTCCTCAGAAGGGCTTCAAGGTGGTGGGTTATTGTCTTGTAGTCAACCCCGAGCAGCTTTGCAAGTTGGTTCGGGTTGAGTGGCCTTTCCATCAGCTCACGCATTATTATGGCGCGCATCGGGCCTCCCCTCGTAGCGCCTATCAAATACCAAGCATTCTTCTCGAAGGCCTTGAGCGGAAGCATCTGTATACAATGGGCTTGGAAAATGAATTAAAAGGCGAAGCATTCAGTTAGCCAGTTCAAGGAGCATCTTGTGCACGAAAAAATCCTTTTCAGTTTCGGGGTGAAAAGCGCCGGCAATCACGTTGCCCTGCTTCACAAGCACAGGCTCTTTTCCAAGCCTTGCTAGCACCTCAACCCCTTTCCCAACCCTTCTAATCTTTGGAGACCTTATGAAAACGCCGTTCAGTTTTACTCCGCCAGCGAACTCTACTTCCGATTCGAATGAATCGACCTGCCTTCCGTAATCGTTCCTCTTCACTTCAATGTCAATGAGCCCAAGCGGCGCAAACCTCCTTTCCCCCAAAACTTTTTTCGCGGCAATGATTGCGCCGGCGCAGGTGCCGTAGAGCGGCATGCCTTTTTTCACGCGCCGCTTTATTTCCCTGCCAAGCCCAGTGGATTTCAGCAGCAGGCCGATAGTGGTGCTCTCGCCGCCCGGGATTATGAGGCAGGAGCAGGCAGAGAGCTCTTTTGCATTCCTGACCTCAACGGCCTGCACTTTGTGCTCTTTTAGCAGCTGCACGTGCTCGCGGAAATCGCCCTGCAATGCAAGCACGCCTACAAGCTGTTTCATTTTCCCAACCCTACAGGCATGCCAGGCACATTAGAATCATAAGTTAGTATTACTTTCCCAGGGCCGACCTGCACATATTGTTTTGATACCCCTTGGGAGCCATCCAAGAGCCAAGATTTTTTAACATACACCACAATTCCGAAATCATGGATGTATACGCTGTCAATTATGCCAAGGTCTTCTATTCTCCACACCTTTCCATCTGGGGCTGGGAAATAAATATCCCCTTTTTTGTATAATACTGGACTAAGCCTCTTTGGATATGCAAAATCAGACCTTTTGCAGACCTCAATCCATTTGCCGTTCAATTCAATGAAAGGCCCTTTTTTTGTTATAAGGAGCGGGACTTTTTCCCCTCCAAACTTACGAGAAAGTTTCGCTTGGACGTCAAAAAAAAGCATTCCTTCAGGGGCGTTTTTTTTCTTGAGGCTGGTTTTTACTTTTTTATATGAAGAACTGGCAAGCGCCAAACCCCTGGCCACTGGCTTTTTTCCCGGCCTCCTGCCTGGCATCACCAGCCCCTCTCCTGCATCCTTGTGCCAAGGCCTGAAATCTCAAGGCCCTGCATGGCGTCTCCTAGGCCTGTTGAAACCTTTGCGAGCAGCTTGCGGTCATCGAAGTGCGTTGTGGCTTGCACAATCGCGGATGCAAACCTTTGCGGATTTTTCGACTTGAAAATCCCGGAGCCGACAAACACCCCATCCACACCTAGCTGCATCATCAATGCGGCATCGGCGGGCGTTGCAATCCCACCCGCTGCAAAGTTCACGACAGGAAGCCTCCCTATCTCCGCGGTTTTTTTTACGAGTTCTAACGGAACCCGAAAGCGCGAGGCCGCGGATTCAAGCTTGTCAATATGCGCGCCCGCAAGCCACGAAATCTGCGAGGAGACCGCCCTGCAATGCCTCACTGCCTCGACAACATTTCCCGTGCCGGCTTCGCCTTTTGTGCGTACCATTGCGGCGCCTTCATTTATCCTGCGCAGGGCCTCGCCCAAGTCGCGCGCGCCGCAAACGAACGGAACATCGAACTGCCACTTGTCTATGTGAAGCGAAGGGTCGGCGGGTGTCAGCACTTCGCTCTCGTCGATGAAATCAACGCCGAGCCCTTCTAGTATCTGCGCTTCCACAAAATGCCCAATCCTCGCCTTTGCCATAACTGGAATAGAAACCACCTTCATTATTTCCCGGATTTTTTTAGGGTCTGCCATCCGGGCGACCCCGCCGTGCGCGCGAATGTCCGCCGGCACCCTTTCGAGGGCCATTACTGCGCAGGCACCGGCTTTTTCCGCTATTTTGGCCTGCTTGGCGCTGACAACATCCATTATGCAGCCGCCCTTTAGCATCTGCGCAAAGCCCTCCTTGAGCTTCCATGTGCCCTTAAGGGCTTTTTTAGCGGGTTTTTTGGCCAGATCAACACCTCCGGAAAAGTGATTAATTTAGGGAGCGAATGGTAATTAAAGTTTATTCGGGGCAAAATTGGTATGGTTTCCCTGCACGCGAGAAAGCAGCTGCTCTCATTCCTCAAAGACGACCTCGGAAAAGGGGATGTGACAAGCTCGCTTACGCCGGAGGCAGAATGCTCCGCACACATAAAAGCGAACGAGGAATGCACCCTTGCCGGCATCGAGGAGGCGCTCTTCCTCTGCCACCACTTCCGCATCAAGGCAAAAGCCTTCAAAAAAGACGGGCAAAAAGTCGCCAAAGGCATGAAAATAATTGCAATGCACGGGAGCAACAGGAAAATACTCTCAATCGAAAGGGTTTTGCTCAATGTCCTGGGAAGGATGAGCGGAGTTGCAACCCTGTGCGCGAAGGCGAAAAAAATCGTTGGCAGTGCAAAGAACCACCATGGCACGGCGAAAACAACCATAGCGGCCACAAGGAAAACCTCACCGGGTTTCCAGCCCTTTGACAAGAAGGCCGCCGAAACCGCGGGCTGCTCTGGCCACCGCAAGGACCTGCACGAAATGGTTTTGCTGAAGGACAACCACCTCAAGTTTTTCCCCTCGGTGCTCGAGGCGTGCATCGCGGCAAAAAGGAATGGGAAAAATTATGAAATCGAGGTCGAGGACGAAACCGATGCGGCGCTCGCCTCGCTCGCAGGCCCGCACATAATAATGCTTGACAATTTCCCGCCGCGCAGGGCGAAGAAATGCATCGAAATGCTCTGCGATTTCGGCTTTAAGGGGAAAATAGAGCTCTCGGGAGGCATCACATTAAAAAACCTCAAAAAATACTCTAATCTCGGTGCTGACATGATTTCAATGGGCGAGCTCACTAAAGCCGCGCGCATAATCGATTTTAGCCTCGATATTGCAGCAAAAAAAAGGAGGCCTTGAAGGCCTCAAAGAATAGAAGCGTTTTATGAACATATGTCCAAAATATTGAACATCCATGGGGGCTTTGCTTTGAAGAGGGGTTTGTTCGTAGGCCGTTTCCAGCCATACCATTTGGGCCACCACAATGCGCTAAAGAATGCGCTCGCGAAAGTGGATGAAATGGTAATTGTTGTCGGCAGCGCAAAGGAGTCATTCCAGGGCCAGAACCCTTTCACTGCGGGCGAGAGGATAGAGATGATTTCAGAGGCCCTGCGGGAGGAAAACCTTTTCGAAAAATGCTACATCGTCCCGGTCGATGACATCTCTGAGTATGCCCTCTGGAGCCAGAGGATAAAGAGCTACTGCCCCAAATTCGAAATAGTTTTCACGAACAACCCGCTCGTAAAGGAGCTTTTCGAGGCTGACGGATACAAAGTTGAAAAGCTTGTCAGCAACGCAAAAACCCTTGATTCCACAAAGGTTAGGAAAAAGATAATGGAGGGCGGGGGCCTCGGAGGCCTTGTGCCGAAAAGCGTCGAGGCATTCCTCAAAAAAATCAACGCGAGGAAGAGGATTGAGTCGATACTCAAGGATGAAGTGAAACAGTGAGAAATCGCCCTAAAATTTAATCCTACTTCCCGATCTCAAGCATCCTCTCAAGCGCCCTCTGCGCCCTTTGCCGCACTGCCTCCGGCACCTTCACCTCGAACTTTTCTTTCTCGAGCGATTCGAGCGCGTTCTCGAGGTTTATTGATTTCATGTAAGGGCAGATGCTGCACGGGGTTATGAACTGCTTTTCTGGAAATTTCTGGCGGAGGAGGTCAGACATGCCGCACTCGGTTATAAGCATGAACTGCTTTGCGCCGCTCTGCTTTACATAATTGTACATGTCCGAAGTCCCGCCAGCCATGTCGGAGAGCGCAATGACTTCTTCTGGGCATTCGAGGTGCGAGAGCACCTTCATCTGCGGATACTGCGCCCTGTAGGCCTTCACCTGCTCCGCGGTAAAAGTTTCATGCACTATGCAGGTGCCACCCCAGGAATGCAGTTTTTTTGCCGTGAGCTTTTGCAGGTTTTGGGCCATGAACTTGTCCGGAAGGAAAATAACTTCACCGCCATCCATCGCCTCTATCACCTTGAGCGCATTCGCGCTCGTGCAGCACGCATCGCTCTCTGCCTTCACAGCCGCCGAAGTGTTCACATAAGTGATTACAGGGACACCGGGGTGCTTTTCCTTGAGGGATTTGACGTCCTTTGCGGTGATGCTTTCAGCAAGGCTGCACCCCGCGCCAAGAGAAGGTATCAGCACGCGCTTGGAAGGGTTCAGTATTTTCGCGGTCTCTGCCATGAAGTGCACTCCGCAGAAAAGTATAATGTCCGCACTTGTTTTCTTCGCCTCCGCGCTTAGCGCAAAGCTGTCGGCCACGAAATCCGCAATCCCGAAAAGTATCTCCGGCCGCTGGTAGTTGTGGGCGAGGATTACCGCGTTTTTCTCTTTTTTGAGCCTGTTTATTTTGAGCGTTAGGGGGGCGAAGAGCATGCACTCGTTCATGGAGTAACCGATGTGCTGCATTTTCGAATGCAGCCTCTGTGCTTCCAGGTAGATTTCCTTTTCCAGCTGCGCTGTTTTCTGCATAGTATAACCCCGCATGAAACCAATAATAAGCGTTTTGGAGCAGTGCCGCTTGCGGCTTTTGGGGAAACAAACCCGGCAATTGCAATAGGGGCGTAAAATCCTTTATTAGGGGAAATGGGGCGGATTAAGCGCAGCCAGCCAAAGGCTTTTGGAAACAGGATTGAAGGGCGGAATCAGCGTGGAAAAGAGCTGTTTTTATTGCTTTCAACCATCCATTGGTAAGTAATTTTTGCGGGCGGAAAAAATGCACAGCTTCGGCACAGCCAAGGGGGAGATAGAGAGAGGCATCCTCGGAAAGGACATGGTTGTGATTGTGGGCGTGTGCGAGGTAAATTACCAGGGCAGGGCAACCTCCTCGCTTCCGAGCGGCAAAAGGCTCGTGCTCATAAAAGGCGACGGCTCGGTTTCAATCCACCAGAATAGGCTTGTACGGCCGACCAATTACATGATGGACACCAGGATTTCCTGCACCGAAGACGACGGCGCCTTTATCATGAAGGCGGAAAAGCAAAAGCCGCGCGAAAGCCTTGAAATAACCTTTAGCGGAATCGAAGACCTCAGGAGGTATGCGATAGACCTGACAGATGATTTGAGGCTTAGCGGAAGCGAGAGGGACCTCAACGACCTGCTCATGCAGGACCTCTCGATGGTAGAAGAGGGATTAAAACCGATAAACCAGCAGCAGCAATTCCGCAAAGGCGTTGCTGACATCGTGGCGGAGGATAGGGACGGGAATTTTGTGGTAATAGAGCTCAAGAGAAGGGAAGCTGATTTCGAGGCGGTGACGCAGCTGCAGAGGTACATGAAGGAAGTGGAGAACCTCAAAGGCATAAAGACGCGCGGGATACTGCTCGCGCCTTCAATCAGGAAAAAGGCTTCCGAGCTCCTTGGCCAGCTCGGCCTCGAATTCAGGAAACTCGATTTTGAACTAACGCCCGCGAACTCCGCGCAAAAGGCGAAGATAAAAGGCCTCCAGCCAAGGCAGCAGACCATTACCCAGCACCTCGAGCAGTGAAACTTGTGGAAGAAAAACTCTCATCAGGCAAATGCGTCCCTTGCACCGTCGAGGTGCCGCCCATGAAAAAGGAAAAGGCGCAGGATATGCTCAAAAATCTCAACGGATGGGAACTTGTTGAAAACGCGGGAAAAATAGAGAAAAAATACAAATTCGCAAATTTCGTGGAGGCGATGGCTTTCATAAACAAGGTTGCGGAAATCGCGGAGCAGGAAGGCCACCACCCGGACATTTTCGTTTCCTACAGCAGGGTGACAATAACCCTTTTCACGCACAAAATCAACGGATTGCACATGAACGATTTCATTGTTGCCGCGAAGATAGATGCGCTTGAAAAAAACGGTGCGTGAAAGAATTTTATCAGGCACCGTTCCAAGTTTTGAGTTGTTTAATCTTCTCAAAATGGGCAATTAATAGTGGTTTCACTTCCTCTCGCCTATTTCCCCTATTATTTCCTCGACTATGTCCAGCACGGTAACGAGGCCGATGGTGTCGCCCTTGTCATCCACAACTATAGCAAGCTGGGTTCCCGCCTTCTGGAAATCCGCAAGGATTTTGTTCACTTTTTTCTCGGCGTGCACGAAAAGCGGCTTGCGCATGAACTTGTCCACGGGCAGCTTCCCTTCGCTCTCAAGCCCCCCCGCAAAATAATCGCCCGCATAGAAAACGCCGACAATGTCATCTAGGTTTTTGCGGTAAACCGGAACCCTTGAATGCTCGCGCAAGAGGTTGAAATCAATGTCCGCTACAAGCGTGCCAGATCGCACGGCAGTGACGCCAGAGCGAGGCGTCATCACATCGCCTGCGCGTATGTCGTTAAGGAGGAAAATCCTGTGTATCATGTCCTTCTCCTCCCTGAGAATAGACCCCTCCTCCGCGCTCATCGAAACAACGGCCTTTACCTCCTCTTCAGTGAAGCGCTGCTCATCCCCAGCCCCTCCCAGAAGGTTTGCAAAAAAGCCGGTTATATGGCCCAGCACGAAAATCACGGGGGAAAATATTACTGAAAGGAAAGAGAGTATGGGCACTGCGAAAAGCGCAATCCTGTCATTGTGCTTTAGCGCAACGGACTTTGGGGTTATTTCACCGAATATGAGTATTAGAAAAGTTGTGACCGCCGCTGAAATCGCAAGGCCCCAGTCCCCTTGGAAAAACTGGAGTGCGATTGCCGCGGCAACAGAGGCCGCGGTGACATTCACTAGGTTATTTGCAATTAGGATTGTTATGAGTATTTTTTGCGGGTTCAATTTTATTTCAAGCAGCTTTTTCGCGTTCCTAACCTTGAGGTCCGCGAGCCTTTTCACGCGCGCCCTGCTCACGGAAATTATCGCTGTTTCGGAAGAGGCGAAAAAGCCTGAAAGCACGAGAAGAATGGCAAGCAGCAGCAACTCGGCGGTGGGAGAAAAAATCATACTGAACCGCCATTATTATCTCTTTTCAGGTTAAAAATATGACTCTGGGAAGCGTACAGCATTCTTTCCGGCATAGTTAAGCCAGCTTGCGCCCGCAAACTTTGCCTTCGCACCCAGCTCTTCTTCTATGCGCAGGAGCCTGTTGTACTTGGCTGTCCTCTCGCTTCTCGCGGGCGCGCCGAACTTGGACTGGCCGTTTCCAAGCCCCACTACGAGGTCGGATATGAACGCATCCTCGCTCTCACCCGAACGGTGGGAAACAATCGTGCGCCAGCCCTGCCTCGATGCTATCCTGAAGGCCTCTATTGATTCGGTTATCGTGCCTATCTGGTTTACTTTGAGCAGCAGGGCATTGCACGCCTTGTGCTCTATCGCTTTTCTGATGCGCGAAACGTTCGTGACAAGCAAATCATCACCCACAATCTGAATTTTCTTCCCGAGCTTCGAGGTGAAAAGCCTCCACGCGTTCCAATCATCCTCGGCAAAGCCGTCCTCTATTGAAACTACATGGAAATCCCGCACAACCGAAGAGTAAAAATCAATGAGCCCGGTTGCGGAAAAAACCTTCCCGCCGATATGATAGGCGCCATCGTGGAAGAATTCGCTTGCCGCACAGTCGAGGCCGAGCTTTATTTTCCCCGCATAGCCCGCCTCATCGATTGCCCGGTGCATCAGCTCAAGCCTTTGCCCAATGCTTTCCATCTTCGGGGCAAAACCCCCCTCATCGCCGAGCAGTGTTGCCTGTGGGCCGAACTTTTTTTTCAACATTCCTTTGAGCACGTGGTAGGTTTCGGTGCCAGCGGTAAGGGCATCGGAAAAAGTCCTGAAATGGATTGGCATTAGCATGTGCTCCTGTATGTCATTCTCCGTGCCCGCGTGCTTTCCGCCATTTATAACATTCATCTGCGGCACCGGGAGCAAGAAATCCTTGTTGCCCGCGCTCCTGCCAAGGCCTTCGTAGAGCCCGAGGTTTTCTTGCGCGGCAAGCGCCCTTGCAAAAGCCATTGAAACAGGGAGCATGGCGTTAGCGCCAAGAGAAGACTTGTTCGAGGTGCCGTCGATTGAAATGAGAAGCGAGTCCAGCTCTTCTTGCGAATAAAAATCCTTTCCCGTGACTTTTTTTGCAATCACGGAATTGGCATTTGCGACGGCGTGCAGAACGCCTTTTCCGGCAAATTGCTTTTCGTTATCGCGCAGCTCAAGCGCCTCATGAGAGCCAGTGGAGGCGCCGCTCGGAACTATTGCGCTAAAGCTGCCCTTGGTGGTTTTCAGCTCCGCTTCGACCGTGGGAATGCCCCGACTGTCGAGCAGCTGCCTTGCGCCCACGGACAGGATTTTTACCATGAAGAAAGTATGGCAATCTCTTATTTATTCGTTTCACTTTTCCGGCGCTCGATTATTTTGCCGGCAAGGCCTGAAAAATCCGTCTGGCTGAAAAGCTCTTTCTTCATCCTGTTGAAAATCCTGCTTTCAAGGAGCTTTAGGCCCTGCTGCGGCATTTTGCCGAGGATTATCTTCCTGAAGTCGGGCTCCGAGAGCTCGATTGTGTTTAGCCACCTGATTTTTTCCTTGATGGGAACATGCCTCTCGCTAAGGCTCTCCTGCACGAGGACAAAATTCAGCCCGGAAAAACGGGAAGTGTAGAACGCGTCGAGCCAGAGGTCGTGGCCCACAAGCACCGATTCCTCCCTCATTATTTGCCCAGAAGTCACAAGGTCTGTTAGGATTTTCTGCTTGAAGAACTCATCGACAAAGTCCGGGTCCTTCTCGAGGCTTGCTAGGTGCCTTGCCCTGTCGAATTCCTCCTTTGAATTTATGTAATCGAGCGTTACGAAGAAAATGTTCTCCGGCCTGAAAAATTTTCCAAGGCCGGCCTTGGAAATCTTCTCCTCCGCCTTCTCGCGGGTGTTGCCCGCAAGGATGTACAATTGCACTATGCCCCGCTCCTGCAGGCCAAATAGAAATGCAAGCAACGCATTGACTTTTTCCCCCGAAAGGGAGGGGTTCACTGGCCCTGGGACAAGCACGTCGTCTAGTATGAAAAAAATCCGCCGTATTTTTGCGCCCTTTGCTGAAATTTTCATTAAATTCATCTGCTGCAAAAGGCTTAAATTAAGTCACCACCCTATAATCCTTCGGGATTGGATGCCGGGAAACATAGCTTTTTTTGCAGGCAGCAGCAACCCGTCCCTTGCGAAGGAAATCTCCTCATACCTCCATGCCCCAATAGGGAAAGTCGATTTGCGCAAGTTCGCTGACGGCGAGACTTACGCCAATTTCCTCGAAGTCATAAGGGGGAAGGATGTTTTCATACTCCAGAGCACGTGCAGCCCCGCAAACGACAACCTCATGGAACTCCTCATAATGGTCGATGCCGCAAAGAGGGCGGCCGCGGAAAAAATAACCTGCGTAATCCCCTTCTACGGCTACGCGAAGCAGGACCGCAAGGCAAACGACCGCGAACCAATAACTGCAAAGCTTGTTGCAGAGCTGCTTGAAACCGCAGGCGCTGACGCGGTGCTCACAATGGATTTGCACGCGGACCAGATACAGGGCTTTTTCGACATCCACGCGGATTTCCTCTACGCCTCAGGCCCGCTTGTAAAATACTTCCAGAAGAAAAAAATCGAAAACCTCGTGGTGGTCTCCCCGGATATCGGGAGCAGCAGGAGGGCGCGCGCTTACGCAAAAAGGCTCGGCGCGGAGCTTGCAATCATAGACAAGAGGCGCCCAAAGCCAAACCTTAGCGAAGTCGTCCATCTCATAGGGGATGTGCGCGGAAAAACCTGCCTAGTGGTTGATGACGAGATAAACACCGGCGGCACCATAGTGAATGCCGCAGAGGCAGTGGTAAAGCACGGCGCGCGGGAAGTGTATGCCATGGCATCGCATGCGGTTTTCGCGGGCGACGCGCTGCAAAAGCTGCAGGCAAGCCCATTCAAGGAAATCATAGTCACAAACAGCATACCATTGAAGAAAAAGACCGGCAAGGTCACTGTAGTCTCGATTGCCCCCCTGCTCGGCGAAGCCATAAGGTGCCTGCACAACAATAAATCTATCTCAAAGCTCCTCAACCCCGCCAAGTAACGCAATGCATTCCGTTGATTGTCAATCTTTTTTGGCAAAAAATCTTTTTTCCAATTATTTCGCGCAAATAACTTTTACACTCTGCAAAGTTTCAGAAAATAATTTATATAAGAAGAGCACCTAATAGGCTTTGAGGTGATGATGAAGAAAACTCAATAAAGACTTCATCGTTGTTCCGGGGTCAGGCTCACTCGGCGTATGAGAACTTGCTAAGAGGTTTATGTGATCCCGGACAACCTCGTTTCTTTGAACGCTTTTTTCCACTGGTTCTTGTGCAGCCCTTTTTGAAACTGTTTTTTGCGGAGGGTAAACGCTTTTTGCAAATTGTAAAGGCTTATAAAATCCGGCAAACATCGTATTTTGCATGCCGGGGCACGATTTGGATTTTGTGAACAGTTTGTTTGCCGCTGAAAACACCATGGGCAGGGAATATGACGGAATAAGGGGCTTTATTGCCCAAGCATTCTCGGCCCCTCCCAATGAACAGGAAGAAAAAAGCTTGGCGGCCCTTGAGGCTTTTGTCGATTTGCTGACCCGAAACAAGGCCGCACAGCTTGACGAAAAGGGCCTGAGGCTAGCAGTCGATTTTGCAAAAAGGCTCCCGGGAAAAGTAGTGCGAAGCCATCCGAACATTAGAATACAGAAGCTTGGGGAGAAAGGGCTTGGGTTCACTTTAGAAGCCCATGGAAAGCTGCAGCAAGAGGTTGCCTTAGAGCGAAGAGCCGACCATGGATGGACTACCCATGCCCATGCTAGGCCGCCCCAGCAAAAACATGCAGGGCCGCAAATGGCGGCAAAGCCCGCAAGACCTTGGTGGAAGTTCTTCAGGCCACGCTGAAAATAGGGGCGTTTCACTGGGGCTGTAAATGCTACCGATTTTGCTGGAACTGCATGGTTTTTATACCTGTTCAGCAGCAATATATACAATTAGAGACGAATGATTCAGTTTTTTGGATAAGTCGGATTCTCTAAATAAAATATAACTGAAAATAGAGGTGAATAGGATGATACAGTTGCAGTACTGCAAGGAATGCCACGAGGTGTTCCAGCTGCCGGTAGCCCAAAGCGCCAAAGTGCAGCACACTTGCGGCAAGTGATGCCGCTTTCCTGCCCGCACAAAAAGCGGGCAGAAAAAACTTATTTTTGGTTTTTTAAGGAAAATTAAGAGGCTGCTTATTCTGCAAGGCTTGTTCCTTTTTCTGTTCAAGTATTTGCGCTTCCCTCTTTGCTTCGTCAGAGAAAAGCTTTCTTTCGAAAACGGTCATTGACTTGAACCGCTCGTATACTTCTATCCTTGAAGCACTGTCCCTTATGGCAGGCTTCGCCTCGTTGGCGGCGCTGATTACATGGAGTCCAACGCCAAAAGCCCTCGCTATGCCAGAAGCCGAATACCTGAAAGTTCCGCCCCGACTCTTGAAAGCAAGCATCTGGCGTATAAGCTCACGCTTTGGATGCGACAAAGCCTTTGAAGTGGCTTTTCCGTGCAGTTCTTTGCGCTCAGCCTCATCCAGCCGCTGCCTGTCCCAACGCCTCGCGGTCTGGAGGCTAACACCCGCTTTTTTGGCGGCAGCCTCTATTGACAGGTTATTTTTAGCCCTGAAATCGTTGTAGGCCTGCTGAACTTCCGGCATTCTTGTTTCAAGGTGGAGCGAGGCCCTTATCCTGTTTGCAACAGGGCTCCCACTATCAATGCGCAGGAACCTTGCAATCCTGTTGACGTTGTTCCCTTCCACATGGAGTGCCCTTTTTATTTCATTGAAAGCGTGCCTACGCTCTCGGAGCTTCCCTACTATTCGGGAGAATGTTTCAAACGAAAGCCTTTGGTTAGGAACCAGCCTCCGGTAGTAAATCGCATACAAAGCGCGTGGAGACTTCCCAGCTAACCCTTTCCCAGGCATAAAACCAAAAGAAACAAGTGACCTGAAATATAAAAGCCTTGCCCTGTCCGTGGCCTGTGTAAAAAGAAAAAATAAGTGGGGGCGGGGAGATTTGAACTCCCGCCGCAGCGTCATTCTGACCAAAGCGCAAAAATACTTTTTCCGCCGGCGAGCCCTTGAGAAACCAGCAAAAGATTTCTCTTTCTTTTTCGCCGAGGTTTCCTGGCAGAGCATTGCTCTGTCAGGCCCCGCAAAACCTTACGGTTTTGCTCGGGTTCTTTCCCTTCTAAAGAGAAAGAAAAAGGTCGCCCGAACGCTGAATCCTGGACCAGGCTAGACTACGCCCCCTAAAAAAATTGCGAGCCGTGGCTCTAGACAATTTTTGCATGAAAGTCTTATATATCCGTTCGCACCTAAATTAAGTCTGTTTTTTAGTTTTTCCCGTGGTGGGTAAAATGGACGAGAAGTTCCTTGCACAGATAAGCGATAAGTCCAGCGGAGAGCATTTTTCCGCCTTCCCGCAAGGCTATGAAAAGGGCAAAACGAAGTACGTTATAATCACCGGCTCTGTCATGAGCGGCATCGGAAAAGGCATCTTCTCATCCGCACTGGGCAAAACCCTCAAGGACCGCGGCCTCAATGTAGCGCCCATAAAAGTCGAAGCTTACCTCAACATCGATTCAGGCACCTTGAGCCCTTACAGGCACGGCGAGGTCTTCGTGCTAGATGATGGCACTGAAACCGACATGGATTTGGGGAGCTATGAGAGGTTCCTTGACATGGACCTTGGCAGGGACAATTTCACCACACACGGCCAGATCTACAAGAAGATAATAGAAAAGGAGAGGCAGGGTTTTTACGCGGGGAGGGACGTGCAGTACATCCCGCACGTTACTGGCGAGACAAAGCTCGTGCTTCGAAACCTTGCAATGAAGTCAAAGGCCGACGTCGTGCTGATAGAGATTGGCGGGACAGTCGGGGATTACGAGAACCTTTTTGCGATGGAGAGCGTACGCGAACTTATTTACGAGGAAGGCTCGGAGAACACGTGCCTTGTCAATCTCACTTACATCCTAGAGCCCAACCATCTGGGCGAATTCAAGAGCAAGGCGGCGCAGCTCGGGCTCCGCCACCTGATGAGCCTCGGATTGCAGCCGGATGTCATTGTGTGCAGGAGCGAGAGGGCGATAACGACTTCCGTGAAGGAAAAAATCTCGATGAACGCGAACGTGCCCATTGAGAAGGTCTTCAACACTTATGATGTGGGAAACATTTACGAGCTCCCCCTCTTCTACAGGGAGCAGGGTGTTGATGAAGCGATACTGCAGGCGGTTAGCCTTGAAAAGAAGTTCCGGGCGAACGGGAGCAAGAGCCTGCGGAAATGGACAGCGGGAAACATTGTGAAGCCTGAAAAAGAGGTAACAATAGGCATTGCGGGGAAGTACACGGGCACGAGCGACACTTATATCAGCATCGTGAAGGCGCTCGAGCACTGCTCCGCGCTGCTCAAGGCCAGAGTGAAAATAAAGTGGATCGAGGCAACCGACATTGAAAAGAACAAGGGCAAGGTAGAGGAAGAAATGAAAGGCGTTGACGGCGTGATAATCCCGGGCGGCTTTGGCACGCGCGGGGTCGAGGGGAAAATCGCCTGTGCTAAGTACCTGCGCGAGAACAACGTGCCGTTCCTCGGCATATGCTACGGCTTCCAGATGGCGGTCATTGAATTCGCGAGGAACGTGTGCGGCATAAAAGATGCGGGCACAGAGGAAGTGAAAAAGGACCCGAAGAACAATGTTATTTGCATACTCCCAGAGCAGGATGAGGTAGAGGAGCTTGGAGGGACTTTGAGGCTCGGGGGCTTTGACCTGAAGGTGAAGAAAGGCACCCTCGCCTACGAGCTTTACGGCAGGAAGGAGAAGGTGCGCGAGAGGTTCAGGCACCGCTTCAACGTCAACCCGGCATTCATTGAAACGCTTGAAAGGCAGGGAATGGTTTTTTCGGGGATGGCGCCGCAGAAAAAGATAATGCAGATACTAGAGCTCCCAACGCATCCGTTCTTCATAGGGACGCAGTACCATGCGGAGTTCACTTCGAGGCCGCTAAAGCCAAACCCGCTTTACTTGGGGCTTGTGAAGGCGTGCCTCAAGAACAGCGGGAAGAAATAGCTGCAAACTCTACTCTTTCAACTGACCTTTTTCCTTACAGGTTTTTTTCCACGAGCCCGGGACAAAGGCCCAACCCTGCCTACTTTTCCCAAGTCAGCATATGGCCATCGCCTGAATTGGGACGTATGTAAGTTCGGCCTTCTTGGTTTTGGCATACTAAAAGGATCATGTTCTAGGTAGTATAAAAGCGTTGCAGGTTGCCAAAGACTGCTGAAAGAAAGCCTTTCCAATGTTCAGTTTCAGGGGGTTAATGCGAAAAAGGCGGTTCCTTTCCGCCTAAAGGGTAATCCCCATGAGGGCCTGCAATCCGCCGGGCCATTTTTATCCCGCTTCTTCTGGCTCTGGCTTCGACAGCCTTTTTACCAGTAGTTCTCGGCTTGATTTTTGTTCTTTTCAATGGCATACTTTCAAGCCCCTTTCACTTCTTCGCAGCCCACTTCCCCTCGCCTGCGACATCGTTTGCCATCTGCT
>CAYJWI010000003.1:0-74251 GCA_964373815.1 uncultured archaeon | reverse complement strand
AACCGCACCCTAAAAGGCTGGCTCTTTATAATCCAAACCACATTTCTACACAGCCTTTATTTCAGAAACCCATAAATACAACTTGCCTTCTAATTTGAATGCATTTTATGAAACCACGCGCGATGCTAATCGTCCTTGCATTACTGCTTATGCTCGGCTCTGCGGCCGCACTTTCATACTCGGATGGTGCGGAACAGGGGTTTGACTTTGGCTTGCCTGAAAAAAGCTTTGCCGATTCGAAGTACGTAGGCGACAGGAAGCTCGTGGAGGGCATGATCTCGGCCAACGAATGGATTGCGGGCAACCCAGAAAAATTCATCGCCGCATGCAGGGCAAACAAAGCGCCGCTGGTTGCAGAGCTTGCCTCCGTGATTGAAAAGGCACAGGAAGCCTCCAAGGCATGCACCGGCTTTGAACAGTCAGCCGCATCCTGTGACCCGGACACTTTTTGCGCAAACATAAACTCCGGCACAATACCTGTCAGCGGGGAACTAAGGCTTGCCATGATAAGGGCCGGCTATGACCCGGACGACATAAAAATCGATGACTTTACCCCGGAGGTCATGGAAAAAATATGCCTCGCGCAGACAAGGCCATACCTTGAAAAACAGAAAGAGTCGCTTGAGAGCGCGAAGGCCAAGCTGAAGGCCGAACTGCTCCCATCCGTCAGGGCACAGTGCGCAAAACTTGAGCAGGCCCAAGCAAAGAAAAAGGAATTTGACTTCAAGCTCCCTGAATTCGAGCTCCCGGAAGATTACTTCGGCTTCGGCAAGGGCTATCTGGAGTGCAAGCCGCCAGAGCCGAGATGCAGCGCGGAAAAGATCCCATTCTGCGAGAAAGGCCAGTGGCAGTGCAGGGAGTTCAAGCACGATGAGAAGTCATGCAGGTCGGCTCCGCCAAAGTGTTCCGAGGGCTCCTGGCCAGTGTGCGAAGGCGGTTTGTGGGGATGCAAAAAACCCGAGTTCGAGAACAAGCAATGCGAAACAGCCTCGCCTGCGTGCGCAAAAGGCTCTTACCCAACGTGCAATGAAAGCGGCGAGTGGGTATGCAAAAAGTCTGATGTAGTCGGCGGTTACTGCAATTATGATGTTACACCAAAGTGCGACACCGGCCTCTGGCCAATATGCGAGAGCGGCTATTGGCAGTGCAAAAAACCCGAGTACAAGAACCAGTGCGCCCCTGAAGAGATTCCCAAGTGCGACAGCCAGTCTTATGCTTCCTGTGACGCCAGCGGATGGGCATGCAAAAAATACCCCACAACCGGCAACTTCTGCAGGCCAGAGCAGACCCCGCAATGCGGGAACGGGTCCTGGCCGGAGTGCACTAACGGCGCTTGGGCGTGCAAGAAGCCTGAGTATGACACTGTGCAGTGCAAATCAGAGAATGCACCGAAGTGCGAACCCGGAACCTACTATTCATGCATTGCAGGAGAATGGGTGTGCAAGAAACAGGAAACAGCCGGGAATTACTGCAAACCCGAACTCTCGCCAAAATGCCCCGAAGGGTTTTATTCTTACTGTTCAAATGGCCAGTGGGCATGCGAGAAGTCAAACGTCTACCAGAGTTGCACAGCCGAGCCATTGAAGTGCGAGGCAGGGTATTACTCCAGCTGCCAGTCAGGGGCATGGGCGTGCAAGAAGTACGAGGGCAGCGTTGGATGCCAAGGCTCGCCGCCGCCATGCGGCCCGGGTTATTCCTCTTTTTGTGAGGCTGGCGGAGCATGGACATGCAGGGTGAGCAGCACGAACTGCCAGGGTTATGTCCCGCCATGTGGCGGCACAAACTACCCTTACTGCGAGAACGGCGCATGGGTATGCAAGAGCGGCGGGACTGTGCCGGGAACATGCCCCAGAACCCCACCAGGCTGCCCATCAAACCAGTACTCTTCGTGCGAGAGCGGCGCGTGGGCATGCAAGGGCTCTTCCGGATGCACAGGAGAGCAGCGCACAGACTGCCAGCAGGGCACTTACCCTTATTGTGACGGGACAAAATGGATTTGCAAGGATTCAGGAGGGGTTGGCAATTACTGCAGCGGGCCACCCTCCCAGTGCGGTTCAGGGTATTACTCTTCCTGTGAATCAGGCAGCTGGATTTGCAGGCCGTACACACAAACCTGCCCCGCGGCGCAGCCAACATGCGCCACTGGAACATACCCATCATGCGAAGGCTCAACCTGGGTTTGCAGGTCAACAGGCACAGGGACATGCCCCGCAGCACAGCCTAGCTGCCCAGCAGGCTCTTACCCATCATGCGAAGGGACAGCATGGACTTGCAAGCAAAGCGGCAGCGCCTGCAGCGGCACTCCACAGGGATGCAGTTTCGGTTATTATTCCACGTGCGAAAACAACAACTGGGTGTGCAAGCCCAGCTCTTATGGCTGCACAACACCACAGCGCACTGACTGCCCGCAGGGCACTTACTCTTACTGTGAAGGGTCCTCATGGATCTGCAGGGCAGCAACCCCAGTCCCAAGCACTTACTGCAGCGGCACGCCGCCAGGCTGCACATCAAACCAGTACTCTTCATGCGAAAACGGGGCATGGACATGCAAGGCCGCGTGCACTGGCGCGGCAGCCTCCTGCCCTTCAGGCCAGTATCCATCATGTGAAAACGGCAGTTGGGCGTGCAAGGCAAGCACCTACACCCAGCCACCAGGAAGCTGCAGCGGCACGCCAATGTCATGCCCAAGCGGAAGCTACAGCGCCTGCGTGAACGGAGCATGGGGATGCACGCCGTCTGGCGGCGGCTCTGGCGCATGCAGCGGCTCTCCGCCCGGATGCACTCCTCCAGCGTATTCTGTTTGTGAGAGCGGCGGCTGGACATGCAGGAGCGGGGGTGCCTGCGCTGGAACCCCGCAACAATGTTCATCTGGGTATTATTCTATCTGCGAAAACGGCGCCTATGTATGCAGGCCTTCATCAAGCGGGGGCGGCGGATGCAGCGGCACGCCAATGTCATGCCCAAGCGGAAGCTACAGCGCCTGCGTGAACGGGGCGTGGGGATGCTCTCCATCATCAGTATGGTCATGGAACTACGGTTCTGGGTCATGTAGCGGCACACCAATAAGCTGCGGAGGCAACTCGTACTCCTCATGCGTGAACGGGGCGTGGGGATGCACGCCTTACACCTCGGGAGGAGGCAGTGGCACGACTTACGGCTGTTCTGGCTCGCCACCGAGCTGCTCTACAGGGCAATACTCGATGTGCGAGAACAACGCCTGGACATGCAAGACCGACTCGAGCTATACTCCGCCGCCAACCTCTACAAGCACATCCAGCTCATCTGGCTCGGGCGGCTGTTCAGGCTCACCTTCAACATGCGGCGAAGGCACATACAGCATGTGCGAAAATGGGGCATGGACATGCAAATCCAGCACTGTGTATACAACCGGCGATGGGAAAACAATTAGGATTCTGCCAGCCGGCCTTGCCATACTGCCAACAGGAGAAGAGGCGGTGCAAGAGCCTGCTGGCACGCCAAGTGCGGTTGTCGAGCCTTACCTTTCAGCCGGGTCATTGTGCGATTTGTCAGATGACCAGATAGCCAAGTTCTACATCAGCGACGCCCAGTTCGGCATTCCGAAGAACGACCGTTCTGAAGAGATATGCAAACTAAGGGCACAGGAGATATTGGGTTCGCTTGGTTCTTACAAGCTCGAAGCCTCCAAGTGCCGCGCCGATGCCGCACTTGAATGCGCTGCAAGGAAGGATGCCTTCAACAGCTGCGGCCAGTTCAAGCAAGACCCCACAAGGGTTGCGGAACTGGTTGTCGAGAAGCAGTGCAGGCGCGTTGCCGCGCCGCCGGCAATAAAACCTGACAACGCGCTTTACGGAGTGGCGGAAAAATGGTTCGACAAGGACCCGGCTTTTGCCGACCAATTGGTTGACACTGCAGAAAAGAAGTCCGAAGAAAAGAAGAAGCTCGGAGCCCTCAGCTACTTTTTCGGTGATGGCGATTATGGGGCCAAGCTGGATGAGCGTGCGGCCAAGCTGCGGGAAGTGAAGGAGAGGCTCATTGCGGCGGGGACAAGCGATGCCCAGACAATAGCCCTGCTCGAGGCACAGGCGCTCGAGTTTGAGGCAGAGGCAGACAGGTTCTCGAACGTGCTTGACATTTCCCGGCTCGGGGACCTTATTAGCGGATGACATTCCCCCTGTTAGCCCCCCCCAATCCGCTAATAAACCTTTTTCAGCATTTTTACTTCTGGTGGTTTATTGATTCCCGGAATGGGCTTTGACCCGCGGCAGATGAAGACAATGCTAAAACAGCTCGGGGTGAAGACCGAGGACATAAAGGCAAAGAGGGTCGTATTCGAACTTGAGGGGAAAAACCTCGTGGTTGAAAACCCACAGGTCACGGCAATGGACATCGGCGGCCAGAAAACCTTCACCGTAATGGGGCAGCCAAAAGAGGAGAAAGCCGAAGCCGGAATCCCAGAAGCCGACATTGAAATGGTGGCGGGGCAGGCGAAAGTCCCGAAAGAGAAAGCGGCAAAAGCGCTCGAGGAAACGAGAGGCGACATCGCGGAAGCGATAGAGAAACTCAAGTAAATGGTTTGGCTTTGCAAAGCGCGGACTTAAACTGGTTCTGTGCCAAAGTCAAGCGAACCCTGCTAATCAACGCTCTGGCCTAATAGTCTTTTTGCGTTTATAATTCCCCTAACTAAATCTCTATGTTCATAGGGCGTTAGAAAGCTAAATTCTTTAGTATAACCTGCAAGTCTTCGCAGTTGAATTTGTTTCTCAGGTTCAATCAGATGAGAGTTTGGATTATTTAAAAGAGCATAAACTTCCTCCACAAGCCCTCTTGGAGCTAAACCTTCAAGCCGCTTCTCTTCGGCCGCCTCATCAAACCTTGCCTGCCGAACCAAATCCTGCCGCTCGTCACGGACGAGCCGTTTCGGCGGCTCTTCGCGCGGGAAATATTCCACCGGGCCTTGGCGCTGCATATTCCACATATGCTGCCTCTGCGCCTCTGCACTCGCCTTCTTTTTCATCTGGGCGAGCTTGCTGCGGACCGCAACCCTCTGGCCCTTTGAAAGTTTCCCCTGGCCAAAGCCCAGTGCGCCCACTGCTTGGGACCTCAAAGCTTTTCTTTGGCCCACGGTGCTGGGTTTTTTCCTCGGCTTTCTGCTAAGCATTACAGAGTAAAATCCACGGAAGAATATAAATGCTCCGGTGGCCAAAAAGGGTTTGAACGTAAAGCAGGATTGAGCCAGCCAAGGGAAAATCAGTTCTGCGCTTCTGCTTCCTGCGCCTGTATGTCGCTAATCCCGCCTTTTTCCGTGGCGACAAGAAGGATTGCAAGCGTTACTTCATCGCCTTCCTTGTGCGAAGTTTTCACGAAAGCGCCGAACGAGCCTTTTGCGAGTGTGAAGGATTTGTTCACGTCGGGGACGAAAACAGAGCCAGCTGCCACCGAGGCTTTCTCTAGCACCTCGAGCTGCACGGAATCCTTCTTCTCTATTGCCGCAATTATTTTGAGGAACTCCTCCTTACCCGCACTTGGGACAAGCGTTCCCTGCATTGAAACAACGGGGTCTTCGATGCGCGAAACCTTGAAGCCTAGCGAGTCCAAGTCTTCCTGGAGCGCGGGGCGGAAGGAATTGTAATCCGTGCCTTCGGAGAACTGCACCTGCGCGCGGGAAGAGTTCTCATCAATTGCAAAAGAGGTTACGCCTCCGCGTTCTGAAAAGAAAGTGTTGAGGTCCTGCCTGAAAATCTTTTCCGGCTCCGCAAAATAAACCGACATCATGCTTGAGGCTGGCGTTATCTTTACAGCGAGGTTTGAATCCTGCTCCGCGAGTTCTGCTTTAATTCCTTCAAGAATGCTTTGTTCGGAGAGCGGTTTTGTTGCGCGCACAAAATACTCGCCAGAAAAGGAATCGAGTTTGTAGGAAGAGTTCACGAGATAAATCTGCGGCTCGGCCGTGAGGTTCTTCTCCTCTATTGCAATCGCCTGCGAGAGCGCCTGCCCCGCAAAAGTCGCCTGGATTGAAAGCAGCACTTCGTCGCCTTTCCTTGTGTTGCTCGAGACAAATGCCTGCACGGCGTTGTTCGGGAAAGAGTAATCCTGCTCTAGGTCAAGGTCCGGGTTGCGGAAGGCGACTTTGCCGCTCACCCTTGCAAGGGCCTGCGAGAAGAGCTGCGCGCTGGAAACGGAATCGATTGCGAGGATTGCGGAGTAAACTTCTGAAATTTTGTCTGGCGAGGAGAGCCTTAGCTCGGTGCGGAAATTTTCCTGCGCCCCGCCCTGCAATGAGACGAACTGCGAATTGCTAACCCCCGCAATGCCGGGGATTGCGAGCAGCTTTTTTTCAAGCGCGCCGGCGTCAAGTTCGCTGGTTTTTAGTATAAGCACAGCCGAGGGGAAGAGCTGCTCGATTTTCGCCTGCACACCGCCCGCGCTATAAGAAACGGTTGTTGCCTGCTGCTGGGGCCCGGGGGCATTTGGCTGCGAAGAGGTGTCCGGGGGGGTGTAGGCGATTATGCCAAGAATCGAGCCTACCATTACCACGGCTATGAATATGCTGAAAACCTGGTTCCTTGTCAGCCCCATTCCACATCAACTTTTAAAATACTATTTTCACCCAATTAGGTGGATTACATTAAACGGCATAAAAAGCCTTTTAAAACAGATTTTTTGGGAAGGTCATTGCATGAAGGAAAAAACACTGGTGCTCGCGGAATTTACTGGAAAAGAGCTCACACACGGAAAAATCTTTGACACGACCTCTGAGCGGGTGGCGAAGGAAAACGGGCTCTACCGCGAGAACGCAATCTTCGGCCCCCTGCCAATAATTGTCGGGCACGGGGATGTGATACCCGGGCTTGACGAGGCGATGAAGGAGATGAAGGAAGGCGAAACCCGCAAACTGCGCCTTGCAGCCCCGAAGGCTTTCGGGGAGAGGAACAAGGACCTCATTGTAATAGTTCCGCTAAAGGAATTCCATTCGAGAAACATAAAGCCCCTTCCGGGGCTTGTGGTCGATCTCAACGGAAACTACGGAAGGGTGCAGACGGTTTCAGGCGGAAGGGTGAGGGTTGATATGAACAGCGATTTGGCCGGAAAGGAAGTCGAGTACGAACTAAAAATTGTGAGGGAAATCAAGGAGGACAAGGAAAAGGCGCAGCTGCTCGCGGAAAAATTCTTCCCGCTAAAGCAAAAGCCAGAAACGCGCATTGAGAATGAAACCCTGAAAGTAAAGCTGCCAAAAGAGGCCGCAAAACAGCTCGCCCCGCTGATAGCGCCTTTCACGAAAACAGTCAAGGACGTGATGCCGCACATAAAGAGCGTCGAACTGGACGAAAATTTCGCTGAAAAACCAGCGGCAAAAGAGCCTGAAAAGGCGAAGGGGAAAGACTAGCCCTAGAAGCCCTCTAAAGCGCGAAAGCATGGGGTTAAATTGCGGGCTGTTTTTGACCAAACCAAGCTTTTTAAAGTTTTGTGAGGGGGAATATTTTAGGCTCAGAAACTGATTTTTGGGGAATACTTATGGAAAAGGATCTTAAGACAGGGACAACCACAGTAGGCATGGTCTACGACTCCGGCATAGTTCTCGCCGCAGACAAGAGGGCGAGCATGGGCCATATAGCATACGAGGACGAGTCGGAAAAAATTTACAAAATAAACGACAACCTCGCTGTCACCAACGCTGGCGATGTGGGCGATAGCCTAATGGTGATTAGGTTCTTGCGCAGCCACGCGAAAATATACGAGCTTGAGAGGAGCGAGCGCATGAGCGCGCGCGCAGCGGCTACATTCCTCTCCAACATCCTAAACGGCAACAGGTATTACCCTTACATTGTCCAACTCGTAATAGGCGGGTACAACGGAAAACCAGAGCTGTTCGATTTGACCCCGATGGGCGCAATACTCGAGCGCGACAAGTACGCGGTAAGCGGCTCTGGAACAGAGCTCGCGCTTGCAATCCTTGACAACGGGTATAGGAAAGGGATGAACGAGAAGGACGCAATCGCCCTCGCGGTGAAGGCAATTGAGGCCGCAAAGAAGAGGGACATTTATTCGGGCGGGGTTGGCGCAACCGTTTTCATTGTGGATGTGAAGGGCGTTAGGGAAGTCGGGAAGGACAAAATAGAGAAGATTTCTAAGGAAACAGCGACTGCTTAAAAAAAGCGGAAAAAAGTATTTCCGATTTTTTTGAATTTGCGTTATTTGATTTTGGCCAATTGAATGGATAGATTTTTTTTAGTGCAAGTGATACCTACATGGATTACCTCAAAGAAGCAAAGGAAATAGTGAACGCCACAGTCCCAAGGGAGGCAGAGATAACAAGCATCGATTTCGAGGGGCCGGAAATAGCGATATACACGAAAAACCCGAAGGCGTTCCACGACAACGAGGACTATGTCAAGGCAATAGCCCACCAGCTCAAGAAAAAAGTGAACATCCGCTCCGACAAGAGCCTTCTCTTGGAGGAAAAGGACGCGCGCGAAAAAATAATGCAGATAGTGCCAGAGGACGCAAAGATTTCCGACATACAGTTCATGGAAGCCTTCAGCGAAGTTGTGATTGAATCCCTAAAGCCCGGGCTTGTGATAGGAAAAGGCGGGCAGACGAGCAAGGAAATAATAATCAAGACAGGCTGGACCCCGAAAATCCTGAGGGCCCCGACTTCGCCTTCGGAAATACTCAAAGGCATAAGGCACCACCTCGTAAAGTACAGCTCCGAGCGCAAGAAAATACTGCAGGAAACCGCGAAGAAAATTTATTCCGAAAAGCCATCGCCCAGCTGGGTAAGGCTCACCCCTTTGGGCGGGTTTAGGCAGGTCGGAAGGAGCTGCATAATGCTCGAAACCAGGAGGACGAAAATTTTAATGGACTGCGGAATCAACGTCGCGACCTCCAACCCGGAGGAAGCGTTCCCGTTCCTTGATGCAATAAGGTTTCCAATCAACGAACTTGATGCGGTCGTGATAAGCCATGCGCACATGGACCACATCGGGTTCTTGCCATACCTCTTCAAGCTCGGCTACCGCGGCCCTGTATACATGACAGAGCCCACAAGGGACCTCGGTGCGCTTTTGCTCTTCGACTACCTTGACATACTTGCAAAAGACAACAAGGAGCCCCCTTTCACTGAAAGGGACGTAAAGGAAATGCTCAAGTACTGCATAATACGCGACTACCGCGAAGTGACAGACATCGCGCCAGACATGAGGCTCACTTTCCACAACGCCGCGCACGTGCTCGGAAGCGCTTCAGTGCACCTGCACATAGGCGAAGGCGCGCACAACCTCGTCTACAGCGCGGACATAAAGTACGGCTTTACAAGGCTCTTCAACAACGTCGACATCAATTACCCAAGGCTCGAAACGCTCATTGTGGAGAGCACTTATGGCGGAAAGGACGACATCCAGACCCCGAGGGAGGAGACCGAGGCGCAGTTCCTGAAAGTTCTGCAGGAAACAGTGAACCAGGGAGGCTCTGTGCTGATACCTGTCTTCGCTGTCGGAAGGGCGCAAGAGCTGCAACTTGTAATTGAAAACTTTTACCGCAAGGGCCTAATCGACCCCGAAGTGAAAGTCTACATCGACGGCATGACAAAGGAGAGCTCCGCAATACACACTGCGTACCCGGAGTATTTGAGGAATGCCGTGCAGAAGAGGGTTTTGCAAAATGACTCCCCATTCACTTCGAGCATTTTCCAGGTGGCAAAGCCAGAGGATCGGGATGCCATAGCGCAGAACGGGCGCGCGATAATACTGGCATCTAGCGGAATGCTCACGGGCGGAGCGAGCGTTCAGTACTTCTACAGGCTCGCTGAAAACCCAATCAACACACTCGCATTCGTAGGATACCAAGGGGAAGGGAGCTTGGGGCGGAAAATCATAAGCGGCGTTAAGAGCCTGCCTTTGACTGAAAACAACGGAAGGACACGCAAACTCAGCGTGAACATGAGGGTTGCAAGGTTTGACGGCTTTTCGGGTCACTCGGACAGGGTGCAGCTCTCGGCATACGTGCGCAACCTGAAGCCAAAGCCGAAGAGGATACTTACAGACCACGGCGAGGCGGAGAAGACAATAGAGCTCGCGAAATACTTCTCGGCGAAATTCGGGATAAGCTCGCAGTCGATTCGAAACCTTGACAGCGTAAGGCTCAAGTAGCGCCGCCCTCAAGAGCCGGGCTTTTTCTTTTTTGTAATTTTCCCTAAGTTCACGTGAATATACCCCAAATTTTCTAACTCTTTCCTAGTACCATAAAAAAATGGGGAAATCGGGATAATTTCGTTCGGACTGCCCGGTACATTACCAGGCGCCCTACGCTTCAAACCCGCTTTCACCTTTGCAAATTCTCTTTCTTCAGGAGTGATTTTGGCCCCTTTATTTGTGGCCCATTTTGCCCAAAATAGAAGATGCCGGACTAAAAATTGAAACTGGTTTTGGGGTTCTTTTTGGCCGTGGTTTCATAAAATCTGATATAAGTTTAGAAGTTATAGCAAACCATGAAAGTTTTTCGGCATTTTGCATGGTTTGCTAGATAGCAGACCTGAAAAATCACCCGAATTACTTTATTGGTCTGCTATAATAAGACTTTGTGGCCTCGAAAAGGAGATTGCCCAAAAATAGGCGAAAAGTATTAAAAGAAGTTATAACAAGTTATTACATATGGTGATTTTGGATGATTGAAGGCAAAATAGTAAAACTCGGAAATTCCGCCGCGATTGCAATAAAAAAGAAGGATTTGGTGGAGAACCGCCTGAAATTCGACCAAAAAGTCATGATAAGCGTTCTCAAAACCAACAAGCGCAGAATACTCGAAGAAATGTTCGGGTCTGCAAAGCACGCAAGGCCATTCAAAAGGGAAGAAACGGATAGGGAATTTTAGTGTACCTCGTAGACACTTCCGCGTGGATAGAGATACTACGCGGCACCCAAAAGGGACGGAAATGCGCCGAGCTTATCTACAAGCATAATTCCTTCACCATCGGCATAGTGATTGCAGAAATAAGCAAGTGGTGCTGGGTAAACAAGCTGGATGTAAACGCAAAAGTTTCCCAAGTAGAAGCCCTGTGCGGCGGGATTATCGAAGCCGACAGGGTATCCCACCTCAGGGCCGGCTTCCTTTGGGCAGAAGCGAACAGGGGACTTGGCAAAAAAGACAGGCCGGCTGGCCTCATAGACTGCCTGATTGCAGCCATAGCTGAGGAGAACGACCTTACAGTAATAACAAAAGACAGGCACTTCACCAGATTTACAAAAATAAGGAAGGAATTCCTCTAGGCCAGCCTTGGCTGGAAAAGCGAGGGCAGCGGAGTTACCTTATACTTGAAGTTGGAAGCGGGGGGGCGAAAAGCTATTTAAGTAGTTCAACATAAGAACTATGTTGGTGAACGTATATGGTTAGTATGACTCTTTCAATAGAGGGCGAGATGAGAAAACGCATGAAAAGGCATCCGCAGATAAAATGGTCTGAAGTTGCCAGGGCTGCAATAAGGCAGCAGTTGGAAGATATAGAAGAAGCGGGAAGAATTGCTTCTCGGAGCAGGCTTACCGAAGAGAACATTAAGGAAATTGCGGGCAGGGTTGATAGGGAAATGCTTAAACATTTTGAGGAACTTGCCCATGAAGCTGGTAATTGACGCAAACATCCTATTCTCAGCGCTCCTCAAGGATTCCGGCACAAGAAACCTCACCCTTGACCGGAGAATAACCCTTTTTGCCCCGACATTCCTGCTGCTGGAATACGCAAAATACTCAAAAGAGCTAATGGGCAGGGGCAAACTCAAAAAGAAGGATTTTGCCTCGCTGACAAAAAGGCTCCTGAGGAGAATAAGGGTTGTTTCAGACGGGGAAATTATGCTCTATTACGCGGCAGCACAAAGCCTTGTGAACGACAAAAAGGACGCCCCGTATGTCGCCTGTGCGCTTGCAACAGGGGCTGACATATGGAGCAACGACAGGCACCTAAAAGGCATAAGGGTCAGGAACTGGAAAACAAAAGAACTCATTGAAAAAATGCAAAAATAACGGAAACCATGCCATGCCCCGACAGGGCACATTATTTATTCAAAGTACCAATACAATGGCAACTTATTTTCAGGTTCAACGAGTTAGAAGTGGCAACTCGAAGAATTCACGCAGCTTTTCACGGATGAAGAGGCTTTTACGGCAAAAAAATAAGTTGACTTCAAAAAAGATATAAGATTACTTTAAAATTGCCGAAAATGTAACCAGAAAGCTATATTAGGGAGTGTTGTTAACTTTCTATTATGAGGCGTTTTCGGGCAGAGATGGGGCCACCTCCAGCTCCAAAAGGCATAATTATCACAGCTCACCCTAAAGGAAGAAATAGGGAAAGGCTTGTTACTGCTCTACTCAAAATGAATGCAATTAGCGTGCCACAAGCCAGAGAAGAGCTCGGGTTAATACACACAAGAAAAGTTACAGGTCGCATTCCAAGGCCGATTGACAGAAGAAAAGCTACCGATTCAGCCTCACAGGCAATCGTCAGAGCAGGATTTTACCCAGGCAAAAAAAGCGGTGACGCCGTTGCAGTTGGCGCTCGGATGCCTGCCAATACACACACTCAAACATACTCACGAACCGGAGCAGACCAATCAGCCATTACTACCGATGTTCGAAGGGTGAGAGCACAATTGGATGGAAAATGGGAAAGAACCCCAATAAAAATATTTTCTGTAGAAAAAAGCCAGCTGCCCGATTCAATGCACCTAAAAGGCGCAGTTAGAGCAGTTTCACATCTAAGTAGGGGAAGCAAAATACACTTCAGAGGATTTGACGAAGTCGTACCGGCACTTGCAGAAGCAGGCTTGCTGAAAAGAGTGCCGGCAACAATGAAAGGCTACGAAAAAGCAAGGACAAAAACAAATCCATTCAGGGTCGTTGGAAAATTTTTAGAAGTCAGCGACAACCCACAACATCATTCCAAATTCAGCATTCTTTCAAAAACCAAACTAAAATCCAGGCAACTCGCAAAAAAAATGGCTGGGAAAAGAGTAGGCGTAAGGGAAGAAGATTATGCACTGGCGGAACTCCTCATGAAACAAAAAGGTATAAACTGCGAACTTGTTTGGCTTGCAAATCCAGAAAAGGCAGTGAGCAAAGGCGTGGTAGATTTTGCATTTGCACACGTTACATCAGGAAAAACCGCCAAAGAACACGGATTAACATGGAACCCATTTTTCTGGTCTTCACAGGTAGCTGTTGTGCATAAGGATGCCCTGAAAAACCATAAAGTAAAACGCTTTTTGTCAGAGATGAAGAAAAAGGGAGTGCTAAACAAATTGTGAAACGAGGCCGGAATTCCGGCTTACTCCGAATATAAACCGGCGCCAGTATAAGTTGCCCCGTGGGGGCACATTATTTATTCAAAGTTACTTTGAGAGGCGGCCAAATTTCTAGGCAGCATGCTTTCCGGGCACTTGACTGCAAGAACAGCAAAAACTTTTTACTATATTCTCTTTCTTTTTCTAAAAGAGTTTTAGAGCAAGCTTTTTCGGCTTTTTGACCGCGAATTCCCGCCCAAAACAGCCATATACATAACTCGGATTTTTCGCGTTTTTTCAAAAATTTTTTTGAGGAAAAAAAAATCGAATATACATAAGGAAAAAGGCCGTAAAACGCCTATTTTTCCAAATAACGGAACAAAATGACATTTCTGGAAAAAAGAAGGCAGGATAAAGCTCCGTTGGATGGAAAAGTATTTATACCACTTAAGGCATAATCCTCAACGTTGCAGGCAAGTGACAAGCATGGGGGACACCATTGAATCTCAAAAGGAATCAAGGGCATCCAAGCTGCTCTATTGCCTGGAACACGGCGGTGAGAGGTTAAAAGACGAAGCGATTGGCTTAAACAAGCAAAACAAGGCCTTGTTATGCTGAAACTTTGTTCACCCCTTCTCCTCCACCGCCAAAGCTTATTCTTGGGCATATAGGGAAAATGCATGTGGGCCTCATAGACCCCTTCGGCGTAGCCATTGCAAAAGCACATGAAATGGGCTGGGGGATAGTGCCGCTTGATAAGCAATCAGTCCACGACTTGTATTGGGGATTTAGGGAAAGAGAAAGCAGGGGTGTTTTGAGGTTCATGAACATGAACCTGCGCGAGAAGCAATGGGCCCTGAAAATCAAGCAAAAAAAAGCCGGAAAAAACGATTTTGTCCTGGTGCACCAAGACCACGTTGAAGGTTTGCTTCATGAGTCCGGGATAAGCCGCAAATCAGTGATATGGGTTAGTAAGCCAACTGGGGCTGCATGGCGGCGCCTGTCCGCAACAGGGTTAGAAGTTGTCAAGGCGTGGAGGGTGGCAAAAAGAGAAGAGCGCAGAAAAAACACCCTGCGGCAAGCGAAATTCGGTTTTTTTCCGAGCACTTTGGGGGGAAGGAACAAGAGGCCCTAAAAACCACGCCAGGAAACCCTAATTAGATTTATATATTGTTTTGATATATTTTTGATATAGGTGATTTTGCATGGCACAAGTGCTTGTGAGGCTTGAGAAGGCGCAGGAAAAGATTGTGAAGAGCTTGATTGACAATGGGGTTTACAAGACCAAGAGCGAGGCTGTGCGTGCTGGCATACTAGAGCTCGGGAAGCAGTACGAGATTTTTGGGAGCATGGTAGTGAGGCCCGTTACCGACACGAGAGCCATTGCAAAGATGGAGAGAATGTGGAAAGAAGTACAGGAAGGGAAGAGAAAGGTTTACACTCAAGAGGAAGTAGATAAGAAATACGGTTTCAAATAAATTCCTGTTTGTTCAGCTTGTATGAACCAAATGAACAAAAACACTAAATAGCGGTGGCCCATGACGTTCTTGTGGGTCATTTGCCGTTCAAAATTGATTACATTGACGGATGGGACAAGTTCTTCTCAAAATTTGACAATTCTATAAAGATAAGGCTAAATAAAAAAATCGGTCAGATAGCCTATCTTGAAAGGACGCGGCACCTGCAACATGGGCTGCCTTGGGCCGTGGTCGATTCTGGCCAATACAGAATATGCTATAGGGAAGTTAGAGATACACGTTTCATAATTTTTGCCGGCAACCACAAGCAATATGAGAGGTGGCTGGAAGAGCAACAATAGCAGGGTTTATTTTACAATCCAGGCCTAGTAAGTGCCATGCGCATCTGCATCACGGGAACCCCGGGGGTCGGCAAAACAGCCGTAGCGAAAAGGCTCTCGGAACACCTCAAATGCAAGACGATCAATGAGAAGGAGTTCGCGCTAAAGGAAGGAATTGGCGAATTCGATGCGCAGGAAAACGAACTCGTCGTGCCGCTAGAAAAGCTTGAAAAGAGGCTCAATATTTACCTAGGCAAGCGGAAAAACACCATAATCGAGGGGCACTTGCTGTGCGAAATAAAGGGCAAGTTCGACCTAGTGGTCATTCTAAGGCTGAACCCGCGGCGGGAGGAAGAGAGGCTTGGCTATAGGCTCGAGCAGCGCGGCTATGGGGCCGAGAAGGTGCAGGACAATGTCTTTTGCGAAGGGATAGATTACTGCAAGAAGCACTGCATGAGGAATTACCCGAAAAAGAGGGTTTTCGAGCTCGAAAACAGGAAAACTATTAAAGATACAACCGACTTAATAATAAGAGAAATTCGGAAAAGAGGGATGAAGTGAAGAAAGGACTTGTAATACTTTGTCTCCTTGCCCTCAGCTACATAACCTATGCTGGGACGGTGCAGGAGATTAATTTTGGGCAGAACGGCTTCAAGGATTTCTACATAAACGGGTCTAGCGTCTACGATTGCACAACTTTTTCATTCCCCTTCGCCCCCGATGCCAACGGCGAAGTTTTCCACATGCTCTCGCTAAAGGCCGACCTGCCTTCGCAGCAGAAAAGCTCCGCAACAGTGGCTGTCTTTTTCAACGGCGATGAAAAGCTCGCGGAGTTGCGCAGCAAGGATTTCGGGAATGGGTTTGCGAGAATCGAAATCCAGAAAGAAAAATTGCGCAGCTCGAACAGCGTTAAAATCTGCGCAAGGACTTCCTCCTTGCCCGGCACCGTGAAGATTTCATCAGAGTCATATTTCGGCTCGTATACTGGCACGCACTTCCCGCAAGAGAAAGGAGTAAGGCTCGAGCTTGAAACTTACACGCCCTATGTCGGAATCCCATTCAGCGTCGATGCCGTGGCGAAGAATTTCGGCACAGAGGATGCGCAGGTGATGCTCACTTACAGAAAGCAGGAGCTCGAGGAAAACACCCCTGAAATAAGCGTGCTCAAGGGAGAAACATCCAAGCAAGGGATTGCGCCCAAGTGCGAACGCTGGGAAAACTCCCAGTGCACAAAGCCAGGAGAGTACAGGATTTCATACTCGATTGTGGCAAACAAGGCAGTGCCTTTCACCCTGCTTCCGGCCGTGCTCACATTTACAAATGTTTTCGGTGAGGAGCAGGGCATGCTTTCAAACAGGCCAAATCTAGGGGCCCTCGACCCGCCGCACAAGATTTCAGTTACAAGCGCGCTTGGCAATGACAAGGCATTTGCGGGCGAGAACATAAAGCTCGCAATAAGGGTGCAGAACATAAGCAAGCAGCGGGTTAGCCGCATTTCAGTAAGGGCACAGAGCGGGCTTGAGACCAGCGATGAAAACCCCAAAATAATAGATTCGCTCGGCATCGGGCAATCGGTCGACCTAACTTTCAACGCAAAGGCATCGAAGGCCGGGACTTACTCCCTTGGCTGCATAGCGGAGCATGAGGGAAGGACGCTTGAATGCGACACCGCGAACGTAACGGTGCAGGAAGGAATTGAAGCAAAAGTAATAGCTTCGGTCCTGCTCGCGCTTGTTTCAGCGGGCGTTTTCGCTTACTTTTATTTCAAGAAGGATTGAAGCGCTGCAGAGCCAAATTGTGAAGCCCAAAAGTTTAAGGCAACGTTATAGAGCAGCCTTTGGTTTCCCTTCGTTGCCTTCGCGTTCAGAAATGTTTTCAGTGCCCACATTTTCAATCGGCTCATTAGCTTTCCTTATTTTGAGCGGCTGTTTTGGCTTCTCCTCTTTTTTCGTGAAAGCGTAAAACGCGGCAAGCAGTATCACGAGTGCGAGCGGGTAGACCGCAAGCGGGATTTCACTTTTAGGTGCGAGGATGGCGGCGCCTGTAATTGCCGATGCCTTGCCGGAGTTGAGCAGGGATTCGAGGTAGGATTTGGCTTCAAGCGCCTGCCTCGATTTTATGAGCAGCTCCTCGGCCTCGAGGTTTTTTTCCGGCGAGGTTTTGAGGTAGGCGAGCGCTGAATTGTATGAAGAGAGAGCGTTGACCTTCAGCCTCTCAAGTGCGGAGACCGCCTCTTCGGAAGCGGATTCGATCTTGGCGAGCTCTTCATCCGCGTTCCCGGACTGCAGGAGCTCTTCTAGCTGGCCGAACTTCCCCTTCTCTAGGAGTTCCGAAACTTTTTGCGGGGTGATGGTTTTAATTGCGGCGAGCCCCGAGAGTTTTTGCAGCCGCTCAAGTGTTACAGGCGAGAAAGCGTAAACCTCCGCAAGCTCGTTTTCCGGAACGCTTTTGAGGTTCTGCAGGAGCGCGGAGGCATTTTCTGAAAGCCCTTTTTTTAGAGAAATTATTTTCGAGAGCTTTTCGGAAAAATCTGCTGCCCGCTCCTTGAGCCCGGCTTCGCTTTTTTCCCTGAGTTCGGCGGATTCCACTTCCTTTTTGAAATCGGAAAGCTGCTCCCCCGCCTCCTTCAGTTTTCCCTGGTTTGCGAGCAGCTCTATCTTCTTTTGCATCTGCGCAAGCTCCGGGCTTTTTTCCGGAAAAGCAAAGGCTTTGGCGCCGAGGCCTGCGTTCTCTAGCAATATCCTCTCCTTCTCCTGCTGCGTCTGCAGGAATTGCCCTGAATTATCGTCTTGTTGCCTGCCGGAATCCATGTCAAGAATCAGGGAATTGAGGCCAGAAAGCAGTCCCGAAAAACGGAGCACTGTCTTTTTGCCGGAAGGGCTGGAGGAGACATTTTTGGTGGAGAAAACTTCCTGCGCATCTGAAGAATCTAGGGAAATTTCAGAAGTGAAAGCTGCGTCTATTTCGGGCCCGGGGTTTTGCAGGCTAAGCCTTGCAAGGGCGTTGCCTGAAGGCCCGCGCGGAATAAAACCTATTTCCATGTATTTTTCAACCGCCCTCGAGGCAAGGGAGGGGAGAAGTTCATTGGCTTTTGAAAGGGTGGCCCTTTCGCTTTCAAGTATTTCTTTTGCGCGCGCGATTGCAGAAAGGCCGAACTTGCCGTTTTCAAAATCCGCTGAAATGGAATCAAACGAGCGGAGCAATGGACCTGCTTCGCCTAAAGTGCCTGAAGCAATGAGGGGAAAATTTTGCAGCAGGGATTTTAGCGAAGAGATTTTCCCTGAAAGGGTGGCGTAATTTTGCTGCGCTTCAATTACTTCCGGCAAAGAGTATGCGTTTTTCGTAAGCCTCGCGCTTATGGTTTCGCACGATTCTAGTACAAGGGATGGGTTTTGGTATGGCTTTGCAAGGCGCTTGAGCGAGGAGAGCTGCAAGCCAGAACCATCCGAATCTTCCAGCAGCCCCAGGAGGGCTTCGGCGCGTGAAATGCACTTGTCTATTGACATGGAGAATTCTTCCTGCGGCAAGGAAGAATCAAGGAGCCCTAACAATGAGGCAAAGTCGGAAACTATGCGCTGGCACGAAGAGCCCTTACCGGAAGAATGGTAGGAGATTATTTCGGCGCGCAATCTTTCCCTTGCGGAAATTATTGAAGGAAGCGTAGAATCGAATCCCTTTCCGGAAATCTTTTCCTCTATCCGCAAAACTTCCTGCGAGCACCTTGCGCCAGATTCTGCTGAAATCGCCTCGGCTTTGCTGACATTATCAGAAAGCTTTTGGACCTTGCCTGAAACCGCCTTTATCGAAGAGCCGAGATACCCGAGGGAGATGTTGCCGAGAAATTCCGCTTCCTCGAGCGAGGCGAGGGAGGATTTTATGGATGAGGCCCCTTTGCCGAATTCGCTCCCGAAATTTTCCAAATAAGCGCGGGAAAGACCAGATTCTAAAACCAGTGAAGCATTCCCTTCCCCGGAAACTGGCATCGGAGTAAGGGCAACATTTGCGAGGTTTTTTTCGAGCAGCCCCGCCTTCTTCTCCAAAGCATCAAGAGAGGAATTGATTGCTGCCTTCTGCCCAGATATTTTTTCCTTGAGCAAAACCCTATGGGCCGAATCGTCCCGAAAAGTCTTGAAAAAAGCCGAGGCAGCGGAATTGTCCGCGCCAATTATTCTATTGAGGGACTCGAAAACACCGTATGAGGGGAGGTTTTTGAGGGAACCAACCGAACCTCCGAGCGCGAAAAAGTCGGCAAAGAACTTCGAGACACCGGAAAAAACCGGGTATATGAACGAGACAGGGAAATCACGCTTCTCCAAACGCCCCTTTGCCTCGCTTGAGAGCAGGGAGCTGTTTTGCGAAATTATCCCGAGCAGGCTTTTTTCCGAAAGCAGCGAGGATGCAGAAAGGGTTTTTCCGATTGATTCGAGCGACTTCGCCTCCTTGAGGAATTTAGATGCATAGGTTTTTCCCTCGGAATTGTGCTGGGCAAAGTCGAGCGCGTTCTGGTTCAGCACTATGTAATCATCGAAGAGGGGCTCTTCGCGCACCAGGTTTATGTCCTCGATGCCCAGATCATCTATCTCGGAATTTATTGCAAGGGCTGCGCTTTGGCTGAAGTAATCGATTTCTTTAGCGGCAATTGCGAGGTTTGCGTTCAGTTCGTTCGCCTGCCTCGCAATACCGGAAAAATCCGAAGCGTTTTCACAGAGGGAGTGCATTTGCTTGAGGTTTGATTTTGCGTTGTTCAAGAAAAGCCAGGAGCGGGCAAGATGGTTCTTTGAGCCGAAAATGCTTTCGCGCACATCCGAAGGGAAAACCTTTTCACCCATAGGGAATGATTCCTGCACTTTTCCAAAGCAGCCTTCCTGCGAGGCGCAATCTGGCACAGAAGTAAAGGAATACGAAGTGAGTTCGAGGCAGGAGAGCCTGTCCTGCACGCTCAACTTCTCAAGGCAGCCTGAGAGGAGAAGCATGGCTGCAAATAGTAGAATTGGGAGCTTTGGCATTATAAGATAGCGGAACAAAACAAATAAATTAACTTCGTTGATTGACGAAGTATGTGGGGTGCTTGGAACGGCGAAAGTGTTAAATCAACAAAGTATGATTAGTATGAATACTATGACTATTCGAATCAGGAGCGTGCTCGTCAACGAAAGGGGGCAGATAGTTATCCCTGAGGACATGAGAAAATCCATGAACATAAAGCCGAGGGAATCCCTCGTGCTAATCGAGAAGGAAAAGGAGATAATAATTCGGAAAGAGGCGGACGTTGCGAAAAAAATGGTGGAAGAGGAGGATGAATTCTGGAGAAAAATGTCTTTAGAATCATTGAAACGGATGTGGACAAAAGAAGATGAGGTTTGGGACAAAATAGCAAGGGAGGACCTCAAGTGAAACAAAGGGAGCTTTTCTGGGCCAGCCTCCCATTTTCAGATTTGTCGGAAACAAAAATACGGCCGTGCATCATAGTGTCAAACAATAGTTACAACGAAAAAGCCGAAGACGTGGTTGTCTGCGCCGTGACATCAAGCATGAAACAGGCGGACTATTCAGTAAGCATTGCCCCACAAGACCTTGAAGCCGGGAAATTGCCAATCCCGAGCAGGGTAAAAGCGGACAAAATATTCCGGTTGCACAAGAAACTACTGTTAAAGCCATTTGGAAAACTTAGGGACAAAAACTTCGCGGAAGTCGTAAAAGAAATAAACAATCTGCTCAAAGCGGATTAACCCTTTGCGCACGTTTCAGGCGATATGTTGTTCTTCAAAAGGCAGCTGTAGAGCAGATCGTTTCTCTGATCGAGGCGCGAATTGAGCTGCGAAACCGAGTTTGAGTCCACTGCCTGCTTTGCAAGCACCTGCTTGTCTATGTACTTGTTCGTCACAAAGCCGCCGACCAGAAGCCCCGCAATGAAAACAACAACTACGAGGATTTTTTGCGCGTCCCAAAACCCCCCGCGCAGAACCGGCTCGTCATCCAATGAAGTCATGCAAATAGGAAGGGATTGGTGGATTTAAAGGTTTTGCATTAGTTCTTTTGTTTAAAAAGTTTTATGGCTAGCTTTGACCCAAAAACACGGGCATTAAAAGAAAATGGCCCAAACCAATCCGCAAACGCCTAATAAAATTATAAGCCAGCCCACTACTTTGAGAAGTTTGTTTTCCAGTTGGTCGATAGCTTCGCTTGCCTTTATTTTATGCCTAATGCCGGCATCTTCCCGTGCCTTGTTAATGGCCCTTAGCCAGTTCTGCTTGTAAACAAAAATTAGGCCAAAAACTATCAAACAGAGAAAGAAAAAAACAGCTATGGGCAGGTTTGCGGGGTTGCCCAATTCAGTGAAAGATATGTTAGCCACGCTATAATCAATGTTGACGCTATATTTAAGTCCAATACTCAGGCTTTTCTGCGCAGTATGGCAAGCACAAAAAGCGCCGCAAGGAGCGCAAGAACGGGATGGGTTTCCGGCACGACCATCTTCGCGTTGTCGAAGACTATTATTGAAACATTGTCTATGTTGTCGAGCGGCTCGAAATCCTGCGGGGTCGTGGAGCTTATCACCACGGAGAAAGTGTTGGTGCCGTTCTGAAGGCTCGAAAGGGAGATGAATCTCGGCAAGAAGGTGACGACGCTTCCTGCTGGCAAGGAGGCAAAGTCCATGGTCAAGGGGCCTGAAATTATTTCATAATTGTTGCCTGCCTTGTACTTTAGTATGGAAATGGTGGCTGAGGTAAGTGCTGCGTCGAGCTTTGTCACAGTGTGAACAAGGGTTATGGACTGCGTCGAGGAGCGGCTGTACTCGGAGCCATTGTCGATAGTGTTTAGGTCTACCTTTACAAGGTTGTCGTTGTAGTTCGCAAAAGCGCCCGGGGAAAAGAGCAGGAGCAGCAGGACTGGCAGGAAGGCTTTTTTCGGCATGCAATCAATGAGGAATTTGGTGTATAAAAAAATTGCGGAGCGGGTTATTTGGCAAATATTTGGAAAACCTGTTATGCAGTGCCGGAACCTGCGCAGTTTCAGAAGTCTATTCCCGCACCCGAAAGCCCCATTTCATTGCGCGCGAACTCGAGCTTCGTGTTCTTCTCCTTTAGGTCCGGGCGCACGAGCAGCATTATCCTGCTCGGCTTCGAGAAGTCCTTGCACACATACCCTGAAAGGGCGGCAAACTTCTCTGACCACCCCTTCACCTCATCAAAGCTTGGCATGTTCTCGCGCGAGAGCCTTGAGCGCGAATCGCCGATGTGCATGTAGGATTTGACCTCGAGGAATTCCGGCTTCATTGTCCACACAATATCAGACCATGCCTTCAGGAACTGTGAATCGTCGTTGATGCCTTTCATCAGCGTAATTCTCGTGACCTTCCTTGTAGGCAGGGAAGAAATCACCTTCATAGAATTCATGAGCCTCTGCCATCCGTCCGAGAGCACGGAGCGGTTGATTTTCTTGAAGTGCTCCTCATCCGGGGCGTCGAGCGAAACATAGAGCTGCGTCGGCAAGAACTCATTATTGGCCGCCATTTTTTCGAACACGTCTGTCTTCTGCGCGTTCGTCACAAGGAAAATGCTTTTGGTGGAAGGGAGCTTTCTAATCTCTGCAATCAGCTCGCATATCTGCGGATAGAGCGTGGGCTCGCCGGAAAGGCTTATCGCCCAGTGCGAAGGCATCTGCGCTTTTTCAAAGCGCGCCTTGTTGAGGTTCGGAAGCCCGCCAAAACCTGTGAGGAGTTTTTGCCTCTGGGAGATTGTTCCCGTGATTATTTTTTTCGGGCTGTCAACCTCTACATCCTCGAGGTTGACGTTGCGCATCCACTCCATAGGCCTCCAGCAGAAGACGCAGTTCTCGTTGCACCAGAGAACAGAGGGGCTCATCTGCGCGCAATTGGCGCATTCAATCCCGTAAAATTTCTGCTTGTAGCAAACCCCTTCCTGCCTTATGGCCTTCTTGTTCCAGGAGCATATCTGCACAGCTGAGTGCGAGCCTACCATCGCATACTTTGCCTTCTTGAGCTTTTCGACCTGCTGCTTGGAGAGGAACTTCGTCTCCTCATGTTCCGAGTGGCCGTAATTTGCTTCCGCGCCATCAAATTCCTGCACTTCTACATTACTATCATTGGCATGGCAGGAGCCTTCGGAATGGTTATCTGCGGGCTCTAGCGTTATTGGCATGCAAAAAGTAAGGGGAATAGGCATTTTTTAAGGTATTGGGGAAAACACGCGTTATGTAGTCCGCCTTTTTGCGGCTTTTCCCCGGCTTTTCCCCCATAACTATTTAAATAAGTTAGACTTTTCTAATATAGAAATTTTTTATTCTAAAAAAGAAGGGAGAGTTTTAAAATGTACAAATACACAATAGCAAGGCAGCTTGCAACAAAAAGGGTCATCACCAACAGGGGAGACGAAGTCGGAAAGCTAGTTGACCTCCTGGTTGATGAGGCCACAGGCAACATTGAGTACCTGCTCGTAGAAGTCGACAGGGAGAGCAAGGTTGCCAAAAGGGTGGAGGCAAAGGATAGGGTAATAGAAGTCCCCTACTCTGCTGTCACCGCTGTGAGCGATGTCTTCATTGTAGATGAGCGGGAAATAGGCGCAGAACCTAAGTAAAGTCCGCCCTCTGTGTGCGCCCCAAGAGGGGCTTAGTGGCTTTGCAAGTTTCCCTTGCCAATTTTTTCTTGCCTTAGCGTTAGCTTTTTTTGGCTGCTAGAGTTCGAGCTCTATTTTTTTCTTCTGCAAATCTATTTTTTTTACTAAAAGCGCCCTTTTGTCCCCCGCCAAGGCAGCCGAAGAAATCTTATACATAATATATTTTTCTTTCATCCCTTTAGAAACAGCCCCAAGGATTCCCTTTTTGAGCGACTCTATTTCATTGAAGTGCTGGTAAATAAGCTCAGCCTTCACCCTGTTCTCATCTACCTGCGCATTAAACTTCTTGCGCGCCTCCTGCTGCTGCTTTTTCATATGCTCAAGGCCCGAAACTTTGCCTTTTGCCTTCGCCTGGCCAGCTGCCTGGAGCGGGGATGAAGAGGCGGAGGAGGAAAAGGCCTCGCCGAAACAGTCATTTAGGGATTTTGTTTCCACCGGGGTTTCCTTTAGGTGCAAGAGCCTGAAAGGATAGGCGAACTCCTTGTAGGCCACCGGCCTTAGCTTGGCCTGCTCTACTGCGTAAAAGGCCCTTACGCCCGAGGCTATTTTTTCAAGCTCTTTTTCCCCAAGGCCGGAGGCTTTCGCGCCTTTCTCGAGCCCTAGGGAGAAAAAAACCTCTTCTGCAATCAGTGGGGAGATGTTCACGCAGGAGATTAGCGAGCGTATCGCATCCTTTTGCGAGGAGGAAAACTTTTCCTTTAGTTCCTTTACCGAAAGCGTCGAGGGATTGAGGGATTTGGGGTCTGGGTAAACGTACGCAAAGCCCTTGTGTATTTCCCTCTCGGACCACTTCTCGTTCTTGGCGCAGGAAATTATCCTGCCATCCTTTCCCAGCAGGATCTTGTTCCCATCGCCGAGCAGTTCGAGCACAAGGGAGTGCTCTAGGAGTTTTATCTCAACTACGCGGTCAAAGGAGTGCTGTTCAATTGCGGTAATCCTCTTGTTGTAGAGCTCCTTCTTTAGAGATGCCGCGAAGTTGCTCTTGCCGTGCCGCGCCTGCACGGAGAAGGGGGAAAAGAAAAAAATGTTCTCCTTGATGACGAGGTCCTTAGAGCCCTGCTTTGTGTGCAGCTTGAGCTTGAGCGTGCTGCTGTCCATCTCCGAGACCTTGTTCACGAAAGCGCCTTCGAAGGAGGGCTTTAGCTCAAGCACTAGGTAGGCGAGGGCTAGGTTGTCAATGGCCTGCATAGGGAGCATGAAGGGGCGAACAATTAATAACTTTTAAATATGCGGCTTCTCTTATAATTGGCATGCAGAATGGGCAGGGAAGCCTGGAGTTCATGTTCATCATAGGGGCGGCGATAATAGTTTTTGCCGTGCTCATGGTTTTCGTCGTGAACTCGGTCGGGAAAACCGAGAGCGTTTCCGAGGAAAGCTTTGACGCCTTTGACCAGAACGTCCCAGTTGCGCCGAACGGGGCGCACATAATCGCACCGAACAGCATAAAGACGAGAACCGCCGTGACCACCGACAACTTCAACATTATTTTCAATCTTGGGAACAATGTCACAAAGTATGAAGTGCATGTAAAGAGCGGGGCGAGCGTGCTTTGTGAAACCGGCGCTGTGGGCTACCAAGTATCGCTGATCCCGCCTGCCCAAAACCCTATCAGCTTCAACTGCAGCTATGCCTCAATGCCTGTCGGGAATTATGACATCAACGTTTCGGCTTTTACAAGCATCTCGCAGAAAGGCGACATTGAAAAGGCGGCAATAGCAGTGAAGTAAAATTCCGAACACCATCCCAGTCTTTTTGCCCAAGGGGTGGGCTTTTACATTTTTTTGGTGCGGAGTTATTGTATGAAACAGCTAATTGTGCTAGGTGTTAGCGGAAGCATCGCCGCTGTAAGGGCCTTCGATTTGTGCAGGGAACTGCGCAGAGGGGGTTTTGGGGTGCAGGTTGTGCTAAGTGAATCCGCAAAGGGAATCGTCACTGAAAACTCGCTCGAATTCGCCTCGGGGAGAAAAGTCATTTCCTCAATCAGCGGCAGGGTTGAGCACGTGAGGCTTTTGGGGAAAGGCGGCAAGGCGAAACTTATGCTCATTGCGCCAGCAACCGCGAACACGATAAGCAAAATAGCCATGGGGATTGATGACACCCCACTCACGACTTTTGCGAGCGTTGCTATAGGCGCGGGAAAGCCAGTGCTCCTCTGCCCCGCAATGCACAAGCCAATGTACGAGCACAAAATCGTCAAGGGGAACCTCGCAAAGCTCGCGGAGCAGGGGGTTGAAATAATCGCGCCGCTCGAGCTGGAAGGGAAGGCAAAGCTTGCCGGCATTTCTGAAATAGTGTTCGCTGTGGAGAAGGCACTTTCCGGAAACAAATTGCGTGGAAAAAAAATTCTTGTGGCCTATGGGGCGTTCAGTGAACCTGTTGATGATGTGCGCGAAATCACGAACAAGAGCTCCGGAAAAATGGGGGTTGAAATAGCGCTCGAATGCGCGAGGCAGAAGGCGGAAGTGAAAGCGTTCGGCAATGGCGCGGCGGAGAGTTTTGTTGATTTCGAAGAGGTGCACGATGCGAAAGGGCTTGAAGAAAAAGTAATGCGCGAACTTAGGGGAAACGCCCGGCATGGACTTGGAAAAAGCTATGACTATTTCTTCTGCCCAGCCGCAATAGCGGATTTTAGCGTCTGGAAAAAAAGCGGGAAAATAGGTTCGGAAAAGCCTGCCCTGCTAAAACTCTTGCCGAGGGAAAAGCTTTTGGCAAAAGTGCACAAAAAATTCCCAGAGCTCAAAATAATAGCCTTCAAGGCCTTGTGGGGAAAGGGCGGCAAAGAGATTGAAAAGGAAGCGAAAAGTTTCCTGCAAAAAAACCGCTTTTTCGCGGTCGTTGCGGCAGATCTGAAGAAAAACCCTTTCGGCTCGCAGAAGGCGGAAATGCTCTTCTGCGGAAAGGAAAACAAGTGGATGAAGGGAGGTAAAAGGGAAATTGCGCAAAGAATTATTTCTTTGGTTTGACTGCTTGCTGCAGACATTTGCTAGGCCGGAGTTTTGCAGCTGAAAAATCACTTCTTCTCGAGTATTTCAATTCCCGGCAGCGGCTCTGCGGAGAGGTATTGGAGCAGCGCCTTTCCTGCAAGAGAGACGTGGCTGAAGTCCTGCGGCACAAGGCCGAAGGATGTGAGCGCCCTTTCGGTATCGCCACCGCCGATTATAGAATAGCAGCGGTGGAAGGCAATCGCTTCGAGCACCTTCTTTGTGCCGATGGCGAATTTCGGCTTTTCGTAAACACCCATCGGCCCGTTGTAGACAACCACTTTTGATGCCCTGATTTTTTGCTTGAAGAGCTCGGTGGTCTCTGTCCCGATGTCCATTGGCGGGTATTCCGAGGGGAAATCCGGAACCTTGAGCTCCTTTCTCTTCGAAGGCCCTTTTGCCCCCGAGCCGTTGGTGTACTCGACTGCAAGGTCGATTGGAAGTATGAGCTTTGATGGGTGCCTCTCGAGCATTTTTTTCGCTTCCGGAATAAGCTTTGAGAAACCCTTTTCATTGAAGAATTTTTCCTTTGCGCCGAAATCGACACCTTTTGCCTTGAGGAAAAGCTCGCCTAAAAGCCCGCCTATGCATGCCTCGTTGCACATCCCGTGCTCGAGCATTCCGTTCAGTATGCCAAGCGAATCCGCGAGCTTCGAGCCGCCGAGCACGACGAGCTTGCCATCGCCTTTCGAATCTGAAAATTTCGAGAGGGCTTCGAGCTCCTTTTCGAGCACCGGGCCAACAACACATGGGGCGTATTTTTTGAAGCCAACAACGCTTGCATGCGGCCTGTGGCAGACGCTCAGGGCGTCCTGCACGAACAAATCCGCGAGAGGCCCGAGCTTTTTCATGAAAGAATCATCCGCATGCCCCTGCGCGCTCTTCTCCTGCTGCTCCTCTTTCTGGAAGCGCGTGTTGTCAAGAACTACCACTTCGCCTTCCTTCATTTTTTTTATTTCGGAAACGAAGTCCTGCTCCCACTTCACGAATTTCACGCTCTTTCCAGTGAACTTTTTTATGAAATCCGCGTGCCTCTTAAGCTCTATGAACTCTTCCTCCCCTGGCCGGCCCTGGTGGCTCAGGACAACGACTTTCGCGCCCTCCTCGCTCAGGGCGTAAATGGATTTGGAGTGCTCGCGCAGGCGCGAGGAAAGCACGACCCGCCCCTCGACAACCGAACTGTTCAGGTCGGCCCTGAGGAAAACGGTTTTTCCCTTGATTGGGTTATAATCATACGCAGTCTTGTAAGCCATGCAAGCACCAAGCTTAAGTACCAGATTTAGGCTTGGGAGGTTATTTATTACTTACTTGGCTTCTTGATGATTTTGAAAAAGAAGAGTGCCGCAACAGCTATTATTAAGACAATGATTCCGGCCAAAGGCACGAGGAGGGAGCCGAAGTCAAAGGGCTTTCCAGGAGAACTAACCTTTTCAGGGCCCGAGGGGGCTTTGGTGGGTTTGGGCGGTGCAACGCAGTTCCCCAACTTGCAGACGCTGCCCTCTGAGCATGTTATGCCCTCCCTTGCCGGGACATTGGAGCACACGCCTTGCGAACATGAATCCTGCGTGCAGATGTTATTGTCATCGCAGTTTACATTCCTGCAGGCATCATCCAGTGTTTTTTCCTCTGCAGTCAACTCCGGAACCGGCTGCGAGGCGAAGAAAGCATTGTAGTCATCTGAAATGCCCTTGTCACGGAGCTTCTCGACAAAGTAGAAGAATTTCGTTTCCCCCCCTACAGGCAAATCCTCGATTATCCATTCGACTATTGGGTCTGCCTTGATTATTCTTGCTGGCTGCACCTTGAAAGTCACTTCCGAAACATTCGCCGCGACTTTCTTCGGGATGGTTTCCACGACCGAAACATTCTGGAACGGCTTGTCAGAGTTATTCTTGATCACGACATCAAAGCCCCATACGTTGGTCCTTCCTTTGGCTGAAGTGTCCAGCACGATGTTTGAAACGCTCCTTGTCACTTCGATTCCGTCTGCGGAAACACCGCTCGAACCGGCATATTCATAAGTTTTCAGCACATTGGACTGGTTTTCGACATCATCTATTGCCACCCTTGGCGTGCCTCCGCTTCCCACGCCTCCGCCTGGAGGGGTTCCGACAGTTACAGTGGATGAGGTTGTGGAAGCCCCGGAACTTACGCTAACAGAAAACGCGACGCTCTTTGTGAGCGAGTTTACATCATACAGGTCGGTTGCAACGACATAGAAAGTGTGGTCGCCATTGGCAAGGCCGTTGAAGTCGCGGCTCAAATTCATTCTATTGTTTATCCATCCATTGGAATCCACCTGCACCCAGAAAATCTTTACAGGGTTGCCCGGCGTCTCAAAATTATAGGTCAGGGTGACTGATGACGAAGCAAACGAGGAGCCGCTGGCGGGCGCAGTGATTATTACGCCTACCTTGTTCTGGTCAAAGTAAACGCCTTCCCTAAAATACAGCCCGCCCCCGTGCCAACTGCCGGTGGTAACTGCGGGCGAAACGAAGTCCCCTTCAAAAGTGCCGCCAGCGACATTAGAGTCGGCAAGCGAGTAGCCGAAGGACTGGAAGTTTCCATCAAAACTGTCGCCGTTTGCATCGAACGCACCGGCAAAAGATGAAAGGGCAAGTGCACTGATAAAAAGAGCATAAAGTGCCGTAACACGAAATCCCTGGTTCATAACCATGAGTTGGCACCTACCGGGTTTATGTCGGCTCTATGATCAGCCATGCCACCGTGTTTGCGTCTGTTGCGTAGGATGAATTGATATCAAAGTTCGTGCCCGCAACCCTTCCCCCTATAACATACACAACTGCCTTGTTCACATCTGAGAGGGGCGAGCCTGCGGATTGGCGTGTTAGGAATATCCATGAGCTTGCCGAAACGCACGTGGTCGAAACCCTTGAGAACCCGCTTGAGAGTATTGCCTGGCCCGCGCAGCCGTTCACTATATTGCCGCCGCTGATGTTGGCGTCCCTTACGTAGATCTTCTTTCCGTTGGTGGCAATATTGAGGTCGCCTGTAAGTGTTTCTGTCCCAAGCACGTTGGTGTCCTGGAACGTGGCTGTTCTGGCCACATTGAGGTCAAAGGCCGTAACCTTCTTGCCAACATTCAAATCACCAGTAAACCTGCCGAAACCACTCACATCAACCCTATAAGTGCTTGTTGCCGCACCAGAACCAATGCTCACATTCCCATCGCTCGAAGTGACGAACAACGAGGGAGTCCCGCTCGAATTCGTAATCGTGAATGTGCCCAAAACATTGTCATCCGTCGTAGTAATCTTCTTCCCAACATTGAGGTCGCCGGTAATCCTCGTAAAGCCGGATACGTCAACCCTAAAAGTCGATCCCGGAGAAGCAGTCCCTATCCCAATGTTTCCATCAACTGAACTCACGAAAAGCGACGGAGCAGCAGTAGCGCTTGTAACAATATTCAAATCACCGATAACCAGCAGCTTGTTCTTCACAACAGAGGCGTTCACGCCGACATTCCCGTCATCGGTAATCCTCAGCCTCTCCGCCCCGGTACTTGCGTTGAAAAGGATGGTTCCGCCGGAAGTGCGGATACCGATATTGCTCGTGTTTATGTCAGTGACGACAAGAGCCGTGCCGGTAAGGGTAGTGGTGCCCAAAACATTCAAGTCCTGAGCCGTAATCTTCTTGCCAACATTCAAATCACCAGTAAACCTGCCGAAACCAGTCACATCAAGCCTATAAGTGCTTGTTGCCGCACCAGAACCAATGCTCACATTCCCATCACTCGCAGTAACGAAAATCGAAGGCGACCCACTCGAATTCGAAACCGTAAACGTATTCAAAACATTCACATCCGACACCGTAACCTTCTTGCCAACATTCAAATCACCAGTAAACCTGCCGAAACCACTCACATCAACCCTATAAGTGCTCGTAGCCGAAGCCGCACCAATGCTGATGTTGCCATCAGTACTGTTAATGTACAAACTGGGCGCGGCAGTAGCGCTTGTGGTGACATTCAAATCGCCAAGGACGTGCAGCTTGTTCTTTGAGAATACGTCGTTGACCGCGACGTTGCCGTCATTTGTAACATACAATGAGGGGGAACCTGTCCCGCCTGAAATCGCGAAGTTCACATCGCCCAAAAGGTTGAGGGTGTTCTGGGGAGTGTGGGTAAGGACGCCAATCCTGGAATTCCCGCTGCTGACGCGCAGCAAAGGCGTGCTTGTGCTCGTGTTCGCTATATTGACATCGCCGTACACCGAAAGCCTGCTTGCCGCGGAGGTGGTGTTTATTCCCACATTGCCATCGGAAGCGACTGAGAGCCTTATACTGCCGTTCACGCTCTTAAGGTCGGTGACGTTTATGTCGTTTCCCCTGTTGGATTCGAATATTTTCCTCTCATTTCCGTTGAAGTCGAGGTCGTTGTTGTTGATTGCAATGTCCATGTAATAAAAAGAGCCGTAGTTGAGGTCAAGGTTTGTCTTGTCGCCAAGCATTACATCGACGACGCTGCTGATGATTGCGCCGTTGTAGTCGCTTCCTGAATCGTAAACAGTGTTTCCGCCGCTGTTGGCATCGAAAATGTAGACGCGCAAATCACCGTTCACAAGAGTGCCGCCGGTGCCAGTTACCCTTCCGTGGAGAGGGAATAATTGCTGGAGCGCAAGGGCCTGCGGGAGAACCATGGCGAAAACGAGGGCGAAAAGTATGAAGTTACGGAACAGATTCATTTTTCTGGCAGTGTTCAAAAAAAATCCCTTACATAGCTAAGTTGTGTTGCTTTATTTTTGTACCAATGTTGTATATATAACTTGCACTTTCGGCTTTTGCGGGGAAAATTGTGTACCACTGGCCAGTGGTAAACGGAAATTTGCCTTTTTTTTGGTTTAGGCAAGGCAATCTATTCCATGGCAGTGAAGTCCGATGGCAACCTATTTATTCCTAATCACGGGATGTTCTTTCATGCCTGCAATAAACCTCAAGCAATCCTCCGGCCTTCCACTCAAGCTTGAAGGGAATAAACTTATTTTCGGCAGCGGGATGGAAAAAATTGTTCCCGAGGCAAGGACGCGTGAGAGGATGGCCCCTGTGCTCAAGCACCCTGAAGCGGAACTCCCAAAAGAATTCTATTACATGTACCGCGATGTGTGCATTGAAAGGCACAGGAAGAAAATAAGGGCTGCCAATTTGAGGTATGATATCACAGTGCTCCCTGCGTTCCTCGCGGGGCACGAGTACAACAAGACATTCGGCCACTACCACCCTGCTGTTCCCGGCACCAAGACATGGTACCCCGAGGTTTACGAGGTCTTGCACGGCAGGGCGCACTACCTTTTGCAGAACGGCGATGAGTTCCTCGTCTTCGATGCGCGCGAGGGGGACAAGTGCGTAATGCTCCCGGGGTTCGGGCACATTACCGTAAACCCTTCGAAAACGCAAACCCTTGTGATGGCAAACTGGGTCTATCCCGGCTTTGCCTCGGATTACGGGCCGATTGAGAAGATGCACGGGGGGCAGTGGTATGAGACCACTGACGGGTTTGTCGAGAACATGAATTACGGCGGCGCTGCGTACATAAAGTTGGTTTCGCCGAAAAAATTCCCTATGTTCGGTCTCACTGAAAAGCCTATTTACACTGAAGGCGTGAAAAAGCCGAAACAATTCGAGTGGCTCTGGAAGCCGCAGGATTTTGCGGAACAGTTCAGCAAGTACAGGGAAACTTAGTATAAATAAGTTTTTTGAAAGACAGGTTATAGCTTCAGGCCCTTGACCACGTCAACGAGCCGCTGCGCATAGCCCATTTCGTTGTCATACCATGAAACTACCTGCACAAGGGTGCCGCCAACGACCTTTGTGAGTTCGGAGTCGAAAACGCTTGAATGCTTGTTCCCTATTATGTCGGAGGAGACAAGAGGCTCTTCGGAGTATTCCAGGATGCCCTTGAGGCTTCCCTGCGAGGCCTTCTTCATCTCAGAATTTATTTCATCGGCGCTAGTCGGCTTCTCAACCTCTACTGTGACATCGATAAGCGAACCCACCGGCACAGGAACCCTGATGGCTTTGCCGTCAATCTTTCCCTTTAGCGCGGGAATCACTTTTGCCGCCGCTTCCGAAGCCCCGGTGCTTGTGGGCACAATGTTGAGCGCTGCCGCCCTGCCCCTGCGCAGGTCCTTGTGCCCGCCGTCAACAAGGTTCTGGTCAGCGGTGTAGGCGTGGATTGTAGTCATGAACCCCCTTTTGATTTTGAATTTGTCGTTCAATACTTTCAGGACAGGCATGAGGCAGTTGGTGGTGCACGAAGCGTTGTCAATTATTGCTTGGGAAGATCCGAGCCTGTCGCTGTTCACGCCAAGAACAAAGCTCTCTATCTCGCCTTTCGCGGGCGCGGAGATGATTACTTTCTTCGCCCCGGCCTTCAGGTGGCCCCCTGCATCCTCTTTCGAGCGGAAAGCACCTGTGCACTCCAGCACTACTTCAACCTTCAGCTCTTTCCACGGAAGCTCCGCTGGCGTGACTTTTTTCGAAATGACCTTCACTTTCTTCCCGTTAATTGAAAGCGAATCGCCCTGAACTTCTACAGGGCCCTCGAACTTGCCGTAAACAGAATCATACTTGAACAGGTGGGCCGCGCTCCCAACGCCTTCCGGGTGGTTTACGACCCAGTCAAGTCCCTTCTCGGAGATGCCATTGCGAAGGGCTAGCCTGCCAATCCTCCCAAAACCGTTTATCGCGACCTTCAAACCAAGCACCTCGGACAAGAAAGTATAGTGGCTCAAGCAATTTAAAACTTATTACATGGCAAGTCCGGACAAAGCCTGGTTTTATTAAGGAAAAAAACGTTGTTTTTGCTGGAGAAAAAATGCTAGACGTGATTTCAATCGGCGCCGCGACGGAGGACGTCTTCGTCTACGTGCCGAAGGAGAACTTCAGCGGCGGGATATGCGTCTTCTACCCCGGCTCGAAACTCGATGTCAAGACAATGAAGTACTCCACGGGCGGCGGGGCTGTGAACACCTCCGCATCTTTCTCGAAGCTCGGGCTAAGGGCCGGGGCATTGTGCGCCATCGGCAATGATGAGAGCGGGGCAAGGATACTAAAGGAGTTAAGAAAAGAGAAAGTGGACTCAAGGCTCGTCGCGAAAATTCTGGGCGCGAACACGGGCTATTCTGTTATACTCACAGGCTTTGGCAGGGACAGGGTAATACTCTTCCACGCCGGAGCTACTGAAATGCTCTCGAAGGCGGAAATAAATTTGAGGAAGCTGAAGGCGAAGTGGCTCTACATCACCTCCCTGCACTCGGAACCAATATTTTTGAAAAAAGTCTTCTCGCACGCGAAAAAAATCGGCGCAAAAGTGGCGTTCAACCCGGGGCAGAAGGAAATAAGCCTCGGGCGCAGGAAGCTTGGGAAAATATGCGGCAAAGTCGATATTCTCCTGCTAAACAGCAGGGAAGCGCTAAAGCTCACCGGTTCTGCAGATGTCCACAGAAACCTCAAAGCGCTTCTTGATATTGCGGATACCGTGGCAATAACGGAGGGGAAGAACGGCGCGCACGCAACCGACGGGAAAAAAATTTACTCGATAAAGGCTTACAAGGTAAAGTTTCAGGATGCGACAGGCGCGGGGGACGCGTTCGGCTCGGCTTTCAGCGCAGCAATCATGAAAGGGAGAAAAACCGATGAGGCGCTGGTGTGGGGAGCGGCTAACGCGTGCTCTGAAATAATGGCGCTGGGGACAAAAAACACGGTACTTTCGGAGAGCGGGATAAGGGCGTTTGTGAAAAAGCACGGGACAGGCGAGAACCGGGTCATTACTGAAAGGCTCTGAAAGAACCGCACACGCTAGGCAGCATTTCAAATAATTGTATTTAGCATTCAGAATGCCTCTTGGCAAAAAATTTCTTCTCAAAGTCTTCTCAAAAGCATCCATTTAAAAAAAATGCCTGCCTATTGGTGAACATGGAAATCAAAAAAGGGGCAATACTCGCGTGCCTGCTCGTCCTTGCAATGCTTGCAAGCGGCTGCGCTGGCGGAAATAGCGCAGCACAGGGAAATGCGGGGCAGCAAACCGGGGCTACGCAGGTGCAAAAAGAGGAAAGTGCGATTCAGGCAAGCGCTGGGTTAGAATTAGAGCTTGCGGTCACTGGTGGAAGCGTCAAGTTCGCCAAAGACGCATTGAGCGGGGAAATCACGGGCCTCTCAAAAATCACGGTAAGCCCTAACCCGGAGAACAAGCTATTTGACGAGAGTACGCAGGTGAAGCTGCAGGCATATGCATACTGCGTTGCGGGCACGGCTTATTTTACGGAAAAGGGGAAGGAAATCCCATTCCTGCAGCAAGGCACTCTCAAAAGCGTCAAGACAGAGGTAAGCGACAGCCAAGGCCAGCTTGTGGCAAGCTGCGAAGCAACCGGGCCTACAAAAGAGGACATTAAAGCCGAGTATTACGGAAAGTATGCCGAGCAAAGCTAGCCGCGAAAAAACGTTTAAGAGTACTGCTCGTACTTCGAGCGGTTGAAGCGGTAGAGGAACCTCTTTATGCGCGAACCTTTGAAGGAATACTTTTCGAGCACGTCCTTCTTCTGGCCGTAAAACTCCCTGAACGGCTTTTTCTGCACTGGGTCTAGGAGCAGGAACTTCGAGTGGAAATTCGTTATAACAAAGGCGTGGGTTTTCGCGTCCTCGAGCTCCGCAATCACGCACTCCGCGTCATCGTCCCCGAGCGCAAAGAGCAAAGAGCAGAGAAAGACCGCTATGTCCTCATCATCACCGATTTTTTCAGAAATTATTTCCTTCGGCAAGAGCCAGTAAGAGAGCCCGAGGTCGGAGTCGACGAACGCTATTTCATCCTTGGCATAATTGTAGGCTTTTTCGGCTGACTGGAAATAATGGTTCTCGAACTTGTAGCCCTGCTGCATCAAACCTTGGGCAAGTGACTGGATGGTTAGGTCATCCTTGTTTACCAGGGCTTTTATTTCGCCCACCGTTTTCTGCTCCTTCTCATTTATCAGGTCGGAGTACCTTGAAATCAAGGCGCGGTAGAACTTGAGCTTCGCATCTTCGCTTTCAGGGCCCTGCCCCTCTGCAAGGCGCAGCTGCATGAGTTGTGAAATCTTTTCATTGGCATCCTCAATGGCCTTTCGCAGGCGCGAGTTCTCAAGCCTTAGGTCGGTGTAAGTGGTGCCAGAGAGCCTCGAGAGGTGGCCGCGCAGCCCGTTTAGCTGGTAGAGGAGCTGCTGCCTTTTTTCCGAATCGGTTTCGTCGGAAATGCCCTGCTCGAGCGCGCTTATGCTCCTTAGAAGCTCCTTTTCGGCAACGGTCCTCTTAAGGCCCTGCCTTTGCGCAACACCCAAAACCATAACTTACCTATACATAATTACCTGAAAAAGCCCTATAAACCTTTCCGAAAAAGTGGTAAAAAGCGTATAAAAGAGGGGTTTTATCCCAAGGTATGCCGGGATTGTGGCACCATCCCTGGCTAAAGTGCGTTTCCCAATGGATGCCAAATTAACCGTCAACTGGCAAAGTGCTGGCAAAACAGGGTTACAGCCTCCAAAGGCTTTGGCCAAGGCATTACCGCCACCCTTTGGTTTTCTCTGAAGCAAGCTTTACGAAAGCAATGCGAAGCCCGGAGGCATAAAAGAATTTTTCCCAGTATTTTGGAAAGAGGTTTGCCAGCCAGTTCAAAGGCGGCAAGCGCGGTTCAACAATGAGTTCGACGGTTTCCGGCCAGAGGGTCCTGGTTTTATCATAAGCCTGAGGGTAATGGTAAAAAGTTGACCAAGAAAAGTAATGCCTATGCGTGATGATGTAGGCGCTTGGGCATTTGAAGTGCGGAACCTGCAATCCCATGCGGCCGCCTACTTTTAGCACACGGTTGCATTCTGAGAGGAAGAATTCTATGTCGGCAACGTGTTCAAGGCAATCCATGATTAGGATTTCGTCAACAGAACTGTTTTTTGCGAATTTCCAGGGTTTCCCAAGGTCGGCAACTATTTCCTGGCCAAAGTCAAGAGCATCAACGTTCAAATAGCCTTCTTTGATGTCGGCTCCGCAGCCAAGGTTTAGTTTCAAAGCCAGAATAAAAAACCCCCAGTCACCATACTACAGCATCAAGAGGCCGGATATAAAAACAATCAGCAGCGGCCCCATATTCTGTATAAACACGCTGAATAAAACCCTTTCCAAAGCAGTCTGCCGCAATCTCTGTATCCGGGCAATGGAATGCCAAAAAAACAAGCTGAATATCGGTTTATCCGCACACGCCTCAAAAATAACAAGCCCCCTAAAATAGGCCTTATTATTCTACATAGGCCGCTTTGCGGGGAAACAATATAAAGAAACAATATAAAGTATAAAAGATATAGAGTAGAATCGATTGGGCGGAAGCGTGGGCAAGATGGGTTTATTGCAGAGCATACTCGAAGCCATCAGAAGGGTTTTCGGTGCTGGGCCAAGAAAGCAAGCACGTTTCGGGGGTTTGTGGAAATTCGTGCAGCCAGCCGAAGCAAAACCTGCTACTCTTGCACAGCAGAAAACAGTGGCTGCCAGAAGAGCCCCGAATGGGCTGGTGCAACAAACAAAACCAGGGCAGCAGAAGGAAGAAAAGAGCGTGCGCGGAGGAAAACCCGCTGCCCAAAAAGGGAAAATATCTGGCAGGAAATTTGCGGCAAAAAAAAATGACGGAACCCGAAAAGCCCAAAACAGGGAAAAAACCCTTTCGCGCAGGGGAAAATTCGTTTTTGCGGTCAAGGCCGCGGACGAAGCAAAAATCAGCAAGTACAGGGAAACAATAAAGAGGCTTCGCGGCGAAATCCGGGGACTGCAGGGCGGAATAAAAGGCAGGAAATTCAGCCAGAGGCAGGCCCTTGTTGGAGTGAAGGAAATTTACGGCAGCATCAAGGCGCAGGACCGCGGCATCGACACGGAAATAAAGGAAACCAAGGCGCTCATGGATTTTTTGGAGCAGAGCTTTTTGAAAAGGCGGATAGACGAGCAGACATTTCGGCAGAGGATGGAGGAGCAGAGGGAAAAGCTGCACATTCTGAACATCCAGAAAAAAGAGCTGACGGGCGAGAGGCAGGAACTCAACGCCACGGCCAAACAAATAGTTCCGAACGTAAAACCTTTCGACCTCGAAAAAGTCGCGAGCACGAAAAACATCGAGGCGCTGCTCGCAAAGCAGCAGCAGACGCTTGAAAAAATAGCGAAGCAGGGAGAAAACGCTCCGCGAAACGCAGGAGAGGCTGGGGGCTACAAGGCCGGATCCGGAGAAAAAACAGGGAAACCAACAGAAGCGAAAGCCAAGATGGGAGGAACGGACAGCGGAGCGCCTGCGCAAAAATCCGGGACAGGAAATTCCGCGGCGGAGAGGAGCCATTATAGCGAGGCAAAGGCGCTCGAAAAAAGCCTCGAGGGCGCCCCGGATTCGGAGAAACTGAAAGCATTCATAGAGCACAAGGCGGGGGGGAAAATAAACGATAAAAAGCTCCAAGAGCTTGAAGGGAAGGTGGATGCGCTGATGGAAAAATACGGCATACCGGAAAAGGAGATTGAGAAAAAAATCTGGAAAATATCCACAAGCGATGTAATGGAATCAATAAGCAGGCTCGCGAACATAATCGAGCTCGAGAAAAAAACCAGGCAATCCGAAAAGCAGGCGGAGAGGATAAGCACCGCAATACCTGTAACCGAGTCGCAGGCTTCGAAGCCTTTGCAGGAAATAGTCGGGATTGCGACTGAAATACAAAAGCACAGGCTTGTGACTGATTTTGACAAGATAGTGGTGTTCATAACCGAAAAGGGTAGCGCGAAGTTCGGCGAAATTTCCAAGCAGCTCGGAATTCCGAGGGAAAAGGTGGAGGAGTGCTGCAAGTTGTTAAAAGACGAGGGGCAGATTGAGGTGGTTTACCCCGCTTTCGGCGAACAGGTCGCGCAGACGCTCGATTACCGCGAAAGGATGGAGCTCGAGAAGCTCAAAAAGAAGAACCTAGGCAAGGATATGGGTAAGGTGGCCAAGAATGCCTGACAAACTGCTAAAGGAGTACGAAGTGGAATCCGAGGGGATAAAGTTCCCCGTGAAAATAGTTTACAGGCAGGGCGACTATGTGCGCGGGTATTTGCTAGACATCCCGGAGTACGGGGCCGGGACAAAGGCGCTTCTGGAAAACCTGAAACGCGAGCTGATAACCGATTCTAGCATAAAGGCCGAGAAGTTCCTTGACCCCAAGTTCATAGAACTGCTAAAGGAGCAGTTCCGCGCAAAGGCGGAAACCATACTCAAAAAAGAGCTCGGGCACGAGGATCAGTTCACAAAAGACTCCATAATAGGGATTTTGCTAAATGAAATGCTCGGCCTTGGGAAAATAGAGTTCCTGCTCTCCGATGGGAACCTTGAAGAAATAGTCGTGAACAATGCGGCGGAGCCCGTGTGGGTCTATCACAAGGAGTTCGGCTGGCTCAAGACAAACGTGATGCTTGACAACGAGGAGCAGATACAAAACTACGCAAACATCATGGCAAGAAGGGGCGGAAAGCAGATAACAATCCTCAATCCCCTGCTGGACACGCACCTCATCACGGGCGATAGGGCAAACGCCACCCTTTTCCCCATAAGCGGGAAAGGGAACACCATCACCATCAGAAGGTTCAGAAGGGACCCTTGGACAGTAACTGATTTGATAAATAACCGGACAACCACGAGCGAAGTGATGGCGCTTATATGGCTCGCAATGCAGTTCGAGCTGAACATGATACTTTCAGGCGGAACAGCTTCCGGAAAAACAAGCTTTCTCAATGTCTGCCTCCCTTTTGTGCAGGCAAACCACCGCGTAATAACTATTGAAGATACGCGCGAACTTATTTTGCCGGATTTCCTCCACTGGGTGCCCATGACCACAAGAGAGCCGAACGCCGAAGGCAGGGGCGGAGTCAACATGCTTGACTTGCTTGTAAACAGCTTGAGGCAGAGGCCTGATCGGATTATAATTGGCGAAACAAGAAGGCAGAGCGAAGCGGAAGTGATGTTCGAGGCAATGCACACAGGCCACAGTGTTTACACGACGTTCCATGCGAACACCGCGGAGGAGACGATAAGAAGGTTCACAAACCCGCCGATAAACATCCCGCCCACGGTACTTGATTCCGTGCACCTCAATGTAGTTATGTTCAGGAACAGGAGGCTTGGTGTAAGGAGGGTTTTGCAGGTCTCAGAGTTCATCCCGGAGAAGAGGGGGAATGAGGAAACCCTCAAAGCAAATACCCTTTACAGGTGGAGGGCGGGGAATGATAGCATAGGAAAGGACTCTGAAAGCATAAGGCTATATGACGAGCTCTCGATGCACACTGGCCTCACTTACGATGAAATAAACAAGGAACTTATCGGCAAGAAAAAAGTTTTGGAGTGGCTCGTGAAAAACGAGCTGCGCAGCATCAATGATGTCGGAAAGGTAATGGCTAAATACTATATCGAACAAAACGAAGTAATGAAGTTTGTAGAGCAGAACAAGAGGCCTGATTTCCTATGAGCGAGCGCAAAGCCCCGAAAATCCCGATGTGCCCGCTGCCAATGCCACTCACACTCAAAATTGCGGGAAAGTTGAGGGGCCCTGGTGGCGCAATCGCAAAAATTTTTCCCTCGCTAAAGCGCGAGCTTGGGCTCGCGGAAATAGGGATAAGCGCGGAAGCTTATGGTGGCATAATGGTTTTCCTCTGCCTCTTCTACTTTGTGTTCGCGTTTTTTGCCACCTATGCGTTCGCGCAGAGGTTCTCCCCGGAAAACGCGCTCAAGGCGGCAGCCCTCATAGGGTTTGCTTTGCCGATTCTCGTGCTGGTGCAACTGCTCTTTTACCCGAGAATACTCATAAAGAAAAAAATAAGGGACCTTGAGAGGAACCTCGTGTTCGCGCTGCGCACAATACTTGTGGAAATAAAGTCCGGGGTAACGCTGTTTGATGCGATAAACATTGTCGGGGAGGGGGATAACGGGCAGGTGAGCAAGGAATTCAAGAAAGCGGTGGAAAAAATAGAGACGGGCTCTTTCCAGAACGAGGCGCTCGAGGAGCTCGGCGAAAACAACCCTTCCATATACTTCCGCAGGGCCATATGGCAGCTGGTGAATGGCCTCAGGGCCGGCTCTGACACTAGCCAGATAATGGAGGCGCTTGTAGAGCAGCTCTCGAAAGAGAAAGGGAACCAGGTAAGGAAATACGGCAACTCACTAAAACTGCTTTCATTGCTCTACATGATGCTCGGCGCGATAATACCCGCGCTGGGGCTCACTTTTCTCATAATACTTTCCACTTTCCCGCAGATTGCGATAAGCGAGCAGATTTTCTGGGGGATGCTTGGCTTTATAGTATTGGGGCAGTTCATGTTCCTTGGGATAATAAAATCCTCAAGGCCTACGCTTCTGGGCGATTGAATGTATACAAGGGTTTCGGCGCTGATACCAAAAGGGATAATGCAGGGCCTTGGCAGGCAGTTCGCCTACAACCACATACAGATCGATGTGCGCAAGTTCGCGGGGTTTCTTGTGCTCTTCAGTGCCCTGCTTTCAATCGGGATAGCGGCGAACGCGTTCCTTTTTTTCGCAATAAGCCCACTTGTAGGCTTCCCTGTTTCCTTTGTGGGGATTATTTTCACCGCATACCTTTTGCTAAAGATCAGTTCGGAGAGCAAGGGAAAATTCGTCGAATCAATCCTCCCCGACGCGCTCCAGCTAATTGCTTCGAACATGAAAAGCGGCCTTACCACAGAAAAATCACTCTTTGTCGCGGGAAGGCCGGAGTTCGGGCCGCTAGAACTTGAACTGAAGAACGCGAGCAAGAGGATTGCCTCGGGCGAGAGGATGGAGAACGCGCTAAACGGGATAAGCGAGGGCATAAACTCGAGCGTGCTTTCAAAGACAATGTGGCTTATTTCAAGGGGCATTAGGAGCGGGGGGCAGATTGCCGACCTGCTATTCCGCCTCTCTGATGATTTGAAGAGCCAGCAGTCGCTTGAGGAGGAAGCCAACGCAAACATCTCCATCTACATTTTACTTATACTTTTTGCGGCGGTTTTTGGCGCCCCGGTGCTTTTCGGGATAAGCTCTTTCATAGTCGAGGTGCTCACAAAGCAGATCAGCACAACGCCCACAATTGACGTGGCGAGCCTTCCCACATCCTCGAACTTCGGGCTCATAAAGGGGTTTACAGGAGGGCGCTCGGACTCTGCTGCCACAACCGATTTCATACTCACCTTTTCAATGGTCACGCTTTTCATCACCACCATATTTTCCTGCATAACGATAGGGGTAATCAACACTGGCAAGGAGATAAACGGCGTGAAATACATTGTCCCGCTCGTGATTGCCGCATTCGTGGTCTTTTTCGCGGTAAGGGCGCTCTTGGTCGGTGTATTCGGGAACCTTGTTTAGTGGCGGATAAATCTATAGCAAACCATGAAAATGATTCGGTAAATTTTCAGGGTTTGCTGTCTAGCAGACCACCATAAATGCCGAAAAAACTTTCATGGTCTGCTATAAAATATAGTGCTTTGCGGGTTCCTAGCCAAGTACGCCTGAGAAGCGTACTAATGCATTTGGGATTTTGCTTTTTAGGCTAAAAAACCGCTTTGGAGCATGGCGCAGCATAAACTGGGTAAAAAAAATGGTAATTGGAACCCGGGGGAGGATTCCAATTATTGTTATATCAAATTGCTTAAACTGCGCCCCTGCAAGTTCCTGTTATGCTCCTTGTATAGGTGCCGTCGCTGTATACCACGGTCAGGTCTGCAGTCACCGATCCTGGTGCGAAAGACTGGCCTGTGAATGCAACGCTCGATGAGGCATTTGCCGCTATCGTTGTGTTTGCATCAACTACTGAAGTGGTGCTTCCGCCGTTCGTGAATGTAGCGCTGAACTGGACGTTGGTTAGCGCCCTTCCTGTTTCGTTCGTCACTTCATATTGAAGGCCGGTTGTGCTGAACTTGAAGTTGGTTATAGGCATCTTTGAAAACCCTGTGCAGCTCTCTGCGCCTACCTGACTTGGATTAATCAGGAAGACCAAAGCAGCAACGACTATGACTATGACGACGAGCGCCCAGCCATAGGTCATCAGGTATTCCAAGGCCGACTGACCCTTCTTACCTTTCAAAAACATTTTTCATCCTCCCTTTTGGTCTATCGGGGATTTTGCCCCGAAAAAGTTGCAATAATATGGAATCATTGTACTATTTAAAGCTATTCCGGGGTTTTTGGCCTATTTAGCCCTAGCGGAACTTCGCATTAATCCGCCTAGCAACAGGGCCTGGGACGAATTTTGCCACATCCCCTCCATAGGCCGCGACTTCCTTTACAATGCTCGAGGTTACGTAAAAATGCTCCGGGTTTGTCATCACGAAAATCGTCTCTATCTCGCTTGCAAGCAGGCGGTTCACTATCGCGTGCTGGAATTCTGAAGGAAAATCGCTGGTCTCGCGCAGGCCGCGCAGGACAACCGAGCAGCCTTCCTTTTTCACGAAATCAACGAGCAGCGAACCAAAGAGCTTCACCTCTACCCCTTCAAGACCCGCGAGGCACTCCTTGATCATCTCAACTCGTTCCTTGCCCGAGAAAATCGGCTTTTTGGACTTGTTCTCGGCAACCCCGACCACGACAGAGCCGAAGAGCCGCAGGCCGCGCTTTATGACATCAAGATGGCCAAAGGTGAATGGGTCGAAAGTGCCGGGGTAGACTGCCTTCACTTTCAGCCCTCCCTCTATTTTCCCAGAATTCATCATCCCACCTTCGGACTAATTGCCAGCAATTCTTTTGATATTGCTTGCGCCCTAGCCTTCAGGGCGGAAACCGGACAGTTGGAATCAACCACAAAATCTGCAAGCTTTTCCTTGGCCGCAAAAGGCAGCATGAATGCAGACCTCTCTCCGAAATCCTCTGGCGAGAGGCCTTTTGCAAGCGCCCTCTTGAGTGCGGTTTCGGAGGAGGATTTGACCAAAATTATTTTGGTGAACAGGTTGTCGAACTTGGCCTCAAAGAGCAGCGGCACCTCCACGAACACTATTTTTCCCGAATTTGATATCCCGCGTATTTTTTTCCTCACAAGGGGGTGCACAATAGAGTTGAGCCTTGCCAGCTTTTCATGGTCAGCGAAAACGAGGCGTGCGAGCATTTTCCTGTCGACCTTTCCCTGCGAAATTATTCCGCCCCCGAACTCTAGGCCTATCAGGCGGATAATCTTCGGGTTGTTGTAAAGGCGCTGAACCACTGCATCCGCATCAAAAGTGCCAAAGCCCTCCTCTCTGAAAATGCCGAGCAAGGTCGACTTTCCGGATGCGATGCCGCCGGTAATTCCTACAAGCATGAACAAGAGATGCTGTTAAAAAAATAAAAAGGGGTCGTAGGGTGGTTTTGGCAAAAAAGGCAAAGCGGCAAAAAAAAGAAAAGGCATGGAACGGCTTTTGCCGCAAACCAGAGCTGCCGCCAAAAAAAAGAAAAGGCTTGCAGGGGGCAAGAGGCTTTAAAAAAGGCTTCCGACCTTTTTTCTTGGATGAACCCGGAAATATTCAGGGAGTACGACATACGCGGAATTGCCGAACGCGACATTGACGCAAAGACCGCGGAGCTGATAGGCAAGGCATTTGGCACAATGGTTGCCAAAGGCGGCGGCAAAAAGGTGGCTGTGGGCAGGGACAACCGCACAAGCGGGCCGCGCATACTCAAAGAACTGCTTAAAGGGATTTTGAGCACGGGAACGGATGTTATCTACATTGGCGAAATACCAACCCCGCTTCTTTACTACGCGGTGCACAAGCTCGGAACAGATGGCGGCATAAGCGTTACCGCATCGCACAACCCTCCCGAGTTCAACGGCTTTAAGGTGATGATTGGAAAGGATGCGATTTACGGGGAAAAAATACAGGAAATACTGCAAACGGCGCAGAAAGGAAAGTTCGCACAGGGAGCGGGAAAAATGCGGGAGGCAAACCTTGAGCAGGAGTATTTGCACGAAATAAGCTCCTCCGTCAAAATTTCTGGGAAGCTGAAAGTCGTAATAGATGCGGGGAACGGGATGGCGTCCGAGCTCGCGCCGAAGCTTTTGCGCATGGCAGGAATCGAGCCCATTTGCCTCTACTGCAAAAAAATCCCCTCCTACCCTAACCATTTGCCGGACCCCGTGGATGAGAAGAACGTTAAGGATTTGGGGAAAGAAGTGCTCAAGCAAAAGGCGGACATAGGGATTGCGTTCGACGGGGACGTTGACAGGATTGGGGTGGTGGATGAAAAGGGGAAACTGCTCTATGGGGATAGGCTGCTTGGCGTTTTCGCAAAGGATTTATTGGGAAGGGAAAAAGGCGCGAAAATAATTTTCGAAGTCAAGTGCACGCAGGCGCTCGGGGACTGGATAAAGGCAAAGGGCGGAAAGCCCATAATGTGGAAGACGGGGCATAGCCTCATCAAGGCGAAAATGAAAGAAGAGAAGGCCCAGCTCGCTGGAGAAATGTCTGGTCACATGTTCTTTACCGAAAAATGGTACGGCTTTGACGATGCACTGCTCGCGGCTGTTAGAATACTAGAAATACTTTCTAAGTCCGGGAAAAAAATGAGCGAACTCGCAGCGGAAATGCCGCAGTACGCTTCCTCTCCCGAGTACAGGGTCAATTTTGCGGACAGCGAAAAATTTGAATTTGTGGAGAAGGCGAAAGCGCACTTTGCAGCAAAGTACAAGGTAATTAATGTGGACGGAGCGAGGGTTGTTTTTGCAAACGGCTGGGGACTTGTACGGGCATCGAACACACAGCCAAAGCTCATAATAAGGTTCGAGGGAAAAACGGGCAAGGACCTCGAAAGCGTGAAGGAAACCTTTTTGCGCGAAATCGAAAGCTTTTCGGGCAAGAGGTTCAGTCTCTGAGGCTTTTTTTTGGATTGGATAAGTTTAAAAGAAAGGGAAATGAGGAGTTGCTAATGACGGAAGCAAAAAAGGAGGCGCTCGTAAAGGCGGCCAAAAAGCTCGTGGACAAGGGCTCATCGCGCGAGGACATCATACTTGGCGTGCAGGAACTCGGGTTTTCAAAATCCGAGGCGCTCAAAATACTCGAAGAGGTCTCGCCGGCTGAAAGGAAAAAAACCGCAATCCGGGAGGATGGGGAAAAAATAATCCAAGCGCTGAAAAATGAGCTCCCGAAGGCGGAAAAAACTTTCATACCAAGGCTGCGCAAAGGCGGAAGGGAAAAAGTTAAGGAAATAATAGCGCACTCACCGCTGGGCGGGAAAATACCCCTTCCGGGAGCCGAGCAATACACGCCAGTCGCAAACTCGAAGACCTATGTGCCAAAGCTTCGCAGCGGAGGAAGGGAAAAAGTTAAGGAAATAATTGCGTACTCTGCGCTTGACAGGAAAGACGCTGGCAGAAACCTTGCGCTGCAAGAAGAGTTCATAATACAGAAACTTTCAAAAGTGGAGGAAAAGCTAGAGGAGCTGGAAAGGGAAATCTTGGAAAAGGAAGCGCAGAAGAAAGGGAAAAAATAGCGCTGGTTCAAGTGGTTTTTATGGCGGAAAAAACAAAGGCATCGCAGACTTCGCAGAGGCACATCATTGAAAGGGCGAAATCCGGAGTGCCCGGCCTTGATGAAATGATGGACGGCGGGATCCCTAGGGGCAACCTTGTGGTGCTGAGCGGCGACCCTGGAAGCGGAAAAACCGTACTGTGCTGGCAGTTCATTTTCGAGGGCATAACAAAGTACGGCGAGACCGCCGTGTATGTGTCCCTCGAGGAATCAGAGGATACAATATTCCAGGGCGCGATACAGTTCGGCTGGGACTTCTCAAAATTTGTAAAGGATAGAAAGCTCATAATCATTACAGTAGAGCTCTATGATTTTGAAAGGCTCAAGGCGGCAATCGAGGACAACGTGAAAGCCATCAACGCGAAAAGGGTCATAATAGACCCAGGTGTTATTTTCAGGTTGTTTTTTGACAGGGAGCTGGACGCCAGAAAGAGGATTGTTTCGCTCGGAAAAATGCTCAAGGCGATAGGAGTCACCACGGTAATAACAAACGAGATCTCCCTAGACAAGGTCAGCTCGCTCTACGGGCTCGAGGAATATGTCGCGGACGGAGTGATACTGCTCTACCACACAAAGATAAAGAACAGGTTCATAAGGAGCGCCGCTGTCCTGAAGATGAGGGAGACAGAGATAATGGAAGTGCTAAGGCCGCTAAAAATCACGAATGATGGGATAATAATACTCGACAAATCCGAGCTCTTCGACGAGGTGGACTGATGCCGGAGAAGGAAAAGTGGAGCGAGGAAAAAATAGAGGAAATGCTCAGCAGGGAAAAGTCCGTCGAGCTGCGCGTTGAGAGAGCACTTGAGGGCTTCAAGCACCCGTTCACCGCGCTTGTGCTGATAGAGGCAAAGGATTATGCGGGGGTGAAAGTCAGGGTGCTCCAAAAATACTCGGATTTTGAGATAATTTATATAACCCTAAATGAAAGCTACCAGAAAATCTGGAATGATTGCGAAAAGCAGGGCCGGGACTGCTCGAAAATATTCTTCATAGACCTTGTATCTGTGGAAGCCGGGAGAAAGACGCCACAAATGGAGAACGTCGCCTACATAGACTCTCCCTCTGACCTTACTGAAACAATCGTGCTAGCGGAAAAAAAGCTTGAGGAATCACTGGGCAAAAAAACCCTCCTCTTCCTTGATTCTATTTCTACAATGCTAATTTACAACAACCCCCCGGCCGTGGAAAAATTCATGCACACCCTGCTTGGAAGGGTGAATTCCATGGGCGCCTCCGCGATAGTGCTAAGCGCGGATTTCGACGAGAAAGACCAGATAACAAGCATCGTTGGGCAGTTCTTCGAGAAGACGATAAAGGCATGAGGTTCGCAAATACCCAAAACTTTGTTTTGAAGACGGCGAATTCATTTCGGGTTGCCGAATTCAAACCTTTCGCCAAAGTACCTTGAAAAAAGTGCCCTGAACCTTTTCTCCCAGGAAGAAGCCTCTGCAAGAGCCTTCTGCTTTAGGAGCCTCTCGAGTTCCTGCCCCTGGGCCGAGAGCTCGGTGCGCGCGGAATCAACTGCGAGCCTTGCTGAATTTATTTCGGATCCGATTTTCATCGAGGAGGCGCGCCTTTCTAATTGGAGGATTTCCGCCTGCAGCTTGTTTACAGGCCAGAAATATTCTGAAAAAAAATCCTTTCCGAGAAAAGAGGAGATAGCATTGAGGCGCTTCTCGCGCTCCTTTTCCTTTAGCGCAATCGAGCCATCCCCAATCATCTTGCCAGCTTTTGTGAAAATGCTTTTTGTGGTTGTGCCATTGGGGTCTGTGATGAATGCCGAGGCCGGCATCGAGAGCAGCATTGAGAGCACTTCCGCCTCCTTTTGCGCAAGGGGGCCGGATTCCTTTGCAAGCGAGGAGAGCCTCTTGAAGACCTTTTCAAGCGGCGCTATTTCGGAGTTGAAGGAGGAGACGATTCCCTGCTTTCGCGATTCTAGGCCCTTTTTCTGTTCCTCGAGCTTCTTGAGCACTAAGTTCTCCTGCGATGCGAGCTTTTCTCCGAACGACTTCTCCAAGATTGAGACCTTTTCCTCCATCGAGGAAACGGCTTTCCTTGCTTGGCCAATCTCTCCTGAAATCTTGAGGAGCCTCTCCCTGCTTTCCTTTTCTTCAGCCATGAGGGACTCTAGCGAGCGGAGCAGCAGGGCCTGCTCTCCGTTTGCCTTCTTCCCGAGCTCTTCGAGCACGCGGGAAAGCTCGCCTATGTCCTCGCCTATTTTGCCCAGGCTTTCGCTTAGAAGTGTTTTTGCAATCGCGATTGTTTTCCAGTAAGGGAGCAAATCGAAAGAAACGCTGCGCAGTGCCCTTCCGGAATACTCACGCACAGAGGCAATTGTTGGGATGCTTGGAGGCATTATTTTCTGGGAAAGCCCTTTTAGCTGCCTTGCGAGGTTCTTCTGGGAAGTGACAACGACCTGGCGAAAGCGCCTGTTGCCCTCGTCAATGTTTATTTCCTGCGACTCTAGAAAATCCGCGTTTTTCGAGAGGCTTGAAATCAAATGCTTTATCTCTGCGAACTTTTTCGGCGCGAAATCAAGCAATTCCTTTTCATGCTTCCCTATCTCTTCAGACACAATGGCTTTTGCCTCTTCAATGGAAACCTGCTTTGCCGAGCTTTTTTGCCTGAAAAGGCCGGAAAAAGAATCTACCAAACCCATGCAAGGATATTGTGATGAAAGGTTTTAATGGAAAGTGGTAGAAGCTTAGGAAAAAGCCTTTGCCTCGCTGGAATTTAACCAGCGGGAATTGCCATAACCAACCCGCAGCGGCACAAAGCCCTCCTACCGCTTAAAAAGCCTGCATGGGAATTAGGGTTAATATGGATTGGAAGGAAAAGATGGCAGGGCTTGCGGACGAAGTGCGAAGGCGAGACGACTTTGTGGTGGTCCACCACTATGATGCAGACGGCTGCTCCTCTGGCGCAATAATGTTCAGGGCGCTTGAGCGCGAAGGGAAGAAAGTGAAACGCAAGTGGGTAAAGCAGCTCTATCGGGAAACGGTTTCAGAAATAAAAGGCATGGGCGAGAACTATGTATTCGTTGATTTCGGCTCGGGGCAACTCGGGTATTTGAAAGAGGAGTTCGGGGACAAGCTTTTCGTCTTCGACCACCATGAGAAAACGAACGTGCAGCACGAAAACCACTTCTCGCCTTTCGATTACGGGATAAACGGCGGGAACGAGATAAGCGCCTCGGGGGTCGCGTTCCTTTTCGCGATGGCGCTTAGTGAAAAGAACATTGATTCAAGCCCGCTCGCACTTGTGGGCGCTGTCGGGGATGTACAGGATTATTCCGGAAAGCTCATAGGCCTCAATGCGCAAATAGTGAAGCAGGCCACGGATGCGGGGTTTGTGAAGGTTGAAAACGACCTGCGCCTCTATGGGAGAGTTAGCAGGCCTCTCACGCAGTTTCTTGCCTACAGCACCTCTCCCATACTTCCAGAGCTTACCGCGAGCGAGGAGAATTCCAGGAAATTTTTGCAGGAAACCGGGATTACATTAACTGAAGGGAACAACTGGAGAACTTATGGCGACCTTACCCAGCCTGAAAAGGAAAAGCTCGCAACCGCACTCATCTTGCACCTTGGCAAATTCAAGGTCCCGGAGTGGAAAATCGGCGAGCTTTTCGGCGAAGTCTACCTCTTCTTGCACGAGCAGAAGAAGAGCCCACTGAGCGAAGCAAAGGAGTTCTCAACGCTTCTGAACGCATGCGGCAGGCACGGGCATGCAGATTTGGGGGTTGAAGTCTGCCTTGGCGACAGGGGGGACAAGTACCTCGAGGCGCTTGCGCTGATGCAAGAGCACAGGAGGCAGCTGCGCGAGGGAATAGAGTTCGTGACAAAAAACGGCGTGCTTGAGGAAAAAACTTTTTACTGCTTTGATTCGGGAAAGGAAATAAAGGATTCCGTTGTCGGGATTGTTGCGGGGATGCTCTATGGCTCCTCGCTCATACAATCAAACAAGCCGATAATAGCGATTGCGCAGAACGACGACGGCTCGCTAAAAATCAGCGGCAGGGCCACAAAGGAACTACTGGAAAAGGGGATAAATCTCGGAAAAGCCTTCCGCGAGGTATGCCTAAAGCTCGGCGAAGGCAATGAAGGCGGGGGGCATGCGATTGCTGCTGGGGTGAAAATCGAGGCCGGGAGAAAGATGGAATTCCTCAAACAGCTCAACGAAAAACTCGAGGAGCAAACGCTCAAAAAAAAGTAAGCGTGGTGGTTTAGACTGACGGAAAATAAAAGCCCTGGACAATGGAACCTCGGGAAAAGCTTTTGGAAAAAATGGCTAAAGGAAAGTTTGAAGGCGGATAAATGATTCTGTATTTGAAAAAGGAACTCGCGCAAAAAGCCGATGCAAAAAAGGCGAAAGTGCTCTCCGGCTTTTTTAAGACCGGGAAGGGGCAATATGGGGAGGGGGACGAGTTCCTCGGAATACCTGTCCCGCAAACAAGGGCGGCCGCAAAAAAATATTCAGGAATGAGCCTTGCGGAAACCGGTGAGCTCCTTGGGTCAAAAATCCATGAGGAAAGGCTTGCAGCCCTGCTTGTGCTCGTGGAAAAATTCAGGAAAGGGAATGAAGAGGAGAAGGCGAAGATTTTCGATTTCTACATCGGCAACGCAAAAAAGGTGAACAACTGGGACCTTGTGGACCTCTCGGCTGACAAGATAGCGGGGGAATACCTTTTCGGCAAAGACGCATCTGCCCTGCGCAAGCTCGCTAAATCAGGCAATTTGTGGGAGAGGAGAATTGCAATAATCTCGACCTTTGCATTCATACGCAGGGGCAGCAACAAGGAAACGTTCAGGATAGCGGAACTCCTGATTAGTGATGAACAAGACCTCATACACAAAGCGGTAGGATGGATGCTGCGCGAGGCCGGAAAGAGGGGCAAGGGGGAAGAAGTGAAGTTCCTCAAAAAGCACTGCAAAAAAATGCCGCGGACGATGCTAAGGTACTCCATAGAAAAATTCTCCCAAAAGGAGCGGAAAGGATTCATGCAATTGGGAGCGCGCAGGGGGAAATAAGGCATTGGAAAAAACAAGCAGGCAGTTCTACATAAACGGCGTTTTTTTATATGGCAAAGCCGTAAATGGTACATGGCAAAAAATTTTGCCCCCCTTTCCCTTGCACTCCTTGCAATGGCGGTTTTCGCCGGCAGCTTTGCCTCTGCCGGCCAGACAGGTTTTGCGGTGCTCACCGAGAGCAGGGACCAGTTTGATGCCCAGTTCACGGACGGAAAGCTAAACCAAGAGGTGGTCGACCAGATTAATGTGCAGATGCGCGATGCCCCTGCGCCTGCGTTAATACTTTTCGGGAAAAACAAAGCCAATGTTTACATGACATACGATGACGGCACAGTGAGGTCATACTGGATCTGGACGCAGAACAATCTCGTGAATGAAATTTCGCTCGGCGCAAGGAGTGACGCCGACACCGAAGTGAGGGTGAATGAGTCAACTGTCGACAGGATAGTGAACTCCGCAAACCCTTTCAACGAACTCGTGAACGCGCTAAACTCGGGGGAAATACAGTACAACGGCCTCACGGCCAGCGGGCAGATGAGCGGGATAATTGTCAGTATAGCCGCGAAAATAATTGGAGTAATACTTGGGCTGCTGCACTTCTTCACCGGGGGATATTAGAATGAATAAAACTATTTTGACTGTGACGTTATTTGGAGCCATTGCACTTATTTTATTTTCAGGATGCACCGCAAAAGTCCAAATAAATTATGCCTTTCAAAAATTATAAGTACACTTTGAAAAACGTAACCTCGAATTTATCACGCCCTTCACTAAGCGCGAATGAAATGTGAAGGGTAAAAGGAATACTTATAAACTACAAATTCTTATTAGTTTTGGTGAACAGTTGAATCCTCCAATGAATGCGTTTAGGCGCAGGCGACATCAAATTAGGGAACAGGATTTATCAAAGGCAAATGAAAGACTTGCTTCTGTAAATTCACATAGTTTTGGAGATTCGTTGGAATTTGCAATGTCAGAATCTTATCAAAAAAATAATCTCCCTGTTCTTAGAGGGTATAGGGAACAAATAAGTGCGGCTTTTCGAAGTGCAAGGGCAACTGGCAGCCCTCACGATAGGCTGGAAATCTTCAAAATAATTTTAGAGGAGTTAGATGACCGCATTAAGGAGTTGAGGAAAACACAAAACTAGAAAACTATACTATGCCTTCGCAGAGCAAACTATTTATTCATTTGAGCCCCTTAGTGGGCGCTATTTCGCCTTGCGCTTTTCCTTGAGCGCCGCCTGCGCCGCGGCAAGCCTTGCGATTGGGACCCTGTATGGAGAGCAGCTCACATTGCTAAGGCCTATGCGGTGGCAGAATTCGACGGAGGATGGGTCGCCTCCGTGCTCTCCGCAAATGCCGATATCAATATCAGGTTTTGCCTTCCTCGCGGCTTCGACCGCCATTTTCATGAGCGTGCCAACGCCGTTCTGGTCAATGCTCTGGAAAGGGTCTGTCTGCATTATCCCTTTCTCAAGGTATACTTGTATGAACCTTCCAGAATCATCCCTTGAAAAGCCAAGTGTTGTCTGTGTCAGGTCATTTGTGCCAAAGGATATGAAATCGACGTGCGGGGCGATATCGCCTGCGGTCACGCACGCGCGCGGAACCTCGAACATAGTCCCTATCTTGTACTTCACTTTCCCCCTAACCCCCATTTTGTCGGCTACCGATTCTACGACTCTCTTCTGGTCCAGAAGTTCGTTCACGTTGCCGACAAGCGGGATCTCTATTAGCGGCACAGGCTTTACGCCTCCCTTCTGCACATTCAGGGCGGCCTCGAATATCGCGCTCGCCTGCATCTCGGTAATCTCCGGATAGGTTATGCCGAGCCTGCAGCCCCTGTGCCCGAGCATGGGGTTGAATTCGTGCAGCGATTCCGAAATCTCCTTCACTTTTTGTAACTGTATTCCCATTTCATCAGCGAGCCCTTGCATGTCCTTCTCCTCTTTTGGCAAGAATTCGTGCAGTGGCGGGTCGAGCAGCCTTATTATCACAGGCAGGCCGCTCATTTCCCTGAAAATCCCTTCAAAGTCTTCCCTCTGGAAAGGCAGAAGCTTTTCAAGCGCCCTTCTCCTTCCGGATTCATCCTGCGAGAGAATCATCTCCCTCACAGCCTTTATCCTCTCGCCCTCGAAGAACATGTGCTCGGTCCTGCAAAGGCCGATGCCTTCCGCGCCGAAAGAGCGCGCGACACTGCTATCTTTTGGCGTGTCCGCGTTTGTGCGAACGCCGAGTTTCCTGTAAGAGTCCGCCCACTTCATCAGTATGCCAAAGCTTCCCGAGAGCTTGGGCTCTACCAGTTTTACCATTCCCTCGAAGACTTCGCCCGTGGCACCGTCTAGTGAAATGAAATCGCCGTCCTTCAAAATTTTTCCTTTCTTTGGAATTGAAACCGTTTTCTCGGATTCAGAAACCACTATTTCCTCGCAGCCCGCAACGCAGCACTTGCCCATCCCCCTTGCAACAACTGCCGCGTGGGAGGTTTTTCCGCCGCGCGCCGTGAGTATTCCCAGAGCCGCGTGCATCCCTTCAATGTCCTCCGGGCTTGTTTCGGTCCTTACAAGTATCACTTTCTCCCCGCTCGATGCGAGAAGGGTCGCGTTTTCGGTGTTGAAAACTATTTTTCCGACAGCCGCGCCGGGCGATGCCGCAATGCCTTTTGCGAGCAGCACGGCCTTCTTTTTTTCCTCGGAGTCGAGCTGCTTGTGCAAAAGCTGGTCGAGTTGCTCGGGCTTAACCCTTAGCACGGCCTCTTCCCTTGAAATTAGCTTCTCGTTTGCCATCTCGACCGCGATTTTCACAGAGGCCTGCGCTGTCCTCTTGCCGCTTCTTGTCTGGAGCATGTAGAGCTTTCCTTTCTCGAAAGTGAACTCGAAGTCCTGCATTTCGCGGTAGTGCTTCTCGAGCTTTTCGTAAATTTTTATCAGCTCTGCATAAACCTTTGGGTGGGTTTTTTTCATCTCATCAATAGGCTGCGGGGTCCGAATTCCCGCAACAACATCCTCTCCCTGCGCATTCACCAAAAACTCTCCGTAGTGCTCCTTGTCCCCTATTGCCGGGTTTCTTGTAAAGGACACGCCAGTTCCTGAATCGCTGCCCATGTTCCCGAAAACCATTGCCTGCACGTTCACTGCCGTGCCTGCGTCTCCCCTCAAATTGTTTATCCTGCGGTAGGAAATCGCGCGCGAGGAGTTCCAGGAATCAAAGACAGCATTGATGCCCATCTTGAGCTGCTCTACTGGGTCTTCTGGGAAAGAGGAGCCTTTTTCGGATTCGACTACCTTCCTGTATTTTTCCACGACTTCGCGCAAATCCTCTGTGCTAAGGTCGGTGTCGAACTTTGCGCCCTTGCGCCCCTTCACTTCATCAAGTGCCTCTTCGAATTTCGAGTGCGCAACTCCCATCACGACATCGCCGAACATGTTTATGAAGCGCCTATAGGAATCGAAAGCTGCGCGCGGGTTTCCGGTGAGCGCTGCAAAGCCTTCAACTGTATCATCGTTCATCCCGAGATTGAGGACTGTGTCCATCATTCCCGGCATGGAGACATAAGAGCCGGAGCGCACTGAAACGAAGAGCGGGTTGCGCGCATCGCCGAACTTCTTGCCCATTTTCCTCTCGAGCTTTGCAAGGGCCTTTTTCATTTCGGAATCGAGGCCTTTTGGCCACTTCTTTGCGGACTTGTAGAATTCCTTGCACGCCTCGGTTGAAATCGTAAAGCCATAAGGCACCCTCAAACCCGCATTGGTCATCTCCGCTAGCTGGGCGCCCTTGTTGCCGAGCAAAAACTGCGCCGCCTCGGTATTGGGTTTCTTGGACTCGTCGAACATGAAAACGTACTTCAAATAATTCACCTTGCTCAAAACAATTACTAAAGATTCTCCTTAGAAAAGATTTAAAAAAGCGAACAAGAAGAAAACGCCCAGAGGGCTTTTTCGGGCGGGAAAAGCAATTTAACCACTTTCCTTCGAAAGGTTCATTGCATGATTATAGGCATTACCGGGAGAAAGCAGAACAAGGTGGCCAAGCAGGCTGCACTGAAAGCCATCAGGATGCTTGAAGGAAAGGGCATCAAAGCGGAAGTGGACAAGGCTTTCCTCGGAAAGGGGAAAAACCTTTCACAATTCGGGGCAGGGATAGTGCTTTCTTTTGGCGGCGACGGGACGCTTCTGCAGGTCTACCGCGACCTCAAAAAAAACGTGCCTGTAATGGGGATCAACTGCGGAAGCCTCGGCTTTCTGCAATCATACAAGCACACGGAAATAGAACAGGCGCTTGAGGCGGCCATTGCCGGAAATTATTCGGTTGAAAAGCGCACGCGGCTTTGCGCAAAAGTTGACGGAAAGAATGCCGGCACCGCACTCAACGAAGCGCTCGTTGTCCCTGCAAAAGCTGGAAGGCTAATCAAATACAAACTCAAAATAGGCAAAGAGGAAAGAAATGAAGCCGGCGATGGCCTCATCGTCGCAACCCCCACGGGCTCGACCGCGCACTCCCTTTCCGCCGGGGGGCCGATGGTGAAAGGGAACGCGGCGGTCTTTGTTGTAGTGAGCATCAATCCTGTTGATTGGAAGCATCGGCCGCTAATAATCAACGACCATGAAAAAATAACAGTGTCAGGATTCGCGGGGAAGGCGGAGATAATCCTCGACGGCCAGAAGAGGTTTGCGGTGAAGAAAAAAGTGGAACTCGCGAAGGGAACTGAAGTGCTGCTCGCGGTGCGGAAGGGCTAGTTCTCGGCGAACTTTTTCTCCCTGAATTCCCGGATCTCGTCCATTGAGCCCTTAATTTAATGCTTCCCCAAAACCCGGCTCTGCACGTAAAGTAGGGAATCTGCACGTTTAGTCCTTAAATTTCAAGACTTTACGTGCAAGGCTCCAAAACCCAAAAAACGCTAAAAACCAAAAAACCATTAATTCGTCATATGCCAACTTTTAGATGGACAAAAGACGTAAGCTTTAAATAGTGCTTCCAGCACAAAGGAACAAAATGGCAAAAGCAATTAGCACAAAAGAGCTTATAAAGGCCGGAAAGGCCAAGAAGGAAAGGCAGGAAGAAATAGCGAGCACCTTCCTCGCAAAAACAGCAAGGCACAGGCTGCACCAATCATATTAATTCGCCAGCCTTAAATTCTTTGAAGCACCAATCAGTGTTACACATGAAAACCTCTAAAATCAGCAAGTTCTACGAAAAAAGCCTCGAGCAAAGGCTTGCAATAGTAAAGGAGTTCGCAGACCTTACGGAAGAGGAACTGCAAGCGCTCAAAAAGTATGGTGGGCTCGATTTCGAGACCGCGAACAGGATGATAGAGAACGTCTACTCCACAATGGGCCTTCCGCTCGGCATCGCCACAAATTTTTCAGTGAATGGAAAGGAATACCTCGTGCCCTTTGCAATTGAGGAGCCTAGCGTTGTTGCCGCCGCGAGCAATGCGGCAAAACTCTCTTCGGGCTTTGAGGCAAAAGCTAGCGAGCCTGTTATGATTGGGCAGATACAAATAGTTGGGGCAAAGGATGGAAAGGAAGCTATAAAAAAAGTGCTCGCAGCGGAAAAGGAAATCCTAGCAAAAGCGAACTCCGGGGATTCGACACTCGTAAAATTCGGCGGAGGCGCGAAAAAAATAGAAGGCAGGGAAATTTCCACTGGCAGGGGAAAAATGGTGGTGCTGCACCTGCTTGTGGATGTGCGCGATGCGATGGGCGCGAACGCCGTGAACACCATGTGCGAGCGCATCTCGCTAATGCTAGAAGAGCTCACGGGCGGGAAAACAAGGCTCAAAATAATCTCAAACCTCGCGGTGCACCGCACAGTGAAGGCTACAACTATCTGGAAAAAAGGGGAAATAGGCGAAGATGCCATTGAAGGGATTCTCGATGCTTACGAATTCGCCGCGAATGACGAGTACCGCGCCGCAACGCACAACAAGGGCATAATGAACGGAATAGATGCCGTGGTGATTGCAACCGGAAATGATTTCCGCGCGATCGAAGCCGGGGCGCACGCATACGCTTCGCTGGGCGGAAAGTACAAGCCCCTCACAAAATACTACAAAAACAAGCAGGGAGATTTGGTCGGGGAAATAGAACTCCCAGTCGCGGTTGGGCTTGTTGGCGGGGCTACGAAAACCCACCCTATCGCAAAAATCAACATGAAACTTCTTGGGGTAAAGACCGCAAACGAGCTTGCGGAAGTTATTGCATCAGTTGGGCTTGCGCAGAACTTTGCCGCGCTCAAGGCGCTTTCGACTGAAGGCATACAGAAAGGGCACATGAAGCTGCACGCGAAAAACATTGCGGTAACTGCCGGCGCTGCGGGAAAGCAGGTCGAGGATGTTGCCGAGCGGATGATTAGGGAAGGGAATATAAGCGTTTCAAGGGCAAAAGAGATAATAGAGGCGAAAAAATGAACCCCGGAATCGTAGGCTACGGAGCATATGTTCCCAAAAAAAGAATCACTGTTGAGGAAATTGCGCGCGTCTGGAAAAAGGACGGAAAGAAAATATCGAACAGCCTTGGGGTAAAGGAGAAGGCGCTTGCATCATGGGACGAGGACACTTCCACGATTTCTGTTGAGGCATCAAGGCTCGCAATAGAAGTTGCGGGAATCAGCCCAAAAGAAATCGGGGCGATTTACATCGGCTCGGAATCGCACCCGTACGCTGTGAAAACAACTTCCTCAATTGTCGGAGAAGCGCTAAATGCCGGACAGGATTACATGTGCGCTGACCTCGAGTTCGCATGCAAGGCTGGAACCGCGGGGCTACAGATAGTTTATGGCCTTGCGAAAGCTGGAATGATAAAGTACGGCCTTGCCGTAGGCGCTGACACCGCACAGGGAAGGCCGGGGGACGCACTGGAGTTCACTGCCGGCTCCGGGGGGGCGGCATTCATTGTAGGGGACAAAAAAGAGGAAATAATTGCGGAAATAAACGACACTTACTCTTTCACAACCGACACCCCGGATTTCTGGCGCAGGCAGCACGCAGAATTCCCAAGGCACGCGGGAAGATTCACAGGAGAGCCTGCATACTTCAGGCACGTGATAAGCGCCTCTAAAAACATGATGAAAAAAGCGGGGATGGAGGCGAAGGATTTTGATTACGCGGTCTTCCACCAGCCGAACGGGAAATTCCCAATGCGCACCGCGAAAATACTCGGCTTCGAGGATTCTAAAATAAAACAAGGCATGCTTACGCCATTAATCGGGAACACATACTCGGGAGCTTCGATGGTCGGGCTTGCATCGGTTCTCGATGTTGCAAAACCGGGGGCAAAAATACTCGTAACGTCATACGGCTCGGGAGCGGGGAGCGATTCTTTCATACTTACAACCACAAAAAACATTGAGAAGAAGCGCGCGAAAGTGCCGCTGCTAGAGGCAATAAAAGAGAAGGAATACGTCGATTACGCGCAGTACGTGATTCACAGGAAGAAGATTAAGGGAATTGGTGGATGAGGATGGAACAGCTTAAAGAGATTGTTTTGTACAGCGCAATTATCCTAATTGCAATTCAATTAGTCGGTTTTATTTTGTCTTCAATTTCGGGGTTTCAAATCGGGTGAAAAAATGAGAAGCGTATCTATTATTTCTGTTGGATTGACCCAGTTTGGTGAACATTGGGATAAGAATTTCAAAGAGCTTATAGCGGAAGCCGGGACAAAAGCAATTGTTGATTCTGGCCTTGAACGCAAAGACATACAGGCCGTGTACGGCGGGTGCATGGCATCGGGAAGATTCATCGGCCAGGAGCACATCGGAGCGCTTATTGCCGACCAATTAGGTTTGAATCCCATTCCTGCGACAAGAATTGAGGCCGCTTGTGCAAGTGGGGGGGTGGCACTTAGAAACGGATACATAGCAGTAGCCAGCGGACTATATGATATTGTGGCAGTGGGCGGCATTGAGAAAATGACGGAAGTAAGCACTGAAGACGCAGGGTTCGCTTTAGGCGGAGCCGGAGACCAGGAAACAGAACTCTTCGTGGGGGCAAGTTTCCCTGCACTTTACGCTCTGATGGCACGCGCACATATGGAAAAATTTGGAACAACAGAGGAGCAGATGGCAGCCGTTTCAGTCAAAAACCACAGTAATGCAGTACACAACCCTTATGCCCAATTCAGGAACGAAATTACAATTGAGGACGTAATGAAATCTGGATATATAGCATCCCCGTTAAAATTATTGGATTGCTCTCCAATCAGTGATGGAGCCGCCGCCGTAATACTCTGCGCAACAGATGTTGCAAAGAAAATGAAGGTGGCAGGCAAAGCGGTTGAAATAATTGCTTCCGCACAGGCATCCGACACGCTCGCGCTTGCGCACAGGAAAAATCTTTGGGAAACTGCATCTGCAAAAATAGCCGGAGAGCAGGCATATAAGCTTGCAGGAGTTAAATCAAAAGATATCAGCTTTGCAGAGGTCCACGATTGTTTTAGTCCGGCCGAGATAATGGCAATTGAAGCTTTAGGATTTTGCAAACAGGGAGAAGGCGGGAAGTTCACGGAGCAGGGAAACACCGCAATCGGCGGCGCAATTCCAGTAAACACCAGCGGCGGACTTAAGGCATTTGGTCATGCAATTGGCGCCACGGGAATTAAACAGGCAATTGAGGCATATTGGCAGCTCAATGACATGGCGGGAAAGAGGCAGGTCAAGGGCGCTGAAATAGGCCTTTCGCATAACGTCGGCGGTTCAGGGGCAACGTGCGTCGTGCATTTGTACAGGAGAGCGTGAAAGGTGAAAAAATGGTCCAAGGTTCATTGCCATTGCACTGGAGAAAGTACCCAGAAAGGTATAGGATGGAGGGGAACATAAACACTGAAACAGGACAGGAGTTCTTCCCCGCACGCGTGATGGACCCCGCGACCGGCAGGAGGGGAAAGCTCTCGCCAAAAGAGATGCCGCGCGAGGGGAAAATACTTTCCTGGACAGAGGTTTTCGCAGGGCCGCTCGGGTTTGAAAATGAGACTCCTTACTATCTTGCGATAATAGAGCTTTCGAACAAGGTGCGAGTGCTTACGCAAATAGTTGATTCGGAGCCTGAGAAAGTGAAAATCGGCGCGAAAGTGAAGAAGGTTTTCCGCAAAATCTCGGACACGGACAAGGAAGGCGCGATAGCGTACGGGTATAAGTTCAAAGTAATTGCATAAACCCTCTTTGCTACATAAATTTTGTCCGGGTATCCCATTAAATATTTTGAAGCCAATTATTAGAGGGCCCTGCATGAAACAAGCTATAGGAATCGGCTACGGAAAGGCGATACTCTTCGGAGAGCACTTCGTGGTATACGGCCTGCCGGGGATTGCCGCATCGGTTGAGCTGAACACCACCTGCGCTTTTGCGCAAAACAAGAACGGCATAATCTCGAACGATTTGGTTACAGGGGAGCTAGTAAGGTACGGGGAGAACAAGTACAAAAGGCTCGACCAAGTGCTGGATGTAGTATTCAAAGAAACTGGCATAAAAGAAAAAAACTTCAGGCTAAAGCTCACAACAAACATGTCAATTAAGGGCGGCATGGGAAGCTCCGCTGCGCTCGGTGTTTCAATCATAAGGTGCCTCGACCAAAAATTCAGGCTAGGGCTAGGAAACGAGAGGGTGAACGAAATCGCATACGAAGTCGAAAAGCTCTTCCATGGAAACCCGAGCGGGATTGACAACACGGTTTCGACTTACGGCGGGCTTTTGTGGTTTGTGAAGGGGAAAGGGTTTGAAAAAATTAAAATCAGAAAGCCAGTGGAAGTTGTGCTCGCGGACACCGGCATAATACATGACACGGGGGAAATCGTGGAAATGGTGAAACGGAACCGGGAAAAGGAGCCGGAAAAATACTCTGAAATGTTTGCGGAATATGAAAAGCTTGCACTTGAGGCAAGAGAGGCAATAGAAAAAGAGGATTGGGGAACAGTGGGAAAGCTCGTGGGCAAAAACCACGAACTCCTGCAGGAAATGGGGGTTAGTTGCAGGGAACTTGATTTGCTTGTTCACACTGCGATCCAAAGCGGGGCACTTGGCGCAAAGCTCACCGGCGCTGGGATTGGCGGGAACATGCTCGCACTCACACCCGGAAAAGCGCTGCAGGAAAGTGTCGCGAAAGCGTGTGAAAAAGCCGGATTCGAGGTTTGCAGGACAAAGATAGGGGTGGAAATCTGAAAGCCACCGCAACAGCAAACTCTAACATCGCGCTAGTGAAATACTGGGGAAAGCGCAACGAGCGGCTCATCCTGCCGCAGAACTCGAGCATATCGATGACGCTAGACAAACTGCACACCACGACAACAGTTGAATTCTCCGGAAAAAACATCAAGGACGAGGTCGTGATTGACGGAAAAAAATCCAAAGGCGAGGAACTGGAAAGGGTGATTGAACACCTCGACCTTGTTAGGAGGATGGCCAAAACTTCCCTTGCAGCAAAAGTGGAAAGCGAAAACAATTTCCCAAAAGCCGCAGGACTTGCGAGCTCCGCATCCGGGTTTGCGGCGCTAAGCCTTGCAGCGACAAAAGCGCTAGGATTGCACCTTGACAAAAAGGAGCTAAGCATGCTCGCGCGCAGGGGGAGTGGAAGCGCGGCAAGGAGCATTTACGGCGGCTTTGCTGAATGGGTGAGAGGGGGCCTCGAAGACGGCTCGGACAGCTATGCAAAACAAATTGCAACAGAAGAGCACTGGCCAGAACTTGCAATGGTTGTAACCGTTGTCACGCCGAAGGAGAAAAAAATAAAGTCACGGCCGGGAATGGCACAAACAGTGGCCAATTCGCCGCTCTACAAATCCTGGCTCGAAACAATAGAATCTGACCTCTCCTGCATGAGAGAAGCCGTGGGGGAGAAAAAGTTCACCCTACTTGGCGCAACCGCGGAACTAAACGCCCTCAAAATGCACGCAACGATGCACACCACAACCCCGCACATAATCTACTGGGAGCCGGAGACAATCACTATAATGAAAGAAGTGATGGTGATGCGCGAGGAAGGGGTTGAATGCTATTTTACGATTGACGGCGGGCCGCAGGTCAAGGTTCTCTGCCTAGATCCGCAGGCAAAAAAAATACAGAAAAGGCTCGAAGGAATAAAAGCGGTGAAGCAGACAATGCTATGCCATGCCGGACAAGGGGCGAAACTTCTGAACAAGGGGCTGTTCTGATATATGGAAGAAATAGTCGACATCATCAACGAAAATGATGAAGTCATTGGGAAGGCAACAAGGAAGGAAGCAAAAAGCGGGCGCTTCCTTTACAGGTGCGCCGGAATCTATGTTGAGGCCGGTGGAAAACTGGTGCTCGAGAAAAGGTCAAAACGCAAGGAAATAAGGCCGGGCAACTGGAGCTTTGTAGAGGAAACACTCAAAAGTGGGGAGACTTACGAGCAGGCAGCAAAACGGGGAGTTATGGAGGAATTGGGGTTGAAAATCGAAAACCTGCAATTCCTCGGGAAAAAAATAATAGAGGACAAGCGATACCCGGATTCTTTCATGCTAGGGGTTTTCATGGGCGCGGGAAGCGGGAAAATGAAATTGCAGAAGAGCGAAGTCGAGAAAGCTGAACTGGTTTCGCCAAAGCAGGCGCAAGGCATAATAAAGCGGTTGAAGAAAATAAGCCCTGGGCTCGAGCAGACATTTGGGATGTATCTGGAGGCGAAAAAATGGTGAAGGTTTCCGCACCCGGAAAAATAATGCTATCAGGCGAGTGGAGCATACTCGAAAACGGCGTTCCCTGCATAGTCCTCAGCCTTGACAAGAGGGTTTATGCAAAAGCGCAGGAAGGGAAGGAAATGAGCGTGAATCTCAAGGATTTTGGCATAAAAACAAAAGCGCGATTTGTTGGACAAGAGGTTGTGTTCGAAAAACCCGACGAAAAGCTCTCCTTCACAAAAAACGCAATAGAAACAGCGCTCGCATACCTATATGGAAAGGGCGCAAAAGCGAAGGCCTTTTCCCTCGAAACAGAATCGGAAATAAGCGCCATTAAAATCAACGGCACGCAGATGAAACCCGGTTTTGGGAGCAGCGCCGCGGCAGTGGTGGCGATAATTGGCGCAATACTCAAACTACACGGGCTTGGGATTGAAAGCGAAAAGGGGAAGGAAACGCTCTTCAAGCTCGGCATAATCGCGCACTACAAGGCGCAGGGAAAAATAGGCTCGGGCTTTGATGCCGCAGCTTCTACATTCGGCGGCGCGCTCGTGTACAAAAGGTTTGATGCAAAGTGGCTTGCGGGGGAGATGAAAAGCAAAAAAATACACCAAATAGCCCAAGAGAAATGGCCGCTGCTAGAGCACAGGCGGATAGAGCTGCCGGAGAACATGGGCATGCTCATTGGCTTTACCGGAAAAAGCTCCTTGACCAAAGAACTCGTGCAGAAAATGGAAAAATTCAAAACCACGCAGAAGGGCGAGTATGAGAAAATAATTTTCTGGATAAAGGAAACGACTGAAGCGCTCATTGAAGCCATTGAAAAAAAAGAGGAGAAGGAAATACTGACACTTATTGACGAGAACAAAGAACTGCTCCGCGAGCTAGGGGAACAGAGCGGGGCGGAAATTGAAACACCGGAGCATAGAAAAATGGCGGAAATAGCGACAAAATATTACGCCTCTGCAAAGGTCTCCGGCGCGGGCGGGGGGGACTGCGGAATATGCATTTATTTCAGGAACGCGAAGCCTGAAAGGATTGCAAAAGAGTGGAAGGAGAGCGGGATAATTCTTATAGACGCGAAAATTTCGGAAGAAGGGGTGAGGGTGGAAAAATAATTTTTGAATTCACCCAAAAAACTTTTTTCCCTGCGAATCCTTCATCACTATTTCGAGAGTGCCTTTGAGCCAGACCGGGTATTGGGCGGAGCCGGAAGAGAGCTCTTTTGAAACTTTTTTTGCCGGCACGTTGAGTATTTTTCCGGCGTGCTCATTGTTTGGCACTATTTCCCCATCATAAGTTGCATAAGCGGCGAGGCAGAACTCATTCTCGCACGAGCCATCGCCATAATCCTTTTCGTATGAAAAGCCGCCAAGAACCTTTACGTCCACTTTTCCGGAAATCCCGTACTCGTCCTTCATGCAGCGCAAGGCGGCCGCCTCTTTTGTTTCACCGTCAAGTATATGCGTTGTAGGGGCGTCAAAAACCCCGCCCCCGACCTTCTGCCGCGGCCTTTCATGGAGTATGAGTTCGTTTTTTGAATTAAAAACAAGCACCTGTATTGCAAGGTGCTTTATCCCTGGGGCTGTGTGCGCGGACTTGCGGTCAACTACCTTGCCAAGTTCCTTGCCTTTTGAATCAACGCAGATCAACTGCTGCGTGGGTTTGTCTAAAAGTCCGACACTCATACAACCAACAACAAAACAAAAACCAGATAAAAAGAACTACTTTCCTGCTACATAATTTAGGCTTGCTTTGGGAATTTGGGAGCAAGACGCACCTTAATTTTTGTGGGAGTGGGGACTAATTTTAAGCTTTTTTTTGCTGAACCTAATTGCCGTAAATCCAATAATAGGGTTGGGTTCAGACCCTTCTTCGGAAGCCTAGGATTAATTGGTTGAACAGGGATGCGCAGTTTCGCCTTTCTGATTGCGCCAAGAACCCTGACTGCAAAGTCGGCTGAGGGTTTGGAACGTCTTATTGGCATAGAAGAAGGAATGTGTTTTGTGGTTTATTAACCTTTACAAAAATCATTTCCTGTACTTTTCGGATATTTTCCCCAAAGCCAGCGAAAGCCTATTCAATGACTCTTGCAGTGGAAGGCCGACATTGTGCTGGAAGCCTTTCACAATGTCGTTTCTGTCCGCGTGCGGGTCTGTGGCAAAGGAGAGCCTGCCCTTCCTGCGCTCGAGAAGGCCGACATCAACGAGCCTTTTGAGGTGGTAGCGGAGCAGCTTTTCGTCAATCTTCTTCTGCGAGCCCTTGAGGTGCGAGAGTAGCTCGAGGGTTGTCGGCGCGGATTTTTTTGAAAGCTGGAAATGGAAAAGCGAATCGAGCACATCAAGTATCGTCGAGCGAGACTCGCGCTCCGAAATCAGGCCAAAACCCAGCGCGAACCAGCGCACAAGCGAGCGCTTTGTGAGCGAGACCTCCGGCGGAAAGTCCATCTGCCTTATTATGAAAGTCTTTCGCACAAACTCAGCTTCAGGGAATTCCTTGCCCAAGAATAACACCAAAAAACTTTTAGAAAAACTAAGTAATAATTCTTAACCTCTTTTTAACACTTTTCATCACACACTTTAGGCAAACAGCTACATAACAGGTTTGGGTGCGTTTAAAAATTCCGGAGAACTTATTATTTCAGCGGTAAAAACATGCTTTCAATAACAAACGAATTCCGGCCTTACAGGATGAAAATTAGCAGGAAAGAGCCCGTGAAAATGAGGCTCACAATAAGCAACGGTGGAAGCGCAAAGGCGCTCGCCTCATACCAGATGGCGCTGCCCTCGAGCCTCTCGCTTGACAGGAGCGGGCTACGCAGCGCCTACGCAAAAAGGATTGGGGAGCTCGAGCCGGGAAAAAATTTCACCGAGCACTTCGAGCTGCACCCAAGGCCCCTCACAAGGGCGGGGACGCATGCAATTACTGTGAGGGCGACGGAGCACTACAACAGCTATGACTTCGTGCAGAAGGATTACGTTAAAAAACTTGAACTAATTATAGAAGATTGAGGCTTTGGAAACCGGGGCATTGCAATGGACATAAAAAAGCAGAAATGCGCGGAATGCGGAATGGAAGTGCAGGCATTCAACATGGAAAACCACTTGAAAAACCACGAGTTTGAAAAGAAGGCGGCCGCTGGCCAGGCAAAAAAGTGATTGGATGCCTAGAAGAAGGGTGTTCGGAAGGCCGTTGTCCAAGGTTGCCGGAACAAAGAAGTTTGCAACACCGTCCAAAAAACCTAGGCAGCCAAAGCAATTGCCATACAAAAGGGCACGATTAAAGGGCGGCTATCAGAAGCCATTATTTCCGGGCAAGTAGCGAAGTGGCTAATGGAAAAAGCGAGTAGAAGCCGTGGGTTTCAAAATAAAATGTATTATGTAGTGAGTTACTACATAAAATGTTTTGTTGGATTGAATTCAGTAAAGCCTTGTGCCTAACGCCGCTTCCCGTTCCGGTTGGATTAGTATACAATTTCCCTCTTTATCAGGCACTCCGAGGGTTAAAACCTCGGATAGCACGGGGCCTATCTGGCGGGGAGGGAAATTGACAACACACAGAACCGGCCTGCCCACGAGCTCGGTTTTGGAGTAGTTTTGGGTCAGTTGGACAGACGATGTCTTGATTCCGACCTCTTTGCCAAGGTCGATTTTTAGCGTATAGGCGGGCTTTTTTGCCTGCGGGAAGTCCTCTGCCGACACTATCCTGCCTACCCGGATGTCAAGTTTCTGGAAGTCTTCTATTGTTGCCATGTAATGACGGTAGTTGATGCCTGTTTAAGGCACTTTACGTTTGGCCGGAGGCATCCACGACCTTAAAACAAACTCTTTTTCTACATAACTTATTTCCGGCCAAAGCCACCTCCGAGCCATCTCCAAAACCCCGCTCCGCCCTCCTAAATTTTTGTGGGCAAAAATGTTCACTTTTGGCAAATTTCTCCCCGTAATTTTGACGTATAACGTGTATTATCAGGTTTCCTGATAAGGAGTATGGCGCTCAAAAGTCATAAAGGAATAGGAATAGAGGAACTCTAGGGGTGTTTTATGGGGTTTTTGGCGGTTCTGGGCCTTTAAACCTACTTGAGTCGCTGTTCCATCTGGAGCCTTGTGGCTTGAAGTTGCCGCGGCGCTTTAGATACCAATTTGGAGGCGCGGCCAAGGATTTGTTATGTAGAATATTTGGGTTTTTGGCATGGGCCGACACGAAAGTGACATTAAAATTAGGGGATATTTAAAATTAGGGAATATAGTTTATTTGTAATATGTATGATATCAATATTCCAAAACTCCCCCAGGAAGGGCTCGAGGGTTTACTAAGGAAAAGGCTTGCTACTTTGGTAATAATTACAGAAGATTTGGTTGAGGAGGAGATAGAACTTGGAAAAGCGCGGCAACTCGTGGCCATTGACGACTTTAGTTCGTTAGCTGGCAAGGATTATTTCGAGCTTACAACAGAGCAAAGGAGGCTTCGGCGGGCTTGGAAGAAGCTTGAGGATAGTGCAGATCTGAAGAAGCGGGAAAATTTTGATGCTGATTTACGCAAACGCGCTGAACAAATACTCTTAATTAGCCTCGAAATGCGAAGAAGACGCATCCTGGTTAATCTAACTATTGCTGGCCTGCACCCACGCATTCAAAAAGCGTTTACTGCAGAAATGGAAAAACTTAACATGAAAAAGGCGATGGCAAGGCCTAAATTGATTAGAAGCCCGAAGCCTAGATTGAAAGCCAAAAGAAACAGAAAGTAGTCGCTCTATGAAATTCGCGGCTTTGCAGCTTTTACCACTTCTTTAAAAGCGCTTCTGAGAGTAGATTGAAACAGAAAATATTGTTTAGGGGGGGCAAATCGCAATGGCAATATTGGAGCTCACAGTACTGTTTCTCGCATTCGGGTTCATTCTCACTGTCGGCGTCTCGCTGTTCATAGTTTTCTTCATTTATACTCACTTCAAAAAAAAGCTCAAGCACAAGGCTGATGAACTCACAGAGGAGTTCCAGAACAACATTGCACGGGTCAACAACGTCGGCTTTGCCGAAACCAAGGAGCTGCGCAAAAGGGTGGAAGCGGTAGAAGAGAAGCTCGATGCCCTGCTCCAGCCCGAGGGCGATGCGAAGGAAGTGGCCAAGGAAAAAGTAAAGGTCCACGCAAGGAAATGAGCTTTGCCTTTGTGCAAAACGCCTCAGAAAAAGAATACAAATAAATCGGCTTTTGCCCGGAAATACTGCTTATGGTTTATGACAAAGCCACCGGCGCAATCCTGCTCTCTTTGCTCCTGCTCTCTTCGCTCCTGCTCGGCTGCGTTTCTGGCACCGGAGAAACGGATAAAGGCACCGGCTTTCTCGAAGGCCGCATCTCAATTGGCCCAATCTGCCCAGTGGAAAGAAACCCTCCGGACCCAAGCTGCGCACCAACTGAAGAAACCTACAAAGCATACGCTCTCGGGGTTTACTCGCTCTCCGGGGAAAAGGTCGCGCAGTTCAATGGCGGCAAAGATGGAAACTACAAGGTCGGGCTTGCCGAAGGAAAGTACCGTGTTGCCCGGGAAAGCGGGCTTTCGAGGTTTTCCGCGGAAGTTGAAATCAGAAAGGGGCAAACCGCGGAGCTCGATATTGACATTGATACAGGAATAAGGTAAGAAGGTAAGCAAAATGTTTGCAGGTTTTTCCTTGGCGCAAAAACTCGTTATGTATAGGTTACTTGAACGGCTTCGAAAAAAGGTTCGTGTAATTAAGCGAATACTTCCCGTTCTCCTCGAGTATTTCCGACATGTTCTTGAGGTACGGAATTATTTCCTGCAAATCCTTTTCCGCAAGGCCTGTATTTTTTGAAATGCCATTCAGATCCGAGCCTTTGTTCTCGTGCAGGCAGAGCTTTAGCTTCACTATCGCATTGCTCCAGTGCGTGAGTTCCTTCCCCGTCTTTTTCTGCAGGAACTTTGCGTCAAAAATGAGTTTTGTCATGAAATCCGTGTTCGGGTTCATGACTGCTTCCTTTAGCGCTTCGCTAAGGTTCACGGCCTTTTCCCAGGTATCGTTTTCAAGCATCGGTTTTGGCAATCGAACACCGAAGAATAAGTGGCCAGAACCCTTATAAAAACCGATTTAAAAGATAAGGAAAAGAGGGCGGACAGTCGAAGAGGGGTTCTTGTGTTTACTCTTAGCTAGTCAGGCTTTGCCCGCCCTTTTTCAACAGATCATTTTCACGTGATCTCTGAAGCACTCCGAGGGATTACATGAATAAGATGTTTTTGGGTTTGGAAACCGAACAGGGATTGCTTTAATAGAAAAACTCCCTTTGCAAAAAATTGGTTCAACCGGATTTTTGAAACAGGAAGAAGTGGCCCTTGTGGTGCAGATTTTTCCCCAAGGTTGTTTCAGAGTAATGTATCTCGCGCAGTGGAGCATGTGCCTCCTTTATTTCCCCCCTTGCGCGGTAGTAAATCTTGTTCCCGAATTTGCCAATCCCGCTCTTTTTCCCTCCCGCGGCTTCATCCTTTTCAGAATAGCAGACAAGGAGAAGTTTTCCTCCTGGCTTGAGAAGCCTTGCGAACTGCGAAGCGTATTTTTTAAAATCCTTCTTAGCTATATGATGCAGCAGGCTGTAATCCAAAACAAAGTCAAAATTTCCATCAAGATTCGAGCCTAATTTCGTGGCGTCCGCCTGAAAGAATTTTATCACAACGCCTTGCGCTGCCGCTTTTCTTCGCGCGATTTCCAGCGCATTTTCTGAAATGTCGACCGCCGTGACATCGAAATTGTTCTTCGCGAGGAATATGGAATAATTGCCTGTTCCGCAGGCAACATCAAGAGCCTTGCAGGGCTTGAGGCCGCCTGTTTTTATTGCCCAGAGCAGCTCAGCCGGGGGGCCTTCGATTTCCCAGGGGATTTGCGCAAGAGGCATTTGGTAAACTTTTTCCCAATGGTTTTTATCGGGCATTTATGCACCCGCCGGGATTTGAACCCGGGCCGAAAGCTTGGGAAGCTTTAAGGCTACCACTACCCCACAGGTGCCTGATACATTTTGTTGTTGCAAATTTTTAAAGCCGCTTATTAGACTTTTATCCCAAGAGTTGCGAGTATCGCAAGGATGGCTATCCCAAAAAGCCCGCCGAAGCCAGCTATCAGTATGCTGGCAAGGTTCACCTCTATTTTTGCGAACGGGAGGGAGTTGAATGCAAGCAATCCCAGAAGCCCTAGCACTCCGTTGATTACCATAAACAGTGCCTTCTTTCCGAGCTTGAGACCTACGTAAACAGCGACTATGACAACGACTGCAGTGATTATCTGCGAGAGGAATGGTATTTCCATCATGAAGTAATATGCCTTGAAAGTGAATTTAAACAATTGGAATTAGGGTTCCGGGCACAAAAAACGGGTCGCAAAAGCCATTCCAAAAGCCCGGCCAACCAAAGCGGAAAAGTGGAAAGTAGAGACGAAAAAAGAAGTAGAAGGAACAGGCGGGTGAAGGCCTGATCCTTTTCTTGCGTTACCTGAGCAAAGCCTGAAGAGTAGATGACTGTCCCAAATTAGCTTTATGGGAAGCGAACCCAAGCCTTGAAGACTTTATCCTGGGTACGTGAATTGGCTCAACGTCCTTGACATATTTTTTCCAGTCCATCCAAAAAACCCCCACCTCAAACGAGGTGAAACCTCTATGCCTTGCGGCTTACTACTTACGCCACCGGTATTTAAATACTAGTTAGTATACAAAGGATATCAACTATACTTTGTATATTGGTGATTGTTTGGCTGAAGAAAAAGACGGCTTTTCGAAATTCGGCAAACTCTTCGCCAAAAGGCACAACCTTGCCATAATGAAGGTTTTGCTCGCAAGCCAGCGGGGGGTTGGCTTTAACACGATTATGAGGGGCCTTGCCCCGATAACGCCGCGCATACTTTCAGCGAGGCTAAAAGAGCTCGAGCAGCTAAAGCTCGTCCAGAAGAACCTCGTTCTTGGCTCAAAGCCGAAAATCGAGTACATGGCAACAGTGAAAGCGGAGGGGCTTAGGGGCGTTATTGAAAAAATCGAGCAATGGGGCAAGGAATTTTGAGCCTGCCCGGAAAGCATGTTAGCCGATTAGATAAGTATAAATTCGTGAACCCTAACTGTTATTAGGTGGTTTGGAAAAATGGCAAAGTTCAAGATTATTTATGACAGGAACAACTGCGTCGCCGCGGGGCCGTGCGTAGCGGTTGACAACGTGCATTTTGTCATAAATGCAGCCGACGGCAAGGCCGACCTTATTGGCGGCAAGGAAGTGAGCCCGGGAATTTTCGAGCTTGAGATAGACTCGGACGAGCTCGCAAACCAGGCCGCAAGCGTCTGCCCGGCGGCGGTCATAAGCGTGAAGAAAATAAGCGATTGATTTTTTGGGCTAGAATTTAGGCTAAAAGTTCGGATATGGCACTAAAGTTTTAGGGGCTGCATGGTGGATAGGAAGATCAACATCTCGAATTTGCCCGAAGGGCACGGAATAGACAAGGCTATACTGATAAGCCTTATTGAGAAGGCATATGATAAAATGAGCCAGAGGATGCCTGGAGAGCTTTTAATGGAGGCTCATTTCAAGGAATCCCACAAACAGAGCAAAACCGGGCAAGTAGAGGTAAAACTGAAGGCCGTAGTGGCAGGAATAACCCTCAACACCGATTCTATCGAGTGGGGGGCCGAAAAGGCACTCAAAGGCGCCATCCAGGCGATTGAAAAAGAAGCTGAGAAGGCAGTTCAGAGAAAAAAGCGCTTTTAACACCCAGCATCAAAAAGCGAGGCTTAAACCAACTTTTTACGACGATTGAGGAAATTTTTGCTCAAAAATAAGCATTAAAGTAAGGATTGTGAATTTTTAGTTAGTTCAAAGTTTGCTTCTGCCTTCAGTTTTCCATATTAAGAACGCCTGCTTTTATAAATAGAAACTTTTTTCACAAAAAATTTGAGGGAGAATGGACATGAGCCTTGTAACACTGACTTTCGGGGGAGCGAAGAAGCACTTCAACATTTCGCCAAACGCATTCATATCAACGCCTTCGGATAGGGTGAACGAGAGCATGGGCAAGATGCCGAGCATTAGCGGAAAGCTGCTTGTAAAAAAAGCATGCAGGTTTTACTCGCACGACAACATTTTCGTGGTGGCTGAAGTCGCTGACGGGTTCATCGGCGAGAACATGAAGGCGTTTTTCAACGAGCGCGAAGTGCAGATCGTCGAGGTCGAATCCAAGTACGGCCACAACGCAAAAAAGGGCATGCCTGTAGGCGTATTTTTGAGCGGAATCGACGAAACAGAGCTCCCGAACGGCGCGGTGCTCGAGTTCAAGAGCGCGTGAAGCTTAAAACTTTTTTTGGCGTGGAACCTAAGTTTTCTTGGTGTTCTCTCTCCCAGCTTATTCAAATTTTTTCCTAGTTTTGGTTCACTGTTTTGCTTTTTTGGCAAGCAAACACAAGCCAATTATGTAGAATCAAAGCTTGATTATTTCAGGTTTTTCCCTCTTATGCCCCGTTGCTTTTATCGCCGCGGAGATTTTTTGCGCGATTTTTTCCTTCCCTTTCGGAATTTTGAGTTTCTTCAGAACTTTAGGAAGCAGCTCGTCTAGCACTTCGTAGGTAACGCCCATCTCCTTTTCATCCTCCTGCCCTTCCCAGAGCTCGGCCGAAGGGGCCTTTTCAAGGAATTCTTTTGGCAGGTTCATTTGCATTGCAAGGCTTCTAACTTCTTTTTTTAGAAGCGCCCCTATTGGGAAAAAGTCCGCCGCCGCGTCGCCGTACTTTGTGAAATATCCCATGTAGAACTCCGATTTGTTCCCGGTGCCTGATACGAGCGCGCCATTCGAATTGGCGTAGTTGTACAATATCACGGCGCGCACCCGCGCATTCAGGTTTGCCTTTGCGATTTTTGTCTGAGCCCAGGGAAGGGAGTGGAAAGGCGATAGGAATTCATCGATTGCGACGACAAAGTGTTTTATTCCGAGGCTTTGCGCAAGGCTTTTTGCGTCCTCGACATTTGCCTGCAAGGTTAACCTGCTGTTCGGCATCAAAATGGCGGCCACGTTTCCCTTTCCCAAGGCTTTGGCCAGAAGGCAGGCAACAACCGCGGAATCTATTCCCCCGCTAAGCCCGAGCACCGCTTTCGGTTTTTTTCGTTTGGAAAAAAACTTCTTTATCCCGGACACGAGGTTTTTCTCAAGTTTTGCCGCATCCATCAAATACCACTTGCGAGAATTCAGACCAGTTTCTTTAGCTCTTCTATGTCCCGTAGCTCGTAATCTGCCTTTGTCTTCGAATCCGGAAAAATCTGCCCATATTTCGCGAGCGCGGTCTTCATTCCCGCTTTCTTTGCGCCGTCGATGTCCCTAGCTGGGTTGTCCCCTACGAAAAGTATTTCCGCGGGCTTACATTTCAATGCCTGCAGCGCAGCCTTGAACGGCATCGCATCGGGCTTTCTCTTGCCGGTATCATCAAGCGTTACAACCACGTCAAAGAAATCCGCAAGCCCCATTTCAGTTAGCCTCATCCAGGCCTTTAACTTCGGCGCATCGCTCACAATTCCCAAAGTGAGGCCCTTTGCCTTGAGCGCAATCAGCGTGCTCCGTACGTGCGGGTAAGGCTCCAAGTACCCGACCTGCATCTTGCGGTAGGCGTTGATTCCCCTCGAGAGTATCTTGTAATCAATCTTGCCCATGGCTTTCTTGAGGAATTCCTGGAAGATTTCCTGGTGCTCTATTCCATGCACACCGTAGAGGTCGAATAGCAGCGTGTATGCCTTTTCCTTGTCCATGGGAAGCCCTGCATCTATCATTGCCGCAATGCCTGCCTCGCAGCTGATTTTTTTCATGCGCATGAAATCTATTAAGGTATTGTCGAGGTCGAAGAGCACTGCTTTCATGACTGAAGTTTGCCCCTGAAGCTGATAAAAAGCTTATATACAAGTTTCCCCAAATTCTAGCCTATGAATTCCGAGGTCCGGGGCATGTTCGTAAGGGCGACCCTCTTCTTTGTTTTCGGGGTGATCCTCTCCTCGCTTTTCATATGGAGCATAATGCAGGGTGTAATGATACACCTAAGCCACCCGGACAATGTCATACTCTCGCAAAAGGACGCGGCCGCGTTTTCCTACTATTTCGTGGGCTGGATATCCGGGATAGGCGCTCTTGCACTCTACTGGCAGGCGAAAAAGCTCTTCCACCTTGCGGAGATTTCGAAGTGAGATTGCTGCTATCTTCACGCAAAAAATGGTTCTTGATTCCCGCAAAAAAAGGGAAGAAAATAGCTTCGGCCGGATTTCGATGAAACTTATTGTCAGAAAGCGGCTTCCCTTCCTTTTTGCGGCCAATCATATACAACCTTATGCGGGGGGTAGTGTGTGACCTCCTCCCACGCCTAAAGGCGTGGGCTTCCCTGTATCTTAGGAAGCCCA
>CAYJWI010000002.1:41614-78920 GCA_964373815.1 uncultured archaeon | reverse complement strand
TCATCGAGAAATATAACCACCTGTGCCATGCGACCACCAACTAATTAGGTGACTAATTAGATTTAAATGTTTGGTTTAAAGGTGTTCAACCTGTAAGTTTATTGCTGCCTTCTAATAATCGTGAGGCCGGCGATTTTCATTTCCTGCGCCTCACGAACTGCATGCGTCTTGGGTCAAAGAAAAAACCTGCGTTTTTGTTTGCCACAAACCTCAATTTCAGCCCTGCTTTATCTATCTTCTTGGCCGCTTTTCTTATGTTCTCGGCAAATTGTTCTTTTTGTGCTTGGCCAACTAAAGGTTCCTCGTGGCTGGATAAGTATTTTAGAAAAGATCTCGGCATTTTCCTGACTTTGGTGAATTTTTTTAATTTGCGGGTCTTCTTCGGGTTCCTTATTTTTGCAAAAGTATAGCCGGCCACTTGGCCCGCCTCCCTTATAGCAATGACTTCGGTTACTTTTGGGCGTGTTCTCCGCCTCCTTATGTCAACAGGGCTTGGCAGGACAAACTGGCGTTCCTCAGCTTCATGAATGTGCTGGTGTATCTGCATAGTTTCCCCTTTCTTTGGGATTCTTATATAAGCGCTGCTCTTTTTTTCCTTATAGCTCGCCCTGACGGGCTGCCTGCACGGTTTTTTGTTCCATCCCCTTTCCAGGTCGGCAGGGCTTCGCTCTATTATTTGAGTCGGCGTGAGTTTTTTTCTTGGCCGCATTTTTCCGTCTCCCTCAATCCAGCTCCCAATAAATCCGCCGGTTCTCCGCGCCCTTGTTCTTGAAGTCCACAATCCTGAAACGACCGATCTCTTTCGTGCTCTTAACGTGCGTTCCGCCGTCGGCCTGCGTGTCCGCATCGCCAATCGAAACAATCCTTAGCACGGGGATGTTTTTAGGGAGAACGTCCTTTAGCCTGAAGAGCTCCGGCCTCTGCATCGCCTTTTCCCTCTCCTCGAAAGAAATGATTACAGGCAAATCCGCGATTATTTGCGCGTTCACTTTTTGCTCGAAAGTTTTCAGCAGTCCCTTGTCAAAATCCTTTACGCTGAAATCCATCCTCGACCGCTTCTCCTCCAGCTGGTTTCCGGTTATGAGCGCGCCGAGCTCTTTGTGTATGCATGCGGCAAGCAGGTGCGCGGAAGTGTGCATGCGCATCAGATTGTACCTGCGGCCCCAGTCAAGGATGCACTTTATTTTTTCCCCTTCCTTCACGCCTTCCTTGTCGAGTTCAAGGCTGACGTCATCGCCGAGCTGTTTTGCAAAAACCACTTTGTACTCCTCATCATTTGCGGAAATGATTTTGCCGCTATCCGATGGCTGGCCGCCCCCTTGGGGATAAAAAATAGTTTTGTCAGTGGCAATGGATTTGCCTTCGGCTTTAGTCACAGTGGCTTCGCACTCTTTGAGATAGGAATCCATGAGGTAGAGCTTTTCAGTCACGACGGATTTAGGTTGGAAAGTGCTTTATTGGTTGATGGCAGAGGTTTGCTCGAGGGCTTGCTGGCCATTTTCGTTTTCCTGCGCTGCCATGCCAAGGTATGTGATTTTCTTCGTTATCCCCTTCTCGCCCCAGAGGTATGTTATTGTGATTTCCTTTCCGAGCGGGGCCCAGATGGTTTTTTCCTTTCCGCCGAGTTCGAGCGGCTCTTTTAGGGTAAAGAGCCTGCTGTACTTCACCTGCGCCCTCTCCCCCGCATATTGGAGGAGTTGGAAGACGGCTTCGTCGTTGCCGTTGCCTGTAATCCTGTCGAATTCCTCGCTCTCGCCAACGGAGTATTCCCTTGCGGAGTTGTTCTTCCTGAAAGGTGGCTTCCAGTCGTTCTCGAGGGTTTTTACTTCAAATACCGCTTTCATCCAGAAAGTAACGGCCCCGAAGTTTAAATAGTTTACGCTCTCCCGCTCCCTTAGAACCTGAAAACCTTCCTGAGCTCAGATAAGCTTGGGGCGCGGTTGTGCCTTGCGTAAAAATTGGCGCAGAAAGCCCAGATGTTGCCTGTTTCCCTTGGCGATAGCTCCGCAGCGCTTAAGGCTTTCATAATAGGCTCCATCTCCTGTGAAAAAAGCCGCCCGAAGTTGTCCTTGCCCTAGCATAGTCCAGCCCGTCCGCGAGCGGCTGGCGGGCTATTGAACCAAACCCTACCTTTTCCCTCATTTTTTTGCGCATTTGCAACAGATTTCCTTTTCAGGGAATATATTCCTTCGCACCGGCACTGACGCCTCCACTTCTTTTAAAAGCCCCGGAAGAATCCTATCTATTATGAACATTTCCTCGGTCATCAACGAAACCGTGAGCGCCATCCACCTCGGCGAGGAGAGGAAGATGGATGCCGCGCGAAAGCTCCTGCCGCTCAAGGGGAAGGATTTTTCGCTCTCGGTTGACGGCAAGGCTGAAAAGAAGCTCTCATACAAGGTTCCGCAGTGGGTTCCTCAGGGCATGGTTGCGGGTGTCGATTCCGGTTTTGTGGCAAAGCGCCTCGCAACGGTTGACCTCGTGCTGATAAGGGCTGTTGGCGTTGTTTTCGATTACTCGGGCGGGATTGTCTCTTCTGCAAAATATTTTCCGAATTATTTCAGCTTCCCAGAGCCGCACCTAGCTTCAGGTTCGCTCGAGGAGGATGAATCTGAGCAGAGCAAGAGCCTCATGAGGCTCTATGAGGAAGTTGGCACTGCGAAAAAAGTGATAGAGCTCCACTCCCCAAAATACCTTTTCATTGACGGCAGCATCGTGCCCCAGTACCAGGACAAGCCACGCAAGGACTCGAGCCTTTCGAAAAACTATTCGCGCATCATTTCAGAGTTCGAGTCGCTCTATTCGCTCGCGCAGCAAAAAGGCTGCACGCTCATAGCAACAGTGGAGGACAGCAGGGGCTCGCGCTTTAGGCAGATGCTGCAGGACGAAGTGCTCTTTTCAGGCGGGGTGCTTGAAAAGCAAAAGCTTGACGGGATGTTCGATTCGGGTTTGCTCGACCACTTCCTCGAAACCGGGGAGAGGAGCTGCGCCTTCACTTACACAAAGGACATCTCAAAGCACCCCGTGCTGCAGGATTTCAGCGAAGGCTGGGCAAGAAGCATTTACGGGCTTTACGCAAAGCCATCTGACTTCGACAGGCCCCTGCGTGTAGAGTTCATCTGCACAGGCTGCTCGAACGGCAACCTGAAGGCAAAGGCCGACGAGGCAGCTTCGGTAGCGCTTGCACTAAGCTCTCTCCACCGTGAGTATGCCTTCCCCTCGGTTCTAATAGAGGCGGACATGCGTGCGCGCCTCAAGGGCGAGGAAATCGAGATAGTTTATAGCAGGATAATGGACAAGCTCGGCGCTGCGATAAAGATGAAGATGCGCAGGGAGAACCGGCCGTTCTAGGCGCCGCGGGAAAAGGTCGAGGTAAGATTCTTATAGTTAAAAGTAAGAAATATGTGTGGTGATGTAAGATGTATGAAACCAAGCTTTCATCGAAAGGGCAGATAGTCCTGCCTGCAAAGGCGCGCGCCGAAAGAAAGCAGCGCCCGGGCACAAGGTTCAAGGTTTTCCCGACGCCATTTGGGTATGAGCTGATAGAAATACCAAAAGACCCACTAAAGGCGCTGAAGGGAATGACACGGGGAATGGGCGTAAAATCGTCCGACATAAAGCGCATGAGACAGGAGGATGACAGGCTTGCCTTCAAGGATTTATGACACGTCTGCAATGCTGCGCTTTGCCAATAATGAGAAAGGCAGCGGCAGGGTGGAGATATTGCTAAATGAAAGCGCCAAATCGCCTGTGAAGGATAAGGCCAGCGCCTTGAGCGCTTCCGAGTTCATATTTTCACTCAGAAGGAAAAGCGGGAAGTCCCCTGCCGGCGCCCTGGCAATTTTTGGCGCAATCCTTGAATTTCTTCCTGCAGACTTAGAGACGACCCAAAAAGCCGCTTTCCTGAAGCTCAAATATCAGGAGTTAAACCTTTCAATGGCTGATGCAATGATACTCCAGATGGGAATTGCCAATGATTTTGAGATAATCACCTGCGACAAGGAGTGGCTCGGCGTGAAGGAAGCGAAGGTAAAAATCGTGTGAGGCGGTCATTGATGTATATTGTATGTTTTGGCGGCGGTCTTGGTGGTTGAAAGGAAACCGTTTAATTTCAGGTTTGTGGATGATGTAGTTTGTGCCAGCGGAAACCCGATATCGACCGATGAATTAGCGTTTCTAAAATCTAAAGGAGTCACAACTATTGTAAACCTGACAGGAATATCTGGCGATATTTCGAAATTTGCCGGGCTCAGGGAGCTTGATTATTCCGGCGCTCTGGTAGACCGTTTTGAGGAAGTCCAGCGTTCATTCATGGCCCGTTTTTTGCGGTTGGTGGAAGAGAGCAGAAAAAAAGGGACAAAGGTGCTGGTGCATTGCGGAACAGGCTCCTACTCTGATGAACAGGCTAGCCGCACGGCCAGATTCACTGCCGCTTACACAAATGCAAAAGCATCGGCCAAAAAACCAATTTTAGGTAATTTCCGCAGAAGGCAGCCTGCAAGGAAAAAAATTGCGCGGAGGCGACCTAGATGATTTGCCCAAAATGCGGTTCGGCAAAGATGTCAAAAACCCTTTCAAAAGGCGTGCAGTTTAGGTGCGCGCAGTGCGGCTACGAAGGCCCGGCAATGGGTGGTTTGGGTTGAACGTGGTAAGGTTCTGTCCGCGTTGCGGCTCAACAGAGCTAAAGCCGATTGTTTACGGCGAGGGCGGTTTCGACAACCGTTCCCAGTGCAACGGCTGCAACACGATAAGTTTCCCGCTCGAAGGCGATGAAAAGTTTTATGGAAAATTCCTGGGAGGGCTCAAGGATGCAAAAGCAAAACGATGAAATAGGCACAGTGATAAGCGGCCCGGAGGGGCCGTCCCCAAGTTCCCTTGATTTCGTGGTCTACTCCGGCGTCTTGCACCGCGGCCAGTTCGTAGAGCTCGATTATGCCGAAGGCACAATGGTGTGCCTTGTAAACGACGTGCTCAAGAGCAACCGCTACTTCGAGCGCTTCGAGAGCGTAAAGGAGTTCGAGAGCGCGGGCCGCAAGATTTTCGAGCAGTTCCCCGCGCACGAGTGGGAGTACCTGATAGCGATGACGCGCCCGCTCGGCGTTTTCAAGCAAGGGCTCATAAAGAGGGCAACATTCCCCCCTTCCCCCGGAACGAAAGTTAGGGTTGCCTCTAGTTCAACGCTTGAAAAGTTCCTCGGCTTCGATTTGGAAAAAGGCCTGATGCTCGGCGAAGTCGAGCACCACAACCTTCCGGTAAAACTAAACCTCTCAAGGCTTTTCCAAAAGCATTTGGCGATTTTGGCGATGTCTGGTGCGGGCAAATGCGCAAGTCCGGATACAAAAATCCTGCTTGAGGGCTATGGCCAAAAAACAATAGGCAATCTGGTCGATTCCGTGCTGGAAAAAAATAAAAGGGAAGAGGGCGGTGTCGAATTTTGGGAACAGGACCTTGGGGACAAGGCATATGCGATTTCCCGGGGCAAAATTTTGCCCGCAAAAATACTAGGTTATTATAGGAGAAAATCCCCCGAACATCTTGTCAGGATAAGGACAAGAACTGGAAAACATATAGAGGTCACGCCAGAGCACCAGGTGCCGGTATTTACCGGAAAGCTTGAATGGAAACAGGCCGGCGCTATTTCAGCCGGTGATTACCTGTTCCTGCCAAGGCCGGAATGGGTCGGAAGCCCTGCAGTAATGGATTTCATGGGGGTTGCATCAAAACTTAAAAACGTGGTTGTGGCCGCGGGATGCGCCGTACAAAAACAATCCAAAGTCTCCACTAGATTAGTTCATAAGGTTGATGAAAGTTTTGCGAGGCTGTTTGCCTATCTTTTGGCCGAGGGGCACAATACGCTAAGCTCGCGCATGACTTTTACAAACCTCAATTCCAAAATCCAATCTGATTTTACGGGCATTTGCAATGAAAAATTAGGGTTATCGGCAAAAAAATCAAAGCACGGCAGGGAACTTCTTATCGATTCTGTTGTCCTTGCGCGTTCGCTCGAAAATTTTGGTTTTACCGATTCAAGCTGGACAAAGTTCATTCCATCGGAGATATTGCAAAGTGGAAGGCAGGTGCTCAACGCTTTTATTGCCACGTTTATTGATTGTGACGGATACATCAGCCCAAAAAAACCCGAAATAGAAATAACCGTTGCGAGCCGGAAGCTGGCCGACGGGCTTGATGAGATATTAACAAAGCTTGGCGTAATAACGGTGCGCACTATAAAGAATTCCAAGGGCAAGCAATACCAGAGGATTTTTGTCCGTGGCGCAGGTGAATTGGGAAAATTGAGCGATATGCCGCTGATTATAGATTATAAGATGGCGGCGCTCAATAAATGGGCGAACAGCAAACCCAACACAAACATCGATGTTGTCCCCAATGCGCATTCGCATCTCAAAGAACTTCTCTCACTGCTAAGGATGCCCCAGCCGCAGGCGGAATCAACAGGCATAAACAACTATCTCTACCGCCGGGACAACCCTTCAAGGGAAAATCTGAGGGTTCTTTTGGATATTTTTGAGAAGAGAGCCGAAGAGATTGAAGCTGCGTTAAAATCCGCGGAAGTGTTTTTGCGCAGCGTCCCGCAAACCACTGAACAGGACGCCCTTAACTCGGTGAGGGAAGCTTATGCGAACGGGCTCGATTTCAATCAGATTGCAGCCGGAAGCGGTGTTTCAAGCACGACTGCCCGCAGGGTTGTAAGGGGCATCACATCCCCAAAAGCAACAGTGTTTCCCCTTGCGCAGAATGCCTTAAAATTGCAGGGGGGCAAATCCGCGGAAATGGATTTCGCTTCCATTGACGGAAACAAAGCACTTTCCGAAATCAAGGTTTTATGCGAATCTCTTGGCTATTCATCTGAATGGCTTTGCGGGAAGGCCGGTTTTTACAAACAGTTTTTGTATAGCCACGCATCCTTGAATAGGGGGGTTCCTGGTCAGGGGCAGGTTATTTCACTCGCGCAACATCTAAAGGGCTTGGCCGAGGAATCCAATGGTAACTTGACCCAGGCAAGGGCAAGGTTAAGTGTTTTGAAGCATTTTTGCAATTTAAACGCTTTCTTTGATGCCGTGAAAAGTGTTGAAACAATAAAATCAGAATTTGAATACGTATATGACCTATCGGTGGAGAATTCGAATTTTGTGGCGAACGGCATTGTGATCCATAACAGCTATCTCGTTTCAGTGCTCTTCGAGGAGCTGCTGAACCGCAAAAAAGAGGACGGAAGGCTTGGCATAATAGTCATGGATGCGCACGGCGAGTACCGCTCTTTTGCGGAGCCTGCGAAGGAGAAAAAGAATTCCGATTTTTCATCAAAGTCGAGGTTCGTTAAGGCCGGGGAAATACAGATAGGCGTCCCAAAGCTTTCAGTGGGTTTGCTTTCGACAATAATTCCCGGAATTTCACCCGCGCAGAAGAGGGATCTCGGAAAGATAATTGAAAAGCTGCGCAGGGAGATGAAGGAGGGCCTCGGCCCGTTCGATTTTAACGCCGTGAAGGCGGAAATATCCAAGGACCCGGAGATGAAGCCCAACACAAAGGACGCGCTTTCGGGCTGGATAATTTCGCTAGAGCAGCTCGGGCTTTTCGGGAAGACCGACAACCCAAGCCTGAACGATTTGGTCAAACCCGGCCAGCTCACCATAATAGATTTGAGCGATATAATCGACATGAGGAAAAAGCAGATAATCGTCGCCTATTACGCGCGCAAGCTTTTCGATGAGAGGAGGCTGAAGAAAGTCCCTCCATTTGTAATGGTGCTCGAGGAGAGCCACCAGTTCGCTCCTGAAAAGGTTTCAAAGGAAGGCGCCATAAGCAGGGGCGTGATAGAAACCATTGCGCGCGAGGGCAGGAAGTTCGGCGCAGGCATCTGCCTGATTTCCCAGAGGCCGATAAACCTCTCGGCGACCGCCTTGAGCCAATGCAATACGCACATTATCCTTCGCGTCACAAACCCGTACGATTTGGACCACATAGGCAAGACGAGCGAGGGCCTTGACAAGAAGAGCCTTGACATGATAACTTCGCTGCGCACAGGCGAAGCGCTCATAGTCGGCGAAGCCGTGAACTACCCTGTTTTTTTCAAGGTCCGAAAGAAGCTCTCGCAGGATTCGCTGCACGAGACTTCGCTCGAAAAATCCGCAATCGATTTCGAGGACACAAAGGAAAAGGCTTCGAAGGAAATAGATGATCTGCTCTAGCCATCCACTGATTTAAACCTTTCACCGCAAGTATTTGTTCGGTCTAAATGGTATTTTTTGATGACGTAACCGCCCTTCTCACTTCGCTTGGCAGCTGGTCTTTTGCGGCAATACTTTTCATTGTCTTTGCTGAATCCGGGCTCTTCTTCGGCTTTTTCCTTCCCGGAGATTCGCTGCTCTTCACGGCAGGGCTTCTTGCCTCTTCAGGTTTTTTTGACGTAAGGTTTCTCGTAATAGGCATTGCAATAGCCGCAATTGCTGGCGACCAGGTAGGGTACTGGATGGGGGCAAAATTCGGCAGGGGCTTTTTCAACAAGCCAGGTTCAATTTTCTTCAACCCAAAGCACATAGATGACGCCGAGGCTTTTTACAAAAAGCACGGGAAGAAGACGATAGTGCTCGCGCGCTTTGTGCCAGTAATAAGGACGTTTGCGCCCATAGTGGCAGGCATTGTGAGGATGGATTACCCCACATTCGTCTCATTCAACATCATCGGCGGCTGCCTCTGGGCCATCGCTTGTGTCCTATCCGGGTATTTTCTCGGAAGGATTTTCCCGCAAGCCGGGGAGTACATCACTTACCTCGTGCTTGTGATTGTCATCCTGTCCACAATACCAATTGTAATGGAAATCCTCAAGCGCAGGCCGAAGTGAATTTTCCGCCATTGAAACTTTTTTCGAATGTGAAGCAAAGCCTATCTCGCCCCAAGCGAAGGCAGGGTTCTGGCAGGGCTGGTGTGCGTTGCTTTGCAAGGCCTACCTCGGCTCAAGCCAAGGGTAGGGCGCTGCCCCAACCGCAGCACGCGGTTGGCACCGGCACTGACCTGTCTGAAAACCCTTTTTAAAGCCGGGGAAAAGAGCATTATATGCCCCCAGAAATGCGCATGTTCCTATCCAGCGTATCATACGTTCCAGAGAAGAGGCAAATCGTCGCCGAATTTGCAGGAAAGGGCGGGAAGATTTCCAAAAGGTACCCTTTCTTCCCGAAAATGTTTTTCAGCCTTGGCGGGATTTCGCATGAAAACTTTTTGGATGTGCTCTCAAGGCACGATTTGCGAAAAGTCAAGGTGGATTTCTCGGGCGGAACCGCGGTTGTTTTCGCGGCGACTTTTTCAGATTTGAAAAAAGTGAACAACCTTCTCATCTCCTGCTTCGGGGTTTACTCGAACCTGGTAGAGCCCGAGAGGCAATTTTTGCTTGAAAGGCGCTGGTCGTACTTTGACTCTTTTTCATTCGAGGATGGCGAGCCGCAGGCATTGCAGGGCACCGAATTTCCCGACATTTCAATAGGGTTTTTTTCAGCGCCGCTCGGGGAGACGATTTCGGACTTGCTCTCATCGAACAGGGCGCTTGCGCAGGAAATAATGAAAAGGGTCGTTTACTCAAAAATGCTCAAGATCCCCCTTTTGGAGAGCGAGCAGGAAAAGGGGCTTGAGGACATTTTCCTCGAGAACGTTTTCTTCGCATCTGGCAAGTCCGTCCCGCTGGGGAAAGCCGTGCAGGCAAGGCCAGCCAAGAGGCCTTTCGGTAAGGCAGAGATTGATTTCTCGCGCATGGTTTCGCTCCTCTGCTCCATGCCTTTCAACAACATAGGCCCTGAAACAATCAACTGCACCTGCTGCGCCCCCTCCTCGCTCTCGGAGAAGAACGTGCTCCCCTCCTCGCTTGTGAAGGCGAGGTTTTTGCGCGAGGGGTTTTACTTCAATTCCTGCTCGCCGCACTGGGCTGAAAAGTTCCATGAGTCCCATACGTGCAAGGAAGCGAGGGATTCGAGAAAAGCCGAGTATTTCCTGGGCGCCTATCCTGCGGGCCCTTTCGGCAGGGGTGAGGAGGAGAACATTTTGCTTGCGGACGCGCTTTTGCTTGCGGAAAAGGGCGAGGCCTCGCTGGTCTGCGAAGCTGGGCTTATGTGGTGCTGCACGAAAAACGAAGGTGCGCTTTCGAGGGAAATTGGTTTGCTCAAATCCATGCTTTTTTCGCTCGATTCCGCAATCGAGAGTGAGAGCGCGGGGATGGTCGCTTCGCACGGGCTTTTCTTTTCCCAAAAGGCCCGTTCGAGCCCGGGTTTTTTTTACCGCTCACTGCTAAAGGAAACGGTTTCCTCCCTGCTCTCCTCGCTTCCATACGCGCTCACAAACCCGAAGAGCCGCTTTTTCGATTTTGGCATCTGCGTAGCTTTCGAGGCCCTGAATGCGGGCATTTTGCGCGAACTCGAAGGGGTGATGGCTGCCGAAAACATCCCGGCGCGCTCTAGCGGTTTTTCTAGGCTGGTTGTCAATGCGGATTCGCTGATGGGCGTCATAAAGAGGATTTCTCTCATGTATAGCCTTGGAAGGCCGTTTATTGCAATGAAAGTGAACCGCTAGGCATTCGGCCTTTTCCCCCTCAAGTTTTTAATCATTTGCATGGAAGGAATACTACTGAATAAACCTGTTTTTCGGGTGTTTTTTTAGATGCAGAATCTTACACGTTTCGAGGTCACAAGGCTGATTAGCGCAAGGGCGCTCCAGCTCTCGCTCGGGGCACCTGCTTTGGTAAAGGTGCCAAAGGGCTCGAACGGCCTTGATGCTGCAAGGCTCGAATTCTACAAGAAGGTAATTCCGCTCGCTGTGCTAAGGGAGTTCCCCGACGGCCATGTTGAAAGGGTGGAGGCGCATTAAAATGGGAAAGGCAGTACCCCAGAAGATAAAGAGCACGGCCAATGTTTTGCTGAAGACCTATCCTGGCGATCTTGGGGCGGATTTCGTTGCGAACAAGAGGTTTGTCGACACTTTCGAGATGCCGCTTAGCAAGCCGCAGAGAAACCTGGTGGCGGGCTTCATTACACGCAAGAAGTCCAAGGCGAAGTCGCAATAATTTTTCAGCTTATTTTAGTCTCCCCGTCTTTCTCTTTTTCCCTCTCGAGGGTGTAGAGTTTTCCGGAAGCGGCATTCTCCATTTCCTTGTCATGGGTTATGATGAATATCTGGCCTATTAGCTGCGGCAAATGCCCCGCCATGGTTTCTCCCAGTTCTTTTACAGCGTTCGCGTCCAGGTTGTGCGTGGGCTCATCCAGTATAATCCATCCAAGGTTTTGGGTGAGAACGAGCGAAACCGCAATCCTCATCGTGAGCGCGGCCGCGCTCCTCTCGCCTCCGGAGAGTATCCCCTCAACCCTGCTCCATTCCCCATCAGCCTGCCTCACCATTATTTCATAGCTCCCTTCCTCGACCATTATCTTCACGCTCGAAAAATCCCTGTAAGGGTAGATTTTCTGCCAAATCTCGTCCATAGCCTCATTGATTGTGCCTATCATCACCTGCCGCAGCTCCGCCTGGGTTGATTCGAGTGCGGAGCCGAATATCGCGAGCTTTTCAACCGCCTTCTCGCTCTCCGACACCTGCTTCTCAAGGCTTGCTATCTGCTCCTGTATCTGCTTTATCCTTTGCACCCCGGCCTCTATCTCGGAGAGCATCTCCTTTCCAGAGGAGATTTCAGATAGGCATTTGGCCTCTTTCTCCTTCAGCGAATAGAATTCCTTCTCCTCCGCTTCGAGTTCCTTCTCGTCGAATTTTATTGCTGAAAGGGCGTGCAGTAGTTTTTCCATTTCCTTCTCGAGAAGCTTTTTCTGCGCTTCCTTCTCTGCGAGTTCAGAGGCCATTTCAGAAAGCCTTTCTAGCCCCCGGAGTCCGTTTTCAATTTCCTTCGTTTCTTTTTGTGCGGCTGCGAGGAGCTTTTCTTTTTTTTCAATGTGCGCGAGCAGTTCAGAAAGTTTTTTTCCTTCTGTTGATATTTCGGACTTGAGTTTTTTTTCCTCCGCGCCCAGCTCTTCTGCTAGCTTCTCCCGGTCATGCCCGCTAAGCGGCTTTCTGCAAACCGGGCAGGCCGCGCCGAGCGAATCCGTTTCGCTTGAGTTTTTCATGTTCATGGCGAGCATGCTCTCTTTTACCGCAATGCCCTGCTTTAGGGAAACCTCCTCTTTTCCGGTTTTGGAAATTTCTTTTTCCAGCTCTGCAATTTCCCCGCCCTTTTTATGTATAAGCGCTTTGTGCTCTTTCACTTTTTCCACGATTTTTCCAATATCACTTCCCTTAATTTTTTCCCACGCCCTGTTTATCTGCTCCGTGAGGGTTTCAGATTTGGATTTTGCCTTGAGCAGGTTTTCACTTATCGCCATGTGCTCCTTTCCCTGCTCCCTTAAAATTGTGACTTTTTTCCCCTTCTCCGCAATCCCGTGCTTTAGTTGTTCATCTTCAGCTTTTTTTTCCGCAATCCACTTCGCCTTCTCCTCTGCCCTTTTCTGGTATTCAGAAAGTTGTTGCGGCGCGTTCTTTTTTTTCTGCTCCGCGAGGAATGACTTGCGGTCCTCGATTGTTTTCTTCACCCTGTTTGCAAGCGTTACCGCGTTCTGCCGCGCCTTGCCGTACTTGTCGATTCCGAGCAGTTCGTCAAACTTTTCCTTTCTCTCGGAGGGCGAGAGCCTTAGGAAGTAGTCCATTTCGTTCTGCTCCGCATAAATCGCCCTGCTGAAGAGGTCGTATGAGACCTCGAGTATTTCGGTGATTTTCTTGGTGACATCCGATGTCTTGGGCCCTGAAATAATTTTCCCGTTTTCGCGCAGGCATGCCTCGTTTATGCCCTTCCTTTTCACAATCCTTTCAACAGAATAGTTTTTCCCGTTGTAGTCGAACTCTAGCCTCACCACGCTTTTTTCCTGCTTTAGCGGCCTTGCGGTTATTGTTTCCTCAAGGCTCACCTTGCGGCTCGCAAGAGAGGGGAATGTGTTGTAGAGCGCAAAGGAAATCGCATCCATGACCGAGCTCTTTCCGGAGCCCATTTTCCCCACGATGACGTTCGTGCCTTTCGCGAATTCGAAAGTGCTTTCGCGGTGGGTTTTCCAGTTCTGCAGGTAAATGCTCTTTATCATCCTAAAAGTTGGTGCCTAAAAAGCCTTATTATTATAAGTTGAGAAGCTCGAAAAGTGCAAAGTGAAGGGGGCATCAGAGAAGGGTCATTCCCTCGACTTCCGCATCCTCTACTTCCGGGAGCGCGCTTATTTCCTTCATTACCCTATCCGGCGCTTCCTGGTCTTTGGAATCCACAAGTATCCCGGCTTTTATGACTTCTACCCCGAAGCCTATCGGCTGCCTCTTTACATCCTTCACGGCGCCGCTCTTAATGCCCCGAATTGCCTCTACTGTTTCGTCGAGCTTTTCCATGTCCTTTGCGTTTATGCGCAGGATTAGGAGGGTTTTGTCTGGCATAAAAAAGCTTCCTTTTGGGTGCTTAAGGCCCTGTAAATCCGCAGGTTGGGCACTTGTACTCGAGGCTGCGCGCCCTAGAATCGAGGCTGCGCACTATCCTTTCGTTGCAGCCCGGGCAGTGGAACTCGATGAAGTCGTTTGTGACCATCTTGTTCGTTGAAATGCAGGTCTTCATGATTTCACGTTTAAACTAGTATTCTTCCCCTAGGAACCTTTAAAAAGGTTCATCCAGGCTTTTTAATCTTCTTCATCTTAGTGTTAATTAAGGGCCCGTCGCTAACGGATAAGCACCCCGCCTTCGAAGCGGGACATGAGGGTTCGACTCCCTCCGGGCCCGATTAAATATATTTGAACCTTAGTATGGTGCCCCTTTCAAACAACTAATAATCCAAAAAATCCTCTTCGCCTTTGAGGTATGATGTGAGGAACTCCGAAAAGCCCCTGCTTTTCCTGTAGAGCTTTGCAATCTCCCCCTCGCCCATTATTTTAGCGCCCCTGCGCAGAGCTTTCCTTACGCCCTTGCGCTCCTCCTTCTTGAGTTTCTTCAGCAGGCCCCAGAGGAACTGCGTGATTTCGGTGTACTCGCGCTCAACTTCAAGGACCCACCTGGCTTTCTCTATGCGCGGCCCGGAGAGGGGTTTTGGGTGCGCCTTGAGGAACGCCTGCGAATTCCTCTCATCCGTTGCCTCCGGCCCGGTGAGCACTTTTGCTTTGGGCAGCTTTGCGGATTCGACCTCGAGGAGTATTATGAGGCGCTTTTTGTGCTCGAGCCACTCGGAATAGCGCTCCACAGTAAAACCATAGGTGCCGCATGCGGTGGAAATTTTTTTAGCGAGCCTGCGCAGCTGGCCCCACATCATGTCCTCCACGATCCCTGAAGGGTAGCCGACGCTTATTGCCACTAGCTCGGTTTTCTTGAGGAATGCGAGGAGTTTTTTCTGCGGCCAGGGCTTGTGGGGTTTTGGGAAAAAGAAATTGATTGAGGGCTTTTTCGCGAATGCCCTGCAGGCGGAAATGAAGCGCGCATACTGGTTTTGGGAGAGCGCCGCCGCGACGTTGCGGTTCCTGTCCACCGGGTCTATTACGATGAAATGCGAGCCGAATTTTTTGTGCGCCTCTTCTTCTGTTAGCTGGCCTTCGATATCTATTATTTCCCCGCTTTTCCAGTTTGCGGCGGCATGGACGCATTTGGCAAAAGAGCCATACTTTAGCACCAGCAGTTCTGCTACATAGCCGGGAAAGCCGTTCGACCCAAGGTCAGCCCCATAGCATTTCACGCCTTTCATGAATTGCTTTAGCAGGCGCACTTCCTGCTCCTTGCCGGGAATTTTCTGCAATAGGTAGTTGTTGTGGAATGCGCTCCTGTCCACGGCGCTTTTGAGCTTTTCAGCGTTGCGGATGCTGTATGCTGGCACTATTTCGACTTCGAACCCCTTTATTTTCCCGCGGATGTAGGGGTGCTCGGAGTATGCCTTTTCCCATTTGTGCCCGCGGAAAACCGCCTTCCCTAAAGCAAGCCCCTCTTTTTCGAAGTTCCCGCGCTCAAGGCTCTCTGGGTAGAAGACGAAAATGTCGAGGTCGTTGTCGCCTTTGAGGTGAGTGTTGCGGCCGATGCTGCCAACAAGCTCGGCTTTCTCGTGCCTGCCTCGAGTGCCGCTTATTTTTTTTATGAGTTCTTGCGCGAAGAGCTTTTCGTTGCGCATCTCCTTTTCGCTGGGCGTGATTTTTTCCAGCACTTCTTGGAAGATTTTCTGCAAGGAATGCACCGGCCTTTCTACTTTACTCTTTATATACTATAAAACTGTATAATAAATGGCTGTTCTTGGGGAGTCACAATGGCACAAAAACCGGGCGAGTTCAGGGAAAAAAAAGGCTCAGAGGTTGCCTCTTACGGCCAGTGCGCGATTTATGGCGGCTTCCCTTTTTATTTTTACGATGTGTTGGACCAGAGCTTTAGCGGCGAGGAGCTTCTCATAAAAGAGCTGCTTGTCGGGGCCATTTCCGGCAAGAGGGGCTTTGAGGAGCTCGAGAGGCATGAGAGCAGGCTCTTTTCGAAAAACTTCCTCGAGCTTTTCAGGGAGAAGGTGATAAAGCCCATAACCTACAATGATGCGCTCGAGTCACTGATCAAGGCGGGGGATTTCAACTCGATAAAGCTCTCTCTCATGGCTTTAATAAAGGAGTTTTTCCCGCATTCGAAAAACCATATCATCCTCGCTGACCGCATCCTCTCGGATTCCATAGGTTACGGAAAGCTCGCGCCGCTAGTGGAGGACGAGAACCTCGAGGAAGTCATGGTCAACGGCTATGACACAAAGGTTTTTGTTTTCCACAAGACTTACGGGCACTGCAAGACCAATGTATCCTTTCCTTCCAAAAGGGACCTCGATTTCCTGCTCCAGAAAATCGCGAGGACTGTTGACAAGAAGCTTGATTCCGAGCACCCGCTCCTCGATGCAAGGCTTCCGGACGGAAACAGGGCGAATGCCACTTTCACTTTCGTAACGCCTTTCGGCCCGAGCCTTACGATAAGGAAGTTCACTTCTATTCCCCTAAGCATTGTAGACCTCATAGCAAACAACACCATGTCCAGCGAAGTCGCGGCGTTCCTCTGGGTCATGGTGGAGGGCCTCGGGGTTGAGCAGATGAACATAATAATCACGGGAGGCTCTGGTTCTGGCAAGACAACCACCTTGAATGCGCTCTCCGCCTTCATAAGGTATTCCGAGCGCGTGGTCTCGATTGAGGACACGCTTGAGCTCCAGCTAAGCAACAAGGACAACTGGGTGCAGATGGAAGCAAGGCCGCGCCTAAAAGGCCAGGAAGGAGTGACAATGGATGACCTGCTCAAAAACTCCATGAGAATGAGGCCGGATAGGCTCATTGTAGGCGAGGTAAGGGGCCCCGAGGCGCAGACGCTCTTCATTGCGATGGACACTGGGCACAAGGGGATTCTTGGGACACTGCACAGCAATTCCGCAAAGGAGATGTTCCTGCGGCTCAAGAACGACCCCATGAACGTCCCAGAGCCCCTCATACCGCTGCTAAACCTCGTGGTTGTGCAGTACCGTTTTTACGTCGAGGGCAGGGGCCTTGAGCGTAGGATTTTTGCGATAACAGAGCTCACTGCAATGGAAACCCAGCCGCTTGTGAGCAATGTGTATGAGTGGGACAGGAAGACTGATTCGATAAAGCGCACCAACGTGCCCATGCGCGTGCTCGAAATAGTCGCGGAGAAAACCCTCAAGTCCAAAAAGGAAGTGGAGAGGGAAATTTATGTCCGCAGGAGGATATTGGAGTGGATGCTAAAGAGCGGAATCCATTCCCAAGTAGAGGTGGCGCAGGTGGTACAGCAGTATTATTACGACCCCGGGCCGCTGCTCGAGAAAGTGCTCTCCGAAACCTCGGAGTAAACCGGGCCTTGCGAAGTTAGCCTTGATTCCATTAGCGAGACTTTGCCGACCTTGAAATTCGCCAAGAATTTTTTCCCTTCCAGTTTCCTCGCAACTTCCAAAACTTCCCCCCGCTCCGCTTTTTTGTTCCTTGCAAGGGTGATATGTGCGTGGAACCTTTCTTCCTTAACCCCCGCCGCAGAGAAAACCTGCCTGGCTATTTCAGAAATCTTTTCTGCGCCCTTCCCTACCCCTAGCCATATTACGCGGCCGCCGAAAACTCCGATGCCTTCGGCGCTGGCCTCGAATTCTTCAAAACGTATACCGCGAATGCCGATGTATATTTTTTGCGCATTTTCTTTCGCGCACTCGCCGATAAAGTGCATCGTGATATGCAGGTTCTGCTTCTCAACTGCCTTGAAACCGTTTTCCGGAATTGCGCAAAGCAGCTCTTTGGATATTTTTTCTTTCACTTCTTCCGGAAGGTTCACCGCTGCAAAAAGCCTCATTTTTCCACCCCATTTTTCACTTATCTCTCACTTGAGTTCTTTGCGGAATTCAGCCTCGAGCCTCTCGAGCCTTGCGTAGTTTTTCGAGAGCATCGAATTTGCCTTTGGCAGGATTTTGGAGAGGTAAGCCTGCCCGAGGAGTTTCGCGCCCCCTTTTTTTGCGGGAAACGACATCCTCTCCGTGCCCTGCAGCTCTATGAGGAACTTGCCCTCATCCGCGATTATTATCCCGCCCCTCTTGACCCCGGCTTTCTTCATCGCACAAAGCACTTTTCTTGAATCCCCAAGGCTTGCGCACCCTATGTGCAGTATGAAAGGCTCGACCTTGAACCAGAGCTCGCCCCGCACTTTTTCCCCAAAACCCTCCGCGAGCTCTTCTTTGCTTATGTTCCTGTGCCATTTCCTGTGGAAAAAGTTCTCCTTCTTAGCATCGCCCCTTTTTTCGAGCAGCATTATCCTTCCGCTGCAGCAGCTCGAGGTGTAATAGTTTTGCGTTCCCGCAATAAAAGAGCACAGGCTTTGCATCTGCGGGTCCACCTTGCCCTGTGAAAGGGCCTTTTCGAAGGTTTCCCTGTGCCTTTGCTTTATCATTGCAAAACGTGCCTTTTCCGCCATTTTCCCGCCTTTATAAAAAGGTTTTTTGACCAAGCGTTTTTATTATGTTGCCCCAGCATTCTAATTTGGTGACGAGTTGAAATTTTCATTCTTTCTGGTTTTATCCGCGCTCCTGCTTGGCTGCTCGTTTGCGCTTGCCGACATTTCCATGACCTACCCAAAGGAGCTCACGCTCAAGAGCGGTGGCGCAATTGATGCGGGCTTTGTCTCTCCTGGCCAGATTTTCGACATAGTCTTTTCGGACAATTCGGGCTACGGGTTTGAATGGGACTCGATTTCAGTCCCCCCTTCTTTGCTTCCGGATGGCTGGGAAGTGGCCTCCACCCAGAGGACCGACACTTCGCTTCTTGCAAGGGTAAGGGCCCCTGCAAACGCCTCCAGCGGGCAGTATTCGCTAAGCGTTGGCCTTTCCAACAGTTCGCAAAACTCCGGCGAGGAAATGGTCAGCGTTTCGGTTATCGTGAAAAGGAACCTCCTTGATGTTTCATTTGCGAGGAAGTCGGCTGACGCTTTCTACTTTGTGGGCGGGAAAGTGATTTACAGCGCAACCGTCTCGAATTCCTCAATCGCCCCCGACACCTTGAGGTTCACTTCGACCCTTCCAGCTACATGGTTTGCTGAAAAATCGCTTTCGATAAAGCCGGGGACAATAGCAGAGGCGGAGCTTGTAGTAAGCCCTCAAACCTCTGGCATAATCCCTTTCTCCTTGCAGGCCTTTGCTTCAGACCAGGTGATTGTGGGCAGTTATTCCTCGGAGCTGAACGTGAAGCCGACACTTAAAGGGAAATTGGGCGCGCCGCTTTCGGGTTTCCCATTCTACAATTTCTCGCTGCTCCCGTTCGAGCTGATAAATTCGCTCTTCAGCGCTTTGCTCAAGTGAACACTATCCGCGCGGCTTTGTCGCGACAATCCTGACAATTTTTTGCCCACTGCTTAACATTTCTTTCGCATTTGGCGAACCGTGCTTGCTTATTTCTTCAGGCCTTAACTCCCTTGAGCTGACTTTGAAGCCGCTTTCAAATAGCCGGCCAACCAAAAAATCACTGTACTTCATATCCGCGTATGGCATCGGTATGTCGGTTATGGTTATTATAAATCTCCCGCCCGGGGCAAGCACCCTTTTGGCATGTGCAAAGTAATAATCAATATTTTCTCTAATAAACCTTCCCACATCTTCGTCAGGCCCTGGTTTTTTTAGGAGCTTCTTCGTAACCCCCACAAACTCAGCAAAGTTTTTCGGGCCAAGGCCCACACTCATCATTGTGTGCAAAGAAAAGTCGTCTCTTAGAATTTTTACTGAATTGGGCTGCATGGCCTGCAAGAGCGCGAGCGCGTTGCCTTGAAGGTGCTGCATATTTGGCGGCAGTTCATAAGCGGCTCTTGCAAAATCAACTGCAACTACCTTTCCTGCCCTGCCCCTCGCAAGGAGCTTTTCCGCATGAGCCGCGGCAATCCCTTTCAAAGACCCTTCCCCAAGCGAGAGCAGGCGGATTTGGGTCGGTTTCCTGTTTTTCACGCTTAAATTACAGGGCTTGCCCTATTTATAATTTTCCCAGCCGCTTCACCATGTAAGCGCCTTCTTTCCCATACCCAAGCTTTTCCGAGTAGTACCCGCGCGCCCCGACGCCGCTTATCACGAGCATCTTGTCAGAGCCGAATTCATCGTGTGCTATTTCCTCCGCCCTCTGCACGAGCTTTTTCCCAAAGCCGCGGTGCTGCTGGCTCTCGGAATTGTCCTTCCCTATGCCGACCTGCTGGCCGAACACATGCAGCTCCCTTATGCACGCTGTGCTCTCGGTGAATTCCTTCCTGAAAGGCCTGTAGGGCTTTCTTAGCCTGCAAAAGCCAACCATTGTGTCGTTTGTTTTGTCCTCAAAGGAGATGAAGACCTCCTTTCCCCCGCTCGCCGCATACCTGCGCTCAACAAGCTCCACCGCCGAGTAATCGGTCCTGACCCCTTTCTGGAAATTTATCCCGGATTCCCTGCACCTTATGCACCTGCACTTTATGCCTTTTTCTGCGAGCTTTTTCTCTATTATCTGCCGCAGGTTGTTCCTGTCAATCCCTGTGAGCGCGAATTTTGTTGGAATGTCGCGCTGCACCCTGTGCACGCGCATGTACTCCGGGAAATACTTTTTCGCTTCAGCGATTATCTCCGCGGCCTCTTCCGTGCCGAGGGGATTGAACCTGCCTTTCTCGTAGAGTTTTGCGAGCGCTGTTCCGGGCATTACCATGCACGGATATATTTTGAGTGCATCGGGCTTGAAATCGTCTTTTTCGAATATTTCCCGGAACATTGCGACATCTTTTTCGTGCGTGCTGAGCGGCTGGCCCGGCATCATATGGTATGTGACCTTGAGGGCGGAGTCCTTTAGCAGCTGCGTAGCCTCGATTGTGTCCTTTACGCTGTGCCCGCGGTTCGTGTACTTTAGCACCTCATCATAAGTGCTCTGGGCCCCGATTTCAACCCTCGTCGCCCCGAGGGCAAGCATTTCATTTATATGCCCCTCTTTGCTCCAGTCCGGCTTTGTCTCTATGCAGAGCGTGACGATGCGCACTTTCGCTTTCTCGTTTCTTGCGTGCTCGCGTTCAACATCCGCGGGCTTTTTGAGGCAAAGGAGTTTTTCAGTGTTGCTCCAGGCTTTTTTCATGCTTCCGACTTTGATTATGCCGCCATCCGTGCCTTCGGTGTTTCTCGGGAAAAATTCGTTGAATTTTTTGGCGTTGAATTCGCCGTTTTCGAAAAACATTTCGGAAAAGTCGTTCGCTGCCTGGAAAGCGCCGGAAACAAATTCCTCCTGGTAACTTTGTGGCATCGAGGGGAATGTCCCGCCCATTATTATTAGCTCGAGCTTTTCGGGGAAGTGCGCCATGGCGTAGTACTGCGAAATCCTGTTCATGGACTGCAAATAAGAATCGTATGAATTGCTTATGCCTCTCATGGTGGCGGGCTCGTGGCCCGTGTATGATTGCGGCACGTTCCCAAAAAAGCTGTTCGGCCCTCCTGGGCAGTAGATGCAGGTGCCGTGCGGGCAGTTGAAGGGCTTTGTCATTATTGCAACCGGCGCAACGCCAGAGAGGGTGCGCAGGGGTTTTATTGAAAGGATTTGGCAAAGCCTCCCTGATGGGGCTTGCGAGTGCGCGAGTATGTCGGGGTTTGAGGGAATGCTTGCTATGCCGAGCTTTTTGCCAATCCTTAGCTTGAGCCTGTCAAGGGCCTGCTTGTCTTCCACCCCGCCTTGCTCTACAGCCTCTATCACTTCCCTGCAGAACTGGACTGTCTTGGATGCCATTCAATACCCCTATGCCCTGAAACATTTTTATGGCAAACAGCGTTTTGTGGCGTTTTAACAGCCAAAAATGGCCCTTCGCCTTTAGGCCATGGCAAAGGCCACTATAGCCCTTTTCCAGCCTCTTTTATAAATTTATTATATATATTATAATTTATAGGTGGGTTTAGTGGGAAAGACACTTCTTGCAGTCCTCGGCATCGGCAAAGGCACTTGGGGCCACGTCGCGAGGCTAATCGCTGACGAGCCATTCGACAGGGTTTTGCTTGTTTCGAATGAGTGGGGGAAGGAGAATTTCGCCCCCTCGAAGGAGTGCGACTGGATAATGGTGAACAACCGCGCTGGGTTCGAGGTAATAAAAGAGGAGATAAAAAGCAAGCTCCCGGACAGCGAAATCGCGGTTTCGCTTGTGAGCGGCTCTGGAAAAGAGCACATGGCTGTTCTCGCCGCACTAAAGGAGAAGAAATCCGATTACCAGATAGTAATTCTGACGGGCGAAGGCACCAAATACTATTAGCTCCATTTTTCAAATACGCCCAAGCAACTTCTGCAATCCAACCTGGCCGCTTTAATGAAAACTATTTATTCAAGTCCTCCCATTTACTTGCATGCTCGAACTTTTGCTAGCCGCCATTGCGCTGGGGCTTTTCCTGCTCGCGCTCTTCCTCCTCTCAAGGGTTTCAACTCTGGAAAAGGCGCTAGAAGAGCTCCGCTTTTCAAAATCCTCGCAGTCGGTGAAGTACGGGAAAATGACCGAGCAGTTCATCCCTTTCACGAAGGATTTTCCCTTCAGCCCGGAGGAATTCCGCTTCATCGGCAACCCGATTGACGGGGTCGTTTTCGGCTCTGACAAGATAGTTTTCGCGGAGTTCAAGTCCTCTTCCTCGCAGCTCTCGGAAAAGCAGAAGAGGGTTAGGAAAATCGTGCAGCAGAAAAAAGTGGAATGGTACGAGCACAGGATAGATTAGTGCGGCTTGGCCGTGCAGCGAATTTTATTTTTTTTCAGGACGGCTTTAATGAAAATGGTCTAATTAAACACGAAAATAACTACCATCTACTGCCCCATTCAGTTTTCCGAATGATTCATTTTCTAAAACTACAGGTTCAAGTTCACTTAATTGGCTCGGCGTTAATTTCCTTAATAGACCTGACCTGATTACGTTGTATACTTCAAGTACTCTTTTTATTGCATCATCAGCAGGGAGCTTGTTAAAAGGAGTACGAGAAAGCAATTCATTAACTCTTTTTAGTTTTTTTAGTTGTTCAGAATCCCTCTCCATTTCCATTGCCCTATCTAGTGCGAAACCTGCGTTGATTAATGCACCAAAAATTGGTATATTGCCTTTCATATTTGGGGATATTTGTTCCCCACTAGTAATAATAGAGAACAACCTCTCGAGTTCATTTAAATTTGTTGGTTTAAGCTTAGCTTTATTGACTTTTCTAGCAAGCTCGAAAAAACCGTTTAATGTATGCAAATAGCGAACGAGAACGTAGGATTTTATTGCTTCTCTTTCAGAGAGACCAAATTTCTCAGCATACCTTTGGGCGGTATCGTACTTCTGCTGGGCTCTACGCCACTTGGCATTTTTTCTAAATGTATCTAGTACATCATAAGGCTTCGGATTTTTTCTTAGTGCATTTAGTGCCTCATAATGCTTCACATCTTTTTCAAATCGTTCTTTATTTAAAAGTCGTTTTTGCCGTTTGGCTACTGGGTTGGCGGCACCAAGTTGTATCGTGCCATCTTGCAATATCTTCTTTATTTGGGCTGCAATATGCCGATTCCTTGAGGAAACAGTTGTAACCCTGACATTGGTTTTTCTTGCCATATTTTCAACATCTCTTGTTTGTCAGCTTGGTCTTGATATTTTCTCACCTATATTTTAATTCCAGTTCCTTTTGTAGCGCAGCACCGCGGCGATTCCGCCCATGCCCTCGAGCTGTTTTCCAGCATCGCTTTTGGGGTCGACGAAGCGCACCTTTGCCTTGTACTGCTCCGCCTTGTCCAGTATGCTTTCGGTTTCATTCCTTTTAGAATATAGCATATTCTCCGAGACGACTATTTCCTCTGCCGCCCCCGCCCCAACTGCCTCCTCAACTTCCTTTAGCCCAATGGCAGCAAGCCCTGAGGAAACGCTTGAAAGGATTTTCTCGACCGCTTTTGCCTCCTCTACCGAGTGGAAGCCTTCTATTATTTCGTCTATTTTGCCGCTCTTCACAAGCTCGTTCAGCCCTGTAATGCCGACAGAATTGGTCGACTCGAAAACCGCCTGCATTTTCGGCGCCTTTTCCTTTAGGAATTTTTCGAACTTTTGCTTCTCGAACCCCGGGCCCGCGACAACCATTTTCTGGGCCCCTAGCTCTGAAATCTTTCCCAATAGTTCATCAAAATAAGCGCTTCCCTTCCCCTTCTCCGCCTTGAACATCTTCCCCTCCCTTTGCGCGATTATCCTCCCCCGGCTTTCGAGCCCGGTGTCCTTTAGGAATGCGAGCTCTGCTTCCTCATCATCCATCACAATTAGCAAAACCTTCTCCCTCCCGCCTGATGCCTTCGCCCTCTCGAGCCTGTCAATGTGGAACTGTTTGAGCGCTTTCTTCTGCACCTTTATTTTTTTCCCAACTTCAGCTTCGAGCGTGTGGTGCACTTTGAGCGGGACAAGCTCTTCCGGTTTTGCGGCAACGACCTCGCCTTGTATGCGGAGCTGGTTTGTGCCTTCGTGGAAAACCGCTTTCTCTACCGAGAGCTCTACATACACTAGCTGCTTGAACGCCTTCTCGCCTTCGGTGCGCGGCTTTATCTTCCTCTCCGTTGTGCCGCTCACAATGTCTCCCGGCTCTATGACTTTTTCGAGATGCCAGAGGTCATCAAAGGAATCCGGTATTGCCTCGAACCAGCCCGCTTTCCTGTCGATTTTTACTATCTGCATAGGTAGACTTTGGCGGATAAAAGGTTTTAAAGCCTCCCAGCCCAATTCTTGCATATATGGCAAGGGTTGCAGTGCTAGAGCACGACAGGTGCATCAACGGCGATGGGTGCAATTACATATGCGGCAATGTCTGTCCCGTGAACCGCGCCGGCAAGGAGTGCATAGTGCTTCCCGAGCAGGAGCAGGGCTCTAGCGGAAAGCAGGCAGCAAGGCTTGTCCCCATAATAAGCGAAGAGCTGTGCATCGGATGCAACATCTGCGTAATAAAGTGCCCAGTGGATTGCATTTACATAGAGAACACCGTGCAGGAACTAACAGAGCCCCCGGTCCAGAGGTTCGGGGAGAACGCTTTCCGCATCTACAGGCTCCCGCACATAAAGAAAGGCGGAGTCGTGGGCCTTATAGGGGCCAACGGGATTGGGAAGAGCACGATACTAAAAATACTCTCAGGCCAGCTCATCCCAAACCTCGGGAATTATTCGAAGGAGGCAGATTACGCTTCAGTTATGGATTTTTTCAGGGGGCGCGAAATGCAGGCCTACTTCAAGTCGCTTTCGGACTCCTCGCTCAAGGTTTCCTTCAAGCCCCAGAACGTGACGGAAATCCCGAAAGCCGCCAAGGGCAAAGTTAGGGACCTGCTCTCAAAAGCAGGAAAACTCGACCCCTCTGTCGCGAAAAGCCTCTCGCTCGAAAAAATACTCGACAGGGACATTTCGGATTTGAGCGGCGGCGAGCTGCAGAAGGTCGCGATTGCGGCCGCGTGCGCAAAGGATGCCGACTTTTACGCTTTCGACGAGCCCACCTCTTTTTTGGATGTGCGCGAGAGGCTCAATGCCGCAAAAATAATCCGCGCGGTAGCGGAGAAGGGAAAGAGCGTGATGGTAATAGAGCACGACCTCGCGGTGCTCGATTATTTGAGCGATTACATCCACCTGCTTTACGGCAAGAAATCGGCGTACGGGATAGTTTCCCACCCGAAGAGCGTGCGCAATGGCATCAACGAGTTCCTCTCGGGTTTCGTAAAGGACGAGAACGTGAGGTTCCGCAAAGAAGAGCTAAAGTTCGCCATAAAGCCTTCCACGGATTACGCGAAGAAAGCCATCATAGCGCACTACCCGCGCATGGAAAAATCTTTCGGCCCGTTCTCGCTCGAAGTCGAGGCTGGGGAATTGAGGGAATCAGAAGTTCTTGGCATTCTCGGCCCTAACGGAATTGGGAAAACCACTTTCGTCAAAATGCTCGCGGGCCAGGAAAAGCCGGCCGGAGGCGGCAAAGTTGATTTGTCGCTGCGCGTTTCATACAAGCCGCAATACATCTCCGCGCAGGAGAATACTATGGTTGGCGATTTTGTCGATTCGCAGGACATCGACAAGGCACTTTTCAAGAGCGAAGTTGACAAGAGGCTTCGGATAAGTGAATTGCAGCACCACCGCCTAGATGAACTAAGTGGCGGGGAGCTGCAGAAGGTTGCCGTGGGGATGGCGCTTGCGCGCAGCGGCTCTGACATAATCCTCTTGGATGAGCCGAGCGCCTTTGTCGATGTCGAGGATCGGCTCAACATGGCGGATGCGATAAAATCGGTTGCCGAATCCGGGAAGAAAATCTGCATGGTGGTTGACCACGACATACTCTTCCAGGATTACGTGAGCGACAGGCTCATTGTTTTCGGTGGCGAGCCTTCGGTGAGAGGGTTTGCGGGAAAGGCCGTGCCGATGCGCGAGGGGATGAACACATTTCTCAAAGGCATGGGCGTAAGTTTTAGGCGCGACCACGAAACAGGCAGGCCGCGCGCGAACAAAGAAGGCTCGCAGCTAGACTCCGCTCAGAAGAAGAGCGGGGAGTATTACTATACACAATAAATTATTTCCACTTAAATTAAGATTTGTCCAGGTTTTTTTGCCAGAATTAATAGTACCTGTATTCCACAGTGTAAGTGAGTTCAGTCTTCCCCTTTGCCGGCACATTCACATTGAACTCGGCTAGTGTTGAGCTTTTCTTCTCAAAAGGCAGGGAGCTTTTCGTTATTTCCCAAGTGCCGTAGAACCTTTCCTTCACTTTCACTGTGACAGGGGCATCCTTCTGGTTTTCGAGCGTTATCTTGTATTCCTCCCTAGTAATGTTCTTTGAAATCTGTTCCGAGCTGAGCTGCGCTTTTTCGCCGGCGACATCGAACGCAGTGCCGAGCAAAAGCTCTATTTCGTCCTCGGTTTTCATGTTCCCTATCTGGTCTTCCCCTACGAATTGCAGCTGGCCGTCATTGTCCTTCTTGTAAACCCTGACAATCCCTTTAGGGAGCGGAATGCCGAGGCCCTGGTTTTCGGAGTTTTTGAACTTGAGCTTCACGTCAACATTTTTTTTGGCGTCACCGCCCTCGTTGCCATAGTACACGATTGGCGCGTTCTGGGCATCGAATACGAGTTCTTTCTGCACAGGTACACTGTCAGCGGAAAGCAGGGAAATCTGTTTTGTCTCGTTGTTCCTTATGTCGGTTTTCCTTTCAAGCGTGTAAAGGTAGTACTCGAAGAGCGCTTCCCTGCCGTACTGTGCAGGCACTGCAGCGCCCTTTGCGAGAGCATAATCAAAGGTTTCCGCATACCTGGGGCTTTCCTGGACCCTGTGCACTTCGCCTGCCACGAGCTTGAGTTTCGTGTCAGGGTAGGAGGTTCCGGAATTGTTTGTAATAGTAGTCCATCCATTGAAGCTTATTTCCTTGTCATCCTTGTCCGCAATTGCAATGTAATCCGCCCTCCAGCTAAGCCCGCCTGTGAGGTAAACGGTTTCAGTGTTCCTCTTGCCTTGGTTCTGCGTGAAAACCTTCCACACAAGGGTGGGTTTGGTGAGCAGGCCTTCAGGAAGTGCCGGGAAAACTATTTTCGAGTGGCTTGGGATGGCTACTATCCCTTCAGGGGTTTCGAGCACGACGCCGTCCGCATAGCTAAGGAGCTTTCCAGTGTACTCCTTTGCAGCCTGGCCTTCGACTGCCTGCACGGTTATCCCCTTGTCGAGATATTTTTCAAGTATCTTCTGCGTGCTCACAAGGTCATACTCGTAGTTCTGTTCAACAACGAATGTTTCGGGGAAGGTGAGGTCGTGGAAGAAGACGCTTGTGGGGTCAATCCTCTCGGCAATGTCCTTGTACTGCACGAGGTTTACCCCGCTTTCAAGCGAGATTTCCCGTGAATCCTTCACAAGCGCTAAGTCATCTGTGTAAACCGTGAGTTCGCCCGAGGTTTTTCCCCCTGTGTCTGTCCCGCTTTCTTGCAGGAGCGCGGTCTGCGGCTTTCCGACCGCGACCTTGTATGAAACCTCGCTGACGTTAAAAGAAGGCCTCTTCTTTGCAATTGTTTCATTCCCAAGAAGGCCGCTTATTGCTATGAAACCAATTATGAGCACTATTCCCGCAACGATTGCCATGTTCCGCATGTTTTTGTCCATTTGTTCACCTGAAGTATTTTACGCACAACCTATTTATACCATTTTCCATTTAGTTAGGGTTTCCCCTTCGGCACTTTTCTTTTTTTGTTCAGCCGGCATCCGGCCTTTCAATGCAAGGGCTCTTGCTTATCCCTCTTCCTTCTTAAGCTTTTCAAGCAAAGGATTCCCTTATGTGCTCGATAATAGGCATTTGCTCGAAAAAAGGAGAGGACGTTTCCCGAAAAGCCTTCACAATGCTCTCCGAGATGCAGCACCGCGGCCCGGAGGCATTCGGCATATGCTCGCAGGGTTCTGAAAAAAAATCCAAAACACTCAAGGGCCTGCTGCCACTGCCGGAATCACGCATGCTCCTTGGCCATTCCCTGCTCTCGAATACGGGCTACTGCGTGCAGCCGATAACAATGGAAGGGATTTCGGTTTCCCACAACGGCCAGATTTACAACCACCGCAGCCTTGCCGGCGAGGGCCTTTCTTCGGATTCCGAGGCAATACCACTATTCTTGTCGCGCGAACTGAAAACAAAAAGCCTGCAAGCTGCACTTAGAAGCTTCATGGAAAAGGCTATAGGCGAGTATGCAGTCGGGATGTTTTGTAACGGCGGGCTTTATGCTTTCCGCGATTTCACGGGCCAAAAGCCGCTATGGTTTGGCGAAAGTGATTCAGTTTATGCCTTCGCATCCGAGATAGGGGCGCTTGCAAAAATAGGCATTGCTTCCCCAGCGCCGCTAGAGCCAGGGCATCTGCTCCGGATTTCCGAAAAAGGCTTTTCAGGAAAAAAGATTTTCACTATGCAGGATTTCAGGGAAAAAATCCCGAAAAAATATTCCATGCAGTCCCTTGAAGGAGAATTCCGGAAAACAATTGCGATGCAGTGCGAAGGGCTAAAGAAGGCGGCTGTGCTTTTCAGCGGCGGAATAGATTCCTCATTGGTAGCAAAAGCTGTTTCAGAACAAGTCCCCCGTACGGCCCTTTTTGTTGCAGGGGCAGAGGATTCACACGACATAAAGTGCGCACAGCAGGCTTCAAAAGAGCTCGGCCTCAAACTTGAAAAGGTATTGCTCGGCGAAAAAAACATTGAAGCGCTCGTGCCGCGCGTAATGGGCATGCTCAGAGAGCCTGATGAGATGCAAATCGGCATTGGCGTTCCGGAGCTTGCCTGCGCGAAAGCAATTTCAGCAAAAGGCTTCAAGGTGGCCTTTTCAGGGCAGGGGAGCGATGAGATTTTCTGCGGCTATTCTGTTTACCCGAAAATCCTTGCCGAAAAAGGCTTCAATGCAGTTGAGCAGGGAATATGGTCAGGCCTCTCCCGCATGCCTGCAAGGAACTTTTACAGAGACGATGTGATGCTTGCCGCCCACTCCCTCGAGCTGCGCTTGCCTTTCATGTCCAAAAACTTTCTTGCAGAGGCAATGGCTTTTCCCGCAGAGGAAAAAATCAAATCGCCAAAGGATGGATTGGCAAAGCACCCAGTAAGGGCGCTTGGAAAAATTTTTGGCCTTCCGGATTCAATTACGCAAAGGCCCAAGAAGGCCCTGCAGTACGGCTCCGGTTCGCAGAAAATGGTTTCAAAATTTCTCAAAAACGCCAATTAACAGCTAAATATCGGCTGCTCATTGCACCCTGACACATTGTCCTTGACATAGCAGTAAGGCACCGGCGCTGAATTGTTTTTGTCCGCATCCTTTGTGAACGTGAACCATCTCGAATCCATCGCATTCCAGTCCGAAATTCCGGTATTGCAATCCAGCCTGCCGGTCACGATAAGCGTTTTTCCGGCTTGAAGGCTGACTGTAAAATCCGGCGCTGCGTTGTCGAGTATTGCGCATCTAATGGATGCTTTTCCCTGCTTGCTGAATTGGCCCAGTACATTGTCAAAAGATGCCTTTACTGTTGCCTCCGTAACCAGTGTGGACTTGCAGGAAACCTGGTTGTCAAGGTTGTCAAAGAGGTGGTCTGCCGTCGCCTTGTCAAGAAGCCTTATCGCATTTTCAGTCTTGAGCGCGGTTTCCCTTGCGCCAATCATCTTTGTCATTGTTTCGTTGTTTTCCTGCACGCTCAGCGAAGAGCTTGCGGCAAACAGGAGGATTACGGATGCTGCAAGCGCGACAATCGCGGAAATCGTCCCTTTCATTTGAGCTCTTCGCATTTCTTCACCCTGCTCCTCACATTCGAATTTGTGAAATTGTAGTCAAAAATCTCTTTGCAGAACGCCTTCACTTTTGTCGTCGTTTGCGCGAAAGTGACGTTGTAATCGTTGTCCAGGAATTTCACGAGCGCCTTGTCGCTTCCCTTCACATAGAGCATCGCCTGTGAAGGCCCGTCCCCAGGGCCGGAAAGGCTTACAAGCGTAATGCCGGCAAAAAGCGTTATGGTTATGCCTATTGCGAGCAGCGCATCGATGCTGAACAAAAAGCCTTTTTTCATCTCCACACCTTCACTGTGAGGTTGAAATCCCCATAAACCCCGGAGCAGTCGATGTTGGAGTCAATGCACTTCTCATAATCCGCCTTTGCGAGCGCGCTTGCCCTTGAAAGGAAGTTCCTGTCGATGGATATTATTTCCCCCGTTGCCGGCACAGCATCAGCGCACCTGTCGGCGCCTACAAGCTGGAAGCTCTGTTTGGTCCTATTGTTCCCCCATGTAATATTGCATTTGATGGGCGGGGTGAAGGTTGGGACCATGAGGTCTGCCTTTGTCCTTGACTGGAAAAGGTCCGGGTTCGAGCAGCCGTAAAGCCTGTATCCCTGGTCAATGAACTCAATGGGGCCGTCAGGCGTGCCTGAAGGGGTGCACCGGTTTAGCTCTAGCATGAGGCTGCTTGCGTTGAGCGCTATTACTGCCAACTCATTCTGGAGCCTTGCCTCCTTTTCGCTGTAGGTGATTGTCTCGAAATTGTTGAGCAGCATCCCTATTGCGAGCACGGCAAGGCTCATCGCAATGACGAAGTCGAGGGAAAATGCCTGCCCGCGCTCGAATTTTTTCCTATCCATTCATTTCTTCCCCATGTTGAAGTTTTTCCCGCACTGGGTGTTGAGCCCAAAGAGGCCGCCGGCGAAGTTCACGTCAGAAATTGTCAGGCTATTGTAGGTTGGCAGCGTGCTGGTCCCGTAGTTCCTTACCGTAATCCACCCAAAGCCCGGCGCTACCCCGATCAAATCGATTGTGCAGCTCGCCGCATTGGCGGTTCTCTGCACCTCCGGGGCTGGGGACTTGTAGGACATGACAAATCCATACGCTTTTACCGCCCCGGTCGCGGCGTAAGAATCAAGCAGTATTGCTTTCGCCCAGTTCCCTGCATAAATGTTTTCCGCATGCGCGGAAATGTTGGTATTGGTGTACACAAGGAGCACTGAAAAAAACGCGAGCGCGGCGATGAGGGAAAGTAAGAGGTCGATGCTTGCCTGCCCTTTTTCCATTTTAAGCTTTATATTTTAATGTAATATAAGATTAGCGCTTCGGGGGGGCTTTGCACTGAAAAAGAGCAGTTTATGATGGTTTAACCCCGTTATTGTGCAAAGCCGCTTCGGGGTGGCTGTTTTCGTTTAGCCCCAGTTTCTTCCTTTTGCCATGCAGATTTTTCGGGGTAGAGGAAGTGCCAAGTTTTTTCCTTTTATCCAAGGTAGTAGTGCCTAATTGGCTTGAGGTTTTTTCCAAGCTCGTAGACAAGGGGCTTTCCTGTGGGGATTTCAAGGCTCGGTATATCGTTGTCTGGGATTTTGTCGAGGTATTTCACAAGGCCACGCAGGCTATTCCCGCTTGCAGCTACAAGAACGCACTTCCCGTTCTTTATCGCCGGCGCAATCTCCTTTTTCCAGCATGGCAGAACCCTCTTTACTGTGTCCTTGAGGCTTTCAGTGAGCGGTATTTCGCTTTTTTTGAGCCGGGAGTACATGGGGTTGCCCCCTTCATATCTCGGGTCTGTTTTTTCAAGCGCAGGCGGCCTTATGCCATAGCTGCGCCTCCAGATCTGGACCTGCCCCTCGCCGAATTTTTCCCTCATCTCGTCCTTGTCGAGGCCCTGCAGCGCGCCATAGTGCCTTTCATTGAGCCTCCAGTCAAGCTTTACCGGAACCCACATAAGGCCCATTTCGTCAAGCACAATCCACGCTGTCCTGACACTGCGCTTGAGAAGGGATGCGTAAACGAGATCGAATGAAAACCCATGCTTCTTCAGAAGCATTGCAGCTTCAACGCATTCCTGCTTCCCTTTTTCGGAAAGGTCCACATCTGTCCATCCCGTGAACCTGTTCTCCATGTTCCAGATGCTCTGGCCGTGGCGCAGGAGCACCAGTTTGTGGGGTTTTTTGTTCATTCTACCACTTTGAGCGTGATTTTTTTTCCCTTATTATCAAAAGCCCTGATTGTATTTAAATCGTAGGGATAGCTGATGATGAGGTGCACTTCGCCGAACTTCGAAAACGATTCGAGGTCCGCATCCGAAGGGTAGTTGTGCACCGAAGGGTGCGAATGCACCGTCCCTATTATTTCCCGATCGAACGGCACCAAATCAAGCCTGTAGGAGGAAAAGTCCTCGCCGAAATGCGCGCTCACCACCACGAGCTCTTCAATGGCTTTGTTTTTCCCGCCGAGCATTGAAAAGAATTCGAGCGGGTAGACGTTTCTCGCCGCGATTATTATTGATTCGAGGGCCTGCTTGCGTATGCTATACATTACCTATTCTTGGTTCCCGAAATTTAAAAACCGATGCCGGTGTAAAAAAGAAAGGTCGGCAGCAGGAGGAACCCCATGCAGCTGCCCCTCTTCACCCCCGCCCCTATGCAACAGAAACCTATCCCCGCAGCGACAAGCGATGCCGCGAGCCCAGCCGGCCCGCATATCCAGAGCACAAGCGCGCCCAAAGCCGATGCGATGGCAATGCTCGATTTCCTGTAATTTATTCTTTGGAGCATTGTGATTGCGTGGGGGGATATTATTTCCGTCACTGCCGTCGCAACCCCGACTGAAGCCACTGCCCCCGCTGCAAGTATTGCGAAACTTGTCCCGTCAATTTCCATCACCGAATCTATTATTGCCGCCATCCCTGTGCGTGTTTTTCCGAGAGCATAGAGCATGAGTATGCTGAAGAAAAGATTGCCTATGTTTATCCCGCCGCTAAGGATAAGGTATTCTGATTTGGAAATTTTGCCAAGAAAGCTTTTCACAATCGCCGCTGCCTGGCTGGGCCCGATGCCGGGAAAGGCGGCAAGCACCCCCGAGGTCGCCGCGGATACAAGGCCGAAAGAAATTTTCTGCCTCGATTTGCAGGTTTTTTCCTGCGGCGGTATTTTCGTATTGGAAAGTGCGGCCTGGCAGAGCCCGGGAATTGCGAAGAAGCCGACCACGAGCGCAAAAATAGCCTCGTGTATTCCGGCATTGAGCAAAAACTGCCCCGCGAGCCCGGAGAGGGCAATGATTGCTATCGCGGTGGGCTTGTTTTTTTCATCAATTACCATGAGAATTACTGTAACTGCTATGAATGCGGGAATCACTATCGGAAGCTGGTTCCCGTAATTTTTTGCGAATGAAAAAAAGAACGGCAGCAGAATTACCGTGAAAATCCCTGTCAAAAGGCCGCCGAACACAGTGAGCTGTATAGCCTCAAGCCCTTTTCCCTGCAGAAGCATTTCATGCCCCGGAAGAAGGTTAAGGGAACTCTCTCCCGAAGGCGCCCCTAGCAATATGCTCGGTATCGCATCCACGAATGAGTGCGTTATGCTCATCGACACCACGAAGAGCGCAAAGCCGAGCGGATTTCCGGGTTTGACATAGAGTGCGAGCAGCGCCGCGGTGTTTGCGTGTATCCCGGGAAAAAGCCCAGTGACTATCCCTGCGACAAAACCGAAGAGGAGCCACAAAATCTCTTCAATCAACTTGGCTCACTCTGTCAACTATTATCTCGGGCCTCTCATTGTAGACTGATATCGTGCCAAAGGCCCTCACTATCCCGTTCTCGCGCAGGGCATCAAGGTCGGCTTTTGTTGGTTTGAAGAAGGCCGCGCTTATTTTTCCGGCATTTTCGATTGAGAAGAATGCGTTCCCGTTCCTTATCTCAAGGCCATTTATGGTTCCTGAAACCACCACCCTCTCTCCTAGCCTCTGTCCGGATATTTGGTTTGCGAGCGCCTCTTTTTCTTCAGGCAGCAGGAATGAGAGGGCAATAATGCCTGCAATCCCAAGGGCCAACCCGAGATGCTTCAATTTTCCAAGGCTTATTTCCATTATGGATACACGAGAGAAAAAGAATAAAAATTCGTCGATTGACGACTATGGGCATAGGAGGTTTAAAGGGTCATTGTAAGATACAGAAACGGTTTTTCCGGCGGTGTTCCTAATGAAGTTCACTGCTGGTGTTATATTTGCTGTCAAAGTCGTGTTGTCGTTGTTTCCAACTCCGGGGGTCGGATTAATGCCTACATTAATCTTAATCGAGGCAGGGCACTCTGTGACCCTCGCCTCGGTGATTATGTATTTCGTGTCAAGCCTTTCAGCCCCGCTTATTGCCGCCTGCCTTACTGCGGCGCTCGTAAAAATCGTGTCCTGGAGCGGTGTGAACCTTGAGAGCACGATAAAAGCGATGATGACTGCTATCGCAATTATCGTGATTACCTCAACGCTTGCCTGGCCCCTCATCCAACCACTATCAGGTTTGCAACCACTCCGGCTGAATTCTTCTCTACAGTGGCCCTGTAAATGCCCGGCCTCATCACTGTGGGGTTCTGGCCGCCGGCGCTGCAGCTAAAGTTCGCATCCACGCTTATAGTTTTGTTGCAGAAATTCGGGTTGAGGACAGCATCATTGTCGTTGTAGCATCCGGGTGAGCCTTCCTTCGACTTTAATGCATACTGAATCCTAAGCGTGGTGCTCGGCCCTGATGAAGGTTCGCATGAAATGTTCGAATCATTCGGCACAACAAGCTGGATTGTCTGCCTTGTGCCCGCGCCTGAGAGGGAAACATATTGTATGGTGTTCGTGAGCTTGTCGGCCGAAACCCTTAGCTTTGCAAGGTTTGAGACATCCTCAATCGAGCTGCTTGAAAGGTCGGCATTCGGCTGCGTGACAACCAGTATATATGCAAGTGCAATGACCAGCACAAGTATGAACTCAACACTTGCCTGACCGCGCATTTTTGCAGGGCTGTTTAGAATAAAATGTTCCAAATCAAATCACCCGTAAACTGCGCCGCAATGTATGCCACAAGTATTGCCGGCACGAAAGCCATTGTCTTCTTGACAGAAATCTTGTTCGGCATAATTCCACTTTGCGCTTTTTTCCTAAGTTCTTGTGCATCTTCCGCCGAAAGCCCGCCAGCTGAAAGCGGTGAAGATATCACATTTCCATCAAGGCGCAGCAGGCGCAAACCGCTTTTCATCCTATTGCTGATTAAGTCCTTTAAAACTCTTGCCATTGAAGGGGCCTCGACCAGTTCAATCCTGCCGTTTTTTTCCACGATGTACCTGCTAGGTATCATGCCTTCTCGTAATGCGCGTGAACTTACCATTTCCGTAAAAGCGTATTCCCTGCTCTCATCATAAATTTTCCACAGTGCGTAAAGGGCCATTATCGGCGCTGCCACCAAAACCGCCTTCAGGAAAAAACCCAATGGCTCGAAGTAAAGCCCTGCGCCCACCACTATAACAGAAACCACGGCCCTTATTTTTCCGGGAAGGAACGCCAGTATTACAAGAAGCGGGATTATCGCAAGCTCGCTTGGCAGGGTGCCATCAATTGCCGCGGATGGGTAAGAGTCAAGAATGACTTTCAATGCTGAAATGGTTGCCGAAAAAAGCGCTATCCCCAAGGCCTTGCCGGAAATTTTTTTCGCAGCCCTTGCGAGGGCCTCTTTGTGCTTGAGGCCAGCTGAAAAGACCATTGCAGCCCCCAATGGCAGTGTTGCAAATACCGAATAAATTATCAGGGTGGCAGAAAACACAGGAAGGCCTATGCTGGAAAAAAGCGGGTTCGTTACCGGAAAAATGCTTGCAAGGGCTGCATAATTTACGGGGTTTAGTATTGCAATTGCGCTCACAAGCTTCACATCTCCAGAAGCCCACACGCCGATTTGCCATAAAACATAGCACAGGATGAAAGCGATGGCCCCGCCAGCAAGCGACAAAAACATCGGCTGGGGGCTGTTTGCGAAAAACGATTCCGCGCCTTTGAGCACCAGCCCTGCAGCGCCAAGCCCGAAAGTGAGTTTGTTGCTTACAATCCTTTCCTTAAGATCCGTATACGCTGCAATCAGGAGTGCCAAAACCGTAAGGGTGAAATATGCAAGTTCGAGCACCCCCAATCAACTCATAAGTGTTGAAATAACGTTGTCCCGGTTCTGGATTATCTTGAGCTGTGCCCTGTCAGCAACTGACGCTATGTTAAAGGCGATTATTGTGACGGCAATCACGAGGAGAACCGCGAACATTATGGTCAGTATGTACTCTATCGAAACTTGCGCCCTTTCGGAACTAAGCCCTGCAGCAGCCATATGGGGTTCAGCCGCTCTGGCACTCTTCTGCAGTGTTATATGGGGCATCCGTCGTGGCGCTTGCCCCGCATTGCGGATAGTTGCCTGAACAGTCATAACATTCCTCATTTACCCACACAACCCTTCTAGTGTTTCCCGCAGCGCTTGTGTTGATGTCACAATTCTGGTTTGTTATTGCAGCCTTCTGGGTGCAAAAAGAGGCTGCGGTTAGGGCCCCTGTCTGGGTTCCGCTGTCAGTCGCCACATTGAGCAGCAAAAGCATGACTATTATTGCGACTACTATTGCTCCTCCTATTAGGAGTAGGTATTCTAGTGCCCCTTGCCCTTTGTTGTGCATCCATGCCACCCTGGTTCCAAGAATAATAAGAGCGCTTTGTGGTTTATAATTATTGCTATTTTACAGGGGGCGGCCGGTTTGCCTATGTGCTCCGGCACGCTTCCGGAGTGTCGTATGCTGGGTCCTTAGATAGACTCGCAGAGCATTGCGGGAAATTCCCCGCGCATGCATAGCAGTCAGTGCCAATCAACACAACCCTTAGCGAATCCCCCGCAGCACCGTCGCCTGAGCCGATACCGTTAAAATCACAATCATTGTTCACAAGCGCCGCTTTTTGGCTGCAAAGCGAGCTTGCGCTCGCAGAAGCTGTCTGGCCCTGTGCGGGGGCGCTGACCCCGAGCAGAAGCGTCACCACTATTACTGCGACTACTATTGCTCCTCCTATTAGGAGTAGGTATTCTAGTGCCCCTTGCCCTTTTTCGCGCATTTGTTTCACTGTTCAATAAGAATGCCTCGGATGTTTATAATCCTTGCGGTAGGGAAAAATTGCCACCCACAAAAACTAGGCGCAATTTTGCTTATTTAAAAATATGAAAAGAAGTTTTCGGGGTCGCCAAGCGGCAGACCCCGTAATCCTAAATGTTTAATCGCTCGTGCATGCTTCCTGTGCAGTGGGGTTTGATGTCGCCGTGCACTTAGGGTATGTTCCGCCGCATGTGTAGCACTTGTCGACGTAGACTATCCTTGCTCCGCCGTCTGTGTTCGTGTCGCAAACCTGGTTTGCCACAGCCGCCTTTTGCCCGCACAATACCGCAGCGCTGGTGCTGGCTGTCTGTCCCTGGCCGGATGTGCCTATTCCGAGGAGTAGTGTTACCACTATTACTGCGACTACTATTGCTCCTCCTATTAGGAGTAGGTATTCTAGTG
>CAYJWI010000002.1:0-41514 GCA_964373815.1 uncultured archaeon | reverse complement strand
CGACTACTATTGCTCCTCCTATTAGGAGTAGGTATTCTAGTGCCCCTTGCCCTTTGCTGTGCATTTTTTTCCCTCCTTTTGAGTTATAATCACAATTTTTCCCCTACTTGTGGCTCCACTTCCTGCGTGACAAAGTTTTTCAGAAAAAAACCCACTGTTATGGCCGCAACCACAGCCAGTCCAAGCACAAGCAGCAATTCAGTTGCACCCTGGCCTCTTTCCTCCTGAACAATTCTCATTTCGACACTCCTATTAGGGTTGCTGAAACAATTCCCGCCACTAGATAGGAAATGTAAGCTATACACAAGAGAACTGGGATATATATAATACTTTTGCTTATTTTGCCTTCGCGCATAACCCCTATCATTATCCCAGTCGCGATTGTTTCTATGAAAAGGTAGGCCTGTATTGACATGTGTATAACCCCAAGCGCATTTTTTGCCTGCGCTGTTTTTGCCGCGGAAACCGCAGCGGTGGAGGCGGCTATGAGCAGGCTCGAGATTGTTGACACAAACCCGAATATCATGGGCGCTATGAGGCCCCCCGCGGTGAACATGAAGATGACCTGCAGCACTGTCTTAGATTTCCTTTCCTTTTCGATTTTGTGCATCTCGCGCACATCCTCAGCTATCTGGTCAAGCACGCCCGCAAGTCCCGCCCCGGCCGCAACAGAGTCGACTATTATTGTCACTGTCCTCTTCACTATCCTCGAATTGACATTGTTCGCTAGGGCCTTGAGGGAATTCTCGAAGTTCTCGCCGTCCTCAAGCCTGCGCAGGACTTCCTGGACTTCTTTCTTGAGCGGCCCGAACTCCGTGTTCGCTATCTCCCTGAGCGCATATTCGTAAGTGCCTCCTGACTTCAAGGTATCGGACATCTGCCGCAGCGCGTCAGGCAGGTCGTCCTCTATTTTTTCAATGCGCTGCTGGGACTTGAGGTAAGGGTATCCGGCAAGGATATCGAGGCCGACAAAAAAAATTATGAACCCCAATGAGACGCTGTGCATGGCGAGCTTTGGGGATGACTTGAGCGCGAGCCAGATGCCTAGCCCGCCCAGTGCGGAAACAATTGCGGAGAGCGCGAGCCAGAGCAGCGGGTCTATCCTGAACTCTATGCTGTAAAGGGCGTTTGCATACCCCTGCAGGAACCGATTGTCCCTGAAGAGCGGGATTGTCTGCATCAATTTCAGGGCCATTCTTCACACCTTGGGCTGGGTCATTTTCAGGTACAATATGAGGAACCCGAGTATAAAAGGCATCGCGACCATGAACACGATGGCTATTACAAGCGGCGGTATCGACACATCACCGAGCGAAACAGGGGCGTTGAGTATCGAGCCTATTATGGCAAGGAACACAGGTGCCACTATCGCAATGAAAATGTAAATTACTCCGAAGAAGTTCATTTTTTCGGAGTAATCCTTTATCCTTATCCGAAGGTCGAAGCTCACATCCTCGGCAATGAGGCCCATTATTTCAGAAAGGTTCCCGCCAGTCTTTAGCGCCCTCACGATATGGAGCAGGGAATTGCACAGGGCCTTTGACTGCGTCCTCATGGCAAAATGGTAGAGCGCATCCTTTGCATCAGTGCCTTCCTCTATTTCAGCAACGGTCCTCGAGAACTCCTCGCTTAGCACCCCATAGTCCGCGTTCGCTATTGTTTGTATAGTCTTGTACAGGCCTATTCCTGCCTTGAGCTCGGTGGACATGTGCCTTAGCGCGAAAGGCAGCTCGACGCTGATTGCGTTGCCCCTTCTCTGCGCCATGCTTTTTGGTATGAGGAGCATTATCGTGAATGTCAGCATCCCGGCCACGATTGCAAGGAGGATTGAATATGTCTGCGGCAGCTTGTAAATGGCGCTCACCGCAGCCATCACCGCAAAAACAAAAACCAATGCTATGGCCGAAGTCGAGGCCATGAGGGCCAGCCACTGGTTTATCGAGAACTTCATGTCCGCGGAGTAAAGGTAATACCTCGTGTCGGCTGCAATCTGCATGTTTCTTATCGCGCCGGCTATCGGCTCAAGAAGCCCCCTGAACGCAAGGTAAAATTTTCCAAGTTGTTTTATCACCGGGGACTGGAAATCCTGCAGTTCCTCGACAGTTTGTATGTTTATTTTGGCGTCCTCGCCCTCCACAATTATTTTCCGCAGCTCCGCAATCCTTATTTCAGGCTCCCCGTCCCTTCGTCGTGGGCTGCTAGGCTCAATTATTCTTTTGAGTTCCCGCAGCCTGCCTTTCACGTCCCCGTAACCATCCTGTTTTTTTCCGTATTTTTTCTGCAGCCTTTCCACAATAGAGTTTACCTGTTTTGGGTCGATTTTTTCTTCTGGGCTTTCTGTGCCCTTCTGGCCCCTGCCGTGCCTGGTCTCCTCTATCCTCCTCTTCAGTTCTTCAAGCTTTGGCAAGAAATCATCCCTTCTCAAGCAGGTACTTTCTCATGCTATCGGAAACAGGCTTCATGCCCTTTACTCCCTCTTTTATGAGGGTTCGGAAGAACTCGGCCCTACTTGCAATCTCTTCCTCTATGGATTTCTTGTCGAGGCCAGTCATGTCCTGCAGGAGCGCCATGTATTCCATGGCCTCGTCGGTCCTCTTGAGGGTGTCACGCGCGGCATCCCACCTGTAGACAGTGTTGGTCTTTGCCTTTCCTTTCAGCGCGCCTGTGACTTCCGCTATCTCAGTGACCCTTCTTATTGTCCCTATTTTTTTGTCATGCAGCCTGTGCTGCACAATGATGAAGTTCAGGCCAGAGAGCATGACTTCCGGCACGTTCATTGGCGGGCTTGTCACCCTTATTATCGTTTCCTGCGGGGAGTTTGCATGCACTGTCCCTATCGAGCCGTCGTGGCCGGTGTTGAAGGCAGTGAACAAAGTGAAAGCCTCGTCATGCCTAATTTCCCCAACGATTATCCTGTCGGGCCTCATCCTGAGGGAGTTCTTTGTGAGTATGTCCATTGTCAGCTCGTTTGTCCCCTCCGCGCTCGGCGGCCTTGACTCCATCCTTATCCAGTGCGTCAACGGAAGGCTAAGCTCGGCCGTGTCCTCTATCGTTATTATCCTCTCGGTGTGCGGGATGAAGGACGCGAGCACGTTGAGTGTAGTGGTTTTTCCAGAGCCCGTCCCCCCCGCGACAAGCATGTTCGCGGGCCTCGCGTTCAGGCCTTCCATGCACACCCAGAGGAAGGCCGCGGCCTCGACGTTCAGTGTCTTGTTGTTTATCAGGTCAAGGATTGTGTAAGGGTCTTCCCTGAACTTCCTGATAGTCAAAGTCGAGCCTTCCACGGTTGTCGGCGAAAGCGTTGCGTTCACCCGGCTTCCATTCGGCAGCCTTGCGTCAAGCAGGGGGCTTGACATGTCCACCCTCCTGCCCACCTCCCTCGCAATCCTGTTTATGAGGTCCTGGATGTCACTGTCCGAGTTGAACTCGATGTTCGTGAACATCATTTCGTATTTCCTGTGGAAAACATAGACCGGCAGGTTGGGGCCGATTATCATTATTTCCTCGAGGTTGTCGTCATTTACGAGAAAATCAATCTGGCCATAGCCCACCATTTCCCGCACTACCGCATCGGCGTAGAAATCGTACTTGCTCTTTGGCACATTGAGCTCTGGCGAGCTCTTAATTATTTCCAGGACCTTTTCCGAGTAGGCGTGCTTCCTCTGCTCCTTGTCGCGTATCTTCGTTGATGAAATGCTTATGATCCTTGTTGCGGCTTCCTTGAGCGTGTTGATGACGCTCTTCTCGGTTCCGCCGAGCCTTATGACCGGGCTCCAGTAATAGAGGAGTTCCTCTCCCGGCACTTTGTAGATTTTCGCGTTGCCATAGGAATCTATCTCGACTTTCTCTGTTTTCGCAAGCTTTTCCTCGGCCTGTGTGCCAATTTCTTCTTCGCTGGCCTCGGCCGCAGGCTGCTGGATTCTTGCTTCAGCTGGCCTACGTACCACATCCTGCCTTGCATAGCCGGCCTCGCCGAGCTGTGCGAGCTTCCTTTTTTCCATAACCGCCTGCTCGAGCGGCTTGCGGCTTTCAAGCTCGCTTTCCTGCTGGCCGTCCTTTTTCCCGGCCTTTTTGCCCTTGATTTTGTCGAAAAGCTCGCCGACGTAGTCTTCCATCAGAATCAGTTATAAATGGGGTTTTTCCCTTATTAACCTTTTTCTTAAAAAGAAACGCCATTGCAGGCGCTCATTTCCTCTCGCCTGTTTGCGTGCGGATTTTTTCCGCGAATTGCTCCGGTTTGATGCCAAATTCGACTTTCCCTGCGCGATCCCTTACTGCAATCGTGCCGCTTGCCTCTTCCTTTTCCCCGACATTTATTATGTAAGGTATTTTTCCGAGCTGCGCTTCACGCACCTTGAACCCGACCGTTTCCGGCCTGTCATCAACTTCACTTCTTATTCCGGATTTAATAAACCCAGAGTGTATTTTTTTCGCATACTCCTTGTGCTTCTCGCTCACTGAAAGCACTTTCACCTGCACCGGCGATAGCCACAAAGGGAATGCGCCAGCGTAGTGCTCTATTAGTATTCCGATGAACCTCTCCATAGAGCCGAATATCGCGCGGTGTATCATCACCGGCCTCTGCCCGGAATCCTTTGTGTCAATGTATTTCAATCCGAATTTTTCCGGCATCTGGAAATCGAGTTGTATCGTGCCGAGCTGCCAGCTCCTGCCCAAAGAATCTTTGATGTGGAAATCTATTTTCGGGCCGTAGAACGCGCCGTCGCCTTCGTTTACCTTGAACTCTTTTCCGGAATTCTTTAGTGCCGTTTTCAATGCTCTTTCGGCAGCTTCCCATATTTTTGCATTTCCCATCGCTTTCTGTGGTTTAGTGCTCAATTCTATCCTGTATTCAAATCCAAAAGCTTTGTAATACGCGTCCACGAGTTTCATGCTGCGCAGTATTTCGCCCTCTATCTGGTCTTCCCTGCAGAAAATATGCGCATCGTCCTGCGTGAACTTCCTCACGCGGAGCAGGCCATTGAGAACCCCTGAAAGTTCATGCCTGTGGACCAAACCAAACTCGGTGATGCGGATTGGCAATTGTTTGTACGAGTATCTGCTGTTCGCATAAATCAATACGTGCCCCGGGCAGTTCATCGGTTTGAGTGCATATTCCTCGCCGTCGATTTCCGTGAAGTACATGTTTTCCTTATAATGCTCCCAGTGCCCCGACTTGAGCCAGAGCTCTTTCTTCATTATTATTGGCGTTATGACTTCCTGAAAATCTTCGCTGTATTCTTCTTTTTGCTTTTCCCTTGCAAATTGCACAAGCTCATTCCAAATAACGGTCCCTTTTGAATGGAAGAACACAGTCCCGGGCGCTTCCTGCTGTATCGAGAAAAGCCCGAGCTCTTTTCCTAGCTTCATGTGGTTTCTCTTCTCCGATTCCCCCTTCTGCTTGAGGTATTCTTCGAGCATTGATTCTTTCGGGAAGGCTATCCCGTAAATCCTCTGCAAAGATTCGCGCTTGGAATCCCCCCTCCAGTACGCGGAGGAGACTTTGAGGAGTTTTACCGCCTTTATCGTGTCGGTGTTGCTGACATGGCCGCCCTTGCACAAATCATAGAATTTTCCCTGCCTGTAAATGGAAATGGTTTTCCCCTCCTTGGCAAATTCCTCTATAAGTTCTTGTTTGAACTTGTTCCCTTCGAACTTTTTAAGTGCACTTTTCCTGTCTACTTCTTCCCTTTCTATTTTCCTTTTTTCATTTACTATTTCAAGCATTTTTTTCTCTATCTTTCCGAGGTCATCCGGGGTGAGAGGCCTTTCCGAAAAAAAATCGTAATAGAATCCTTCCTCAATCGGAGGCCCCATTGTTGGCTGCGCTTTCGGGAAGAGTTCCTTCACGGCTTCCGCAAGCACGTGCGCGGCACTGTGCCAGAGGCTCTTCTTGCCCTCCTCGTCCTGCCAGGTGAGTATCCTGAATTTCCCGCCCTGCTCTATCGGGAGGTCTAGCTCTATTATGCGTTCCCCGAGCTTTGCCGAGAGCGCGTCCTTTGCAAGCCTTGGGCCTATGCTCTGCGCTACCTGCAGTGCAGTGGTCCCCTTCCCGTATTCCTTTTTCGCGCCGTCAGGGAACTCTAGGGTTATTTTGGGCATAAAACGTATTGGAGTTGCAAAGAAATTAATAATAAAGGGTTCCCGGCTTATGGTATTGGCAACTTACAAGGCAAAGGCTGGTAGATATGAAATATAGGTACAACAAGGAATCAGATGTTCTTGTCATAGAACTGAAGAGGCAGAAACCCGATTTTGCTGAGCAGGTCGGCAACATAATAACCCATTATGACAAAAAAAACAAGCCGGTTGAAATAGAGATTCTTGATGCGGCGCAAACAGCCCAGGACATCATCAATGTAATCCGCGGGAAAAAGGCGTCAGCGCAGGCATGACTTCCCGGGTTTCGCACCGGCACCCACGTCTGGCCCTTTTTTTATTCACTTATCCGCCAATCATTATATGCGCATCCCAATTACCCCAGTTGCCCCTTCGCCGGAAGTCTGCGTCAGGTGCAAGGGCAGGCTCTGGTGCGGGCTGAAGTGCTACATCCTAGAAAAGCAGGCCACTTACGAAAAATCAGCCTCGCAGATAAAGGGCACCTCGTTCTCCGGCTCATCCCCTCCGGGCTTTTTCGTTTCGCATTACAATTACCCGAAAGTGAACGTCGCGCCGCTCTCGCCCACAGAGCATTTGGCAAACGCCTCCATTCTGGATGATTCGGACAAGTGGTTCGGCCTTCCGGAAGGGAAAATAATTTCCTTCAGGCAGCAGCTAGTGAAAAGCAGCACGCCTTTTGCTGTGAATTCCGCCTCCAACCCTTCCTACGAACTCGCAGGCCTGCAGGAGCTCGTTCTCTCATCCGAGCCTACGGGCGTTGATGTCGAGCTCAAGAGCGCGCCAAAACAATCCCTCTCTTTCTCTGACACTTTTGCGCCCATAGGCCCTTCCGCAGAGCTCAAGAAATTCTCCCTCTCTGAAAACCCGTCAGTTGACCGCAAGGTGGATTACATTGTCTCCGACACTGATGCAAAAGCAGGGGATGGGATGGAGGAGCTCTTCTCGCACGGAATAGGCGTGAACCATCTGCACAAGCTCCTCTCCGCGGGGCTTTTGGGAGAGCAGAAACGCAGAAAGCTTGTCCCCACGCGCTGGTCGATTACCGCGGTCGACTCCAACCTCTCCGAGTACATACTGGAGGAGAGGGTTAGGCACTTTCCGGCAATTGATGGGGCGCAGGTTTTCGAATCCCATTACCTTGACAACCATTTCCATGTGCTCCTCTTGCCCCGCGAGTGGGGTTTTGAAGTGCTCGAAGCCTGGAAAGCCGGAGGAATCTGGACTGAAGGCGCTAGCGAGCCGCAGATAATTTCCGACCACGAATTTTTCGAAGGCAGGGTTTCCTACGCGGAAAACGTTGCGGGGGGATATTACGCCGCTCGCCTTGCGGTCTGCGAGCACCTGCTTGAAAAAAAGAGGCAGGCTAGGGCGATAATTTTTAGGGAAATTGGCTCTGGCTACAAAATCCCGCTCGGGGTGTGGCAGGTGCGAGAGAACATGCGCAATGCGATGCGCTCAAAGCCGATTTCCTTCTCATCGCCAGGTCTCGCACTGGGGTTTCTCGAAAAGCGGCTTACAATCCCTTTCAAGTTCTTCAAGAGGCAGTCGGCTCTGCTCGATGATTTGCTGCACCAGAGGACATTGAAAGCATTTATTTGAAAGAACAAGGTTTTTGCGTTAATTAATTTCACTTCTTGTGCTTCATGAACTGCGCGAGCAGCGCCTCTAGCTGTATGCGCTCGTTCGCGCCTTCCACCATGCGGAAATTGTACTCTCCTACAGTGTCGAGCAGCTCTATTTTGATTTTCCCCGGAAGCTCCTGCTCGTCCATTTCCACGAGCTCTCGGTGCAATTGCACTATGACATCCTCCCCCGACATCCCGTACTCATAGAGAAGCTTGTCAAGAAGGCTACGTGTTTCGAGGAATTTTCCTGAAAGCGCGAGCCTTATCATTTCCTTAACCTCTTCCGGCCTTGCGCGCGCGCTCACTTCGTAAACCGTCTTGTCTACGATTTTCCCGCCCATTGCGGAGGCAGCCTGGAGTATGTTTATCGCCTTCCTCAAATCACCTTCGCAGACATATACTATCGCCTGCACGGCGCTTGCCTCAAGTTCCACCCCTTCGGTTTTCGCAACCTCCATGAGCTTTCCATCAATGGCTTTGGATGAGAGCTGCGAGAACCTGAAAACTACGCACCTCGACTGTATCGGCTCGATGATTTTGCTCGAGTAGTTGCAGCTTAGTATGAACCTGCACGTGCGCGAATACTTCTCCATCGTCCTTCTCAGCGCCTGCTGCGCATCGAACGTGAGAGCATCGCTCTCATCCAGAAAAATTATCTTAAAGCCCAAATCAAACGCGAGCGTGCGCGCGAAATTCTTTATGGTGTCCCGCACCACGTCAATTCCGCGGTCATCGGAGGCATTGAGCTCGAGGAAGTTCTGCGAGAAGTTGTCCTTGAAAAATTCCTTTGCGAGCGCGACAGCGCAGCTGGTTTTTCCCACCCCTGCCTGCCCCGCGAACATGAGGTTTGGCATGGTGTTGTTTTTGACGTAGCGCTCTAGCCTTTGCGTTATTTCCTTCTGCCCAACCACTTCGGAGAGCCTTTGCGGCCTGTACTTTTCAATCCAGGGCAGCTCAATGGGAGAGGCCATTAAGGGATTGAAATGATAATCGTTTTAAACCGATTGCGGGAATTTTAAGTAGGTTTAAATGGATTCCCAGAAACTCAAGGTGGCTTCCGTCTTCGTGCTTGTATACGTTGCGCTCTACTTCATAGGCGCGGCCACCCCGCTAAAGGACTGGAGCCTTACTTTGGACATCTCAATGCTCGATTACATGCTCCTGCTCCTCCCCGCAACTGGCTTCTTTTTCATCTACCTGCTAATCCCATATATCCGCAAGGAGTTCGGCTTTGGCAAAAATTTCATCTACATTTTCCCAGCACTCCTGCTTGCAGCATCCTATTTCGCCTGGTACATCGCGATTTACTGGTATTATGACAACTCGGCTTTCCTTAGCGGCGTTTCGATTTCGCTCCTAAACCTCGACTACTTCGGCATGTTCCTAAATTCCCACTTCATTTACTTCGTGCTTGCGGGCATTGGCGGGTGGGGCGCAAGGATGCTTGTTGAAAAATTCGAGGATGAGCCGGCAAAAGCCTGAATCGGCCTTTTGACGAAGGCTGTAGATGCTGCCATTTAGGGGAAGAGCGGCCTTTTTCCCCGTTTTTTGGCGACTTATTTTAAGGCTTTTCGTTATTCCATTACTTCAAGGGGTTTTGAATGGATTTTGGCATCTGGGCAAAGAGCTATGCGAACAATTTTCCAACAGCCCTCGCCTTCTCATTGCTGCTCGTTTTCCTGCTCCCTTTTTCATGGCTCTCGAATGCCATGGTATCTTCCGGCACGGTAATGATAGGTTACGGGTTTCTAAAAGAGCCGATACTCGAATCCCTCCTGCTGCTAGTTCTCGCGCTCGCGTTCCTCTTCTTCTATTCCACGCTAATATGCCTCATGGTGCTCTCCGTGAGAAGGGATTTGAGCCACGTCAAGATGAATTATTATTTGAGCGAGAAAATCCACAAGTTCGGCTACAAGTACTTCCGCTTCCTTGCAATATTCACCGTGATTGCCGCAATCCTTGCCGCAATACTCGTAGAATTCAGCGTTCCAGTGCTGCTCATCAATTTGGCGCTTTTGGTATTTTCAGCCGTCTTCCTTTTCTTGCCGCAGACAATAGTTGTGGATGAGGAAAGCCTTGGCGCGTCCGTGCTCTCGAACTGGGCATTCATCGCAAAAGACCCACTCTCTTTCATATACGTGCTCTTTCTCGGCACATTGGCGGTTTTCCTGCTCGCAATCCTCGAGTTCGCGGTAGATTCCGTTTTTCCGGTCGGGAATTACCTCTCGCTCATAATCGCGCTCCTCGTGCTCGTGCCATTGCTTGAGGTAGTGAAGACGCAGATTTACATGAAAAGGTTCTCGCTCATTGCGCGCTATGAGCGTCATGCGATGCAATAAGCTCTATTAGCGGGCACTCTGCGAGGAGGTTCTCGGCTTCCTTCATTGTTGATGCCAGATACGCGAACGCGTAGTTTTTCCTCTGCTTCGAGCTAATTCCAAGGAGCATTTTCTGCGCCTCCCACCTATCCTCTATTATCCCGAATTTCCTGAGTATTTTCTCATCCCGCATCTCTAGTAAAGAGAACCCCTCCTTCTGCACCGCGGAAATTATTTTTTCGGCAATTTTCCCCTCAGAGCCAAGGCCTAGCATTGAAGATGCGCCAAGCAGCCCGGCAAGGCAGACTGCCTTTGCAGGCTCCTCTAGCATGCTTTTTGGAAAATAGTTTTTTGTGCCGAGGATTTGCGTTTTGGCCTCCGCCGCCGAGTTGATTGCGTTTAGGGCATCTTTTAGGGTTTCAAAAAAAGCCGCCTCATCCTGCCCTGACGCTTGCGCCATTTTTGGGAGGTTTATCCCAGCGTTTTGCACCATGCACGAATGTGCCCCAAGCACTAGCCCGAAATCGTATTGCGTCGCCTTCCCGCGCGAGTTGTTCGCTATGAGAAGCCTTTCAGGGAGCGATTTCTTGTCAAGAAGCTTTAGCTGGTACTTGCTGTCTACGCACGCGCAGAACCCGAGGCCAGCGTTCTTGGATTTTAGCAGCGCATTTCCAAGCTGCACCGCGAGGTTTTTCTTCTGTGAAAGCCCCTGCCATTCGAAGTCGCTGAAAAGCGCAACCTCGGCGAACCTTTTCTTCCCGGTAATCGAGAAAATTTTCCCTAGCCTCTCTGCTTCCTCCTGCATTTTTTTCTTTGGGATTTTTCCGCCAGCGGCGAGGCCGAAGTTCAATGCCTTGATTGTTGAAGGGCAGGATGATAATGCGTCAAGTTCTTTCGCGCCCAGCGCTGTTTCTTCAGCGCTTGCGGCAAAAAACCCGGAGGTTGCTCCAACTTTTGTGGAAAAATCCTCAGGATGGAAGATGTGGATGAACGATTCGAAGTGCAAATCCCTCGCCTTGCGCGGGATAGCGGAGAGCCAGTTGTACTCTGCGAGTATTTCCGGGTTCTCGAATATGCCTTCCGAAAGCTTCTTCTTCACTTCAAAAACGGGCATGCCTATTCTCGCATACTCGCTGTGCGTCGGCTCGTGGCCGTACTCTAGCAGCTTTACGTTCACCATCTCCCTTATGAGCTGGGCGTTTAGGTATTCGATTTTCAAATCCTTTATTTTTCCCTCTACTTCGCTCCCGATTTTTTCCGCGACGTGCCTGCTGATCCCGGTTTCCTTTAGCAGAGATTTTATTATGTTGCCCCTGTCAAATGGCTCGAGTTTTTCCGCGGAAGTGTATACCCTCAACTTTTCAAAAGAGAGCAGTGTCTTTGCGGCTTCCGGGTTCAGCTTCTCTAGCGCCTCCGCGGCCTTTTTCTTTAGCTGCTGCTCCGCGCCCTCGAAGCCCTCGAGCTCCTTTATGACCTTTAGGGCCTGCCACTTGGTCGCCCCGCTCTGCGAGCACTCGAAGGCGATCTGCTGGAGCACTTCGCGTATTGGCTTTCCGCTTTCCATGCAGCTATGTGGCAGCAAAAATTCTTAACCATTCGGAAAGCCGGAAAGGGCTTTATTTCGGAAAATTAACTTTTTAATGCTTTTGTGTTTGAATATGTCTGCTTTTTCGGAGTTGCGGGTTTTTTAGGGTGTTTTTGGTTGGAAGCGCTGGACAAGATTGACCACAAGATTTTGAGCCTTCTGCTAGAGGACGGAAGGGCCTCCTTTAGCACCATAGCCTCGCAGGTCAGCCTTACCGACGTTGCGATAAAGAAGAGGGTGGAGAGGCTCAAGCGCAGGGGGATAATAAACTCTGTGAGCGCCGACCTCAACCTCAAGGCCCTTGGCTATGAGAACCCGATTTTTGTGCAGATACGCTCCGAGCTCTCCAAGAACCGCGACGTCATAAAGAAATTGCGCGAGCTCGATTACGTGCTGGACCTCTACCAGGTCCTTGGCGAGTACAACATTTTCGCAAAGCTCGTTGTCCCTGACCTTGATTCCGCCGAAAACTTTGTCGACCGCCTCGGAACCATGGACGGCGTGCTTGACATAAAGACACTTGTCGTGATTTCAGAAGTCAAGAAATCGAAATCGCTGCCATCGTTCTCGCTGCAAAAAACTCTTGAATGAAATTTGCCGTTTTAGTGTGGACGTTTTCAACCCTGCGGTTTAAATTCCACATGGCCGTCCAGCCTGTCAGATTTAAATTCACTTTCTGCGCAAGACTCTCTTACCCTTATGCTAAAGCTCGTGGTTTCCGAAAAAGCCATCGCAGGCAGGAACATAGCCGCGCTTCTTGCGGGAAAGAATGTGCCACAATCCTCGATAGGCTCGGCCCCTGCTTTCAGGTTCAGCAAGGACGGCGAGGAGTGGGTGGTCGTTCCCCTGCGCGGGCACATTACGGATGTGGAATTCCCGAAGAAGTACAGCCACTGGGTTGGCACTGACTTGAAAAAGCTTGTGGGAGCGGAAATAGATTATGTGGGCACAGAGAAGGCGATAATAAGCGCGCTCAAGCAGGTGGCAAAGGAAGCGGACGAAGTGATAATCGCAACCGATGCCGACCGTGAAGGCGAGAGCATAGGGGTAGAGGCGCTAAATTACATAAAGGAAACCAACCCAAAGATAAAATGCCGCAGGGCATACTTTTCCGCAATCAGCAAAAAGGACATCTCCGATGCCTTCTCAAAGCTAGTCGATGTGGATTACAATTTCGCCGACTCCGCGGATTCGCGCAGGGAAATAGACCTTATCTGGGGCGCGGTGCTCACAAGGTTCCTCTCGCTTGTTTCAGGAAAGCTCGGGAAGGAGTATTTGAGCGTTGGGCGCGTGCAGACCCCGACACTCGCGCTCGTAGTTGCAAGGGAGAAGGAGCGCAGCGCGTTCGAGAAAAAAGATTACTGGGAGCTCATAGCTACTTTCGAGAAGGAAAAAAAGAAGTTTTTGGCGGAGCACAAGAAGGGCAAGTTCTGGGGCAAAAAAGAAGCGGAATCTATTTACGCGCAAAAACATTCCCATGGCACAGTGAAGCAGATAAAGAGCGCAAAAAGGGTGCTAAAGCGGCCCACCCCGTTCAACACCACGGATTTCCTGCGCCAGGCAACCACAATCGGCTTTTCCGCGGGGCAGGCAATGGAGGCGGCGGAGCGCCTCTACCAGGAAGGCTGCACCTCATACCCGCGCACGGACAACACTGTCTATCCGCCGACGCTTGATTTGAGGGAAACGCTCGGAGAAATCTCGAAAGCCCCGGAATTCCATAAAGAGGCGGAGCTGCTGCTTGCACGAAAAACCCTCACTCCTTCTGTTGGCAAGAAGGAGACAAAGGACCATCCGCCAATATACCCGGTGACCGCGGCGCCGAAGGCAAAGCTTAGCGAGCGTGACTGGAAGATTTACGAGCTTATTGTGAGGCGCTTTTTCGCAACGCTCGCAGACGATGCGATTACGGAGAACCAATCCGTCGAAATCCTTCTCGGAAAAGAGCCTTTCATTGCAAGGGGCCAGAAAATAATGGATGCCGGGTGGAAGGGCTTCTACCCATACTCCGAAATTTCAGAAGTGATACTTCCAGTGCTATCCGAGGGGGAAAAGGCCCCTCTCGAAAAGCTCGAACTGCTCGCAAAGGAAACCCAGCCCCCTTCGCGCTACAGCCAGTCAACCCTTCTAAAGCTAATGGAAGATCTCGGCATCGGCACAAAGAGCACGAGGCATACCATAATACAAAAGCTCTACGCGAGAGGCTACATCTCCGGCATCAAGTCCATCGAGCCGAATAAAATCGCATTTGCAGTGATTGATTCTCTCGAAAAAAATGATGTTGATGCAGTAAAGCCGGAGATGACCTCGCTTCTCGAAAAGGAGATGGATCGTATTGCTGCGGGGAAAAAATCCAAAAAGGAGGTCGTGGAGGCCTCGAGGGGCTTTCTTATGAAAATTCTCGAAAGGATGCTCGAGCACAAGGACTCAATAGGCTCCGAATTGAGGCTCGCCCTGCGCGAGGATGCAATCATCGGAAAGTGCGACAAGTGCGATGGGGCGCTGCGCATGCTTATAAGCAAGAACAGGAAGCGCTTTCTTGGCTGCACCAATTACCCGAAGTGCACGAACACTTATCCGCTGCCGCAGAAGGGAAAAATAGTCCCAACAGAGCTCTCCTGTGAGAAGTGCGGCACGCCGAAGATAAAAGTGTTCGGCCAGAGGTACCGCTTTGAGATGTGCGTGAACCCGGACTGTGAAACAAAGGCAGAATGGAAGGCCAAGGCCGCGGCGAAAATCGCGGCAGCGAATAGGGCCAGCAAGGAAGGCTCCGGGCCAGCCGAAGTGAAAGGGTAAAAAAATATTTTCGGGTTTCGAATTTTTCTGGTTTTAAAAATTTATAAGAAGGAGAGCGGCAATAAGTTAGTTTTTTTTAGCTTGGTGAGCCTAACCCATTGCCGCTTTTTTTGATTCACTTTTTAGGATTGGATTCCCCCTATTTTTTCTACAATCATATAAGGTGCTGTCCAGGTTTTTATAATATCCCGGGCTTTTAGTGCACTAATTGAACACTATTTAATAAAATGAATGTACTTTTATGCTATTGATTGGCATGGCTGTGCAGATGAAGATGGATGATGAAACAAGGCTGAACATACTCTCAGCCCTGCTCAATGCAGGCAGCGTCGCCCCGAACATTAGGCAGCTGCAGAAATACACAGGCTACCACAAGGCCACCATAAAGTCTTCCCTCGATTTCCTGACCAAACAGGGCCTTCTTACGGGATACGGGCCGAAGGTGGATTTCCGCAAGTTCGGCTACAAACTCGAGGTAATGACGCTCATACAGGCGGACCTGACCAGGAAGGGCTTTCTTGAAAAGCTCCTCGATGAAGTGAAAAAGGACCACAACCTCTACTTCCTCTCAGGGCTTGTTGGCTCTGGAAACTGGAACCTCATTGCGAGGCACATCTACAAGGACATAGAATCATACCATGACGGCGTGAACAGGAATTACTTCGAGAAGCTTGCCGGAATACACGATTTTGTCAAGCAGAGGGAAATCTTTTACGTGACCGAGCCCTTTTACAAGCTTGACTCGCGCACGGATTCTCTCATAGAAACAATAAGGAAATCAAAGGGGCTGTAGCGTGCGCATCGAGATAGACCTTTCAAAATCCGTGCAGGAGAACGCATCGGACTATTATGCCCTTGCAAAGAAGGCCAAGAAAAAGCTCGATGGCCTCGGCAGGGGCGAAGCGGAACTTGAGAAAAAAATAAGGGCGCAGTCCTCGAAAATTTTGCCGGAAAAAAAACTTGCGAGGAAAAGGGAGCGCAAGTGGTATGAGAAGTTCCACTGGTTTTACACAAGCGATGGGATGCTTGCTATTGCGGGAAGGGATGCGAAGAGCAACGAGGTTGTGGTGAAAAAAATGATGGAGGACAATGACGTTTACTTCCACGCGGACATCCACGGCGCTCCGCACACAATCCTCAAGACTGAAGGCAAAAAGCCTTCACAAAAATCGTTGGATGAGACAGCCGTCTTTGCCGCCGTTTTTTCGAAAGCGTGGTCAGAGCAGCTCCCCGCTGTTGATGTCTATTCCGCAAGCCCTTCCCAGGTCAGCAAGAAAGCCCCTACGGGCGAATCAATAGGCACTGGCGCTTTCATGATTTATGGCGAGAGGGAGTGGTTTCGCAAAACAGCGCTAGAATTTGCAATAGGGTTCCGCAAATCAGGCGAAGCAGTCGGGCTTTTCTCGGGGCCGCCAGGTGCCGTGGAGGCGAATACGCAGTTCATGCTCCGCATAGGCCTTGGCGGCGAATCCAAGGGCGATGCCGCGAAAAAAATCCTCGGGATTTTCAAAGGGAAGATAGGGAAAAACGCTGGCATAAGCCTTGACGATGCGGTTTCCCTCCTCCCCACGGGCGGGATGAAAATAATCCTGTAGGGATGGGCTCCAAAACCCGCCAATATTATGGCATAAACAATTAGTTATATTATTATTCCCAATCGCCGTTCCTTTTTTATGAATCCCGGCAAATCCAGGCCACAGATACAGCTGCGTGTCGAAGAGCCTGACCCATCGCATGTCGGAAGGAACATCATCACTCTCGACCGCAAGACAAAAGAGGAGCTGGGGGTGACTTCCGGCGACATCGTCGAGATTGCCGGCGCGCAGAGGACCGCTGCCGTTATCTGGCCCGCGCGCCAGGAAGACGAGGGCAAGGGGATAATCCGCATGGACAATCTCATAAGGAGAAATGCCGGCGTAGGCCTTGGGGAAAAAGTGATTGTGCAGAAGGCGGAATTTTCCGAGGCGAAGCGCGTTGTGCTAGCGCCGACGCAGGAAGTGCGCATAATAGCTTCCGGCTATGACAGGATACTGAAAAAGAATTTCATTGGCAGGCCCCTCAACAAGGGTGACCGGGTTTTGATAAGCGTTTTCGGCTCCGGCTTCATTTACCAGGTCATTGACACAAACCCGCGCGGGATTGTAAAGGTCACTGACTTCACGCAGTTCATCCTCAAGGAAGAGCCGGTGAAGGATGCGCTTGGCGGCATACCGAGGATTGCCTACGAAGACATAGGCGGGCTCGAGGAACAGGTGCAGAAAGTTAGGGAGATGATAGAGCTCCCAATGAGGCACCCTGAAATTTTCAGGCGCCTTGGGATAAACCCGCCCAAGGGGGTTTTGCTCTACGGCCCGCCGGGCACGGGAAAGACATTGCTCGCGAAAGCTGTCGCGAATGAAACGCAGGCGCACTTCATCTCTATTTCTTCCCCAAGCATCATGAGCAAGTTCGTGGGCGAAGCGGAAGAGAGGATCCGCGAGGTTTTCAAGGAAGCGGAGAAGAACGCGCCTTCGATAATTTTCTTTGACGAGATTGACGCAATCGCCCCGAAAAGGGATGAGGTTGTGGGCGAAGTCGAGAGGCGCGTTGTCGCGCAGATACTCTCCGCAATGGACGGAATGGAATCGCGGGGCCAGGTAATCGTCATCGGCGCCACGAACAGGATCAACAGCATTGACGAAGCCCTTAGAAGGCCCGGGCGCTTTGACCGCGAAATAGAGATCGGCGTGCCTTCGAAGAAGGGCAGGCTCGACATTTTGCAGATACATTCGCGCGGAATGCCGCTCTCAAAGAATGTCGACCTCGACTATTTTGCCGGCATTTCCCACGGGTTCGTCGGAGCTGACCTCGAAGCGCTCACAAAGGAAGCCGCGATGAAGGCATTGAGGCGCTACCTCCCTAGGATAAACCTCGAGGAAGAAACAATTCCGCCCGAAGTTCTTGAAAGCCTTGAGGTGAAGAAGGAGGATTTCCAGGAAGCGCTAAAGGATGTCCAGCCTTCCGCATTGAGGGAAGTTTCGATTGAAGTCCCTAACGTGAAATGGGGCGACATCGGAGGCCTTGAGCAGTTGAAAGCGGAGCTCAAGCAGGCCGTGGAATGGCCCTTGCGCCATCCCGAGAGCTTCCAGAAAATGGGGATAAGGCCGCCGCGCGGAATACTGCTCTACGGGCCTCCGGGTTGCGGAAAGACCGCGATTGCGAAAGCGATTGCAACTGAATCCGAGGCGAATTTCATAAGCGTTAAGGGCCCGCAGCTCATAAGTATGTGGGTTGGGGAAAGCGAAAAAGGCATCAGAAAAGTTTTCCAGCGCGCGAGGCAGGTTTCTCCCGTAGTGGTTTTCTTTGACGAGATTGACAGCATCGCTGCAAGGCGCGGCACATCGAATGACACAGGCGTTGGTGAGAGGATGGTTAACCAGCTACTCACAGAGCTCGACGGAATCGAGGAACTGAAAGGCGTTGTGTTCATAGCGGCCACAAACAGGCCTGACCTTATTGATCCCGCGCTGCTGCGCCCGGGAAGGGTTGACAAGATAATAAAAGTCCCTGCCCCGGATTTCGAGGCGAGGAAGGTGATTCTAAAAATACACTCGAAGAACGTTCCGCTCGCAAAGAATGTTGTCCTCGACGACCTTGCCGCAATGACCGAAGGCTACAGCGGCGCGGACCTTGAAGGCCTTATCCGCGAGTCCGCGCTCATTTCCCTCGATGAATCCGGCTTCAAGCCATCCGAAGTCAAGCTTTCCCACTTCGAGGCCGCGATGAAAAAAATCACCCCGACGATTTCGAAGGAAACAATGGAAGCCTACGACCAGTTCAAGAGCACGGTTGCGCAGGCGTTCAGGCCTTCTTATGTAAGGTAAGTCACTTTGACCAGGATTTCCCGGTCAGCCTGTTCTTCAAAAACCTGAACGCATAAAGGGCATTCGCCTTTAGCCGGTTTTCCCTGTGCATTGAGTGGAATCTTTTCAATTCTTCGAAAACTTCTTCCTTTGTCGGGGGGAAATTGCTGAGCGTATAAGGCACCCCAATCATTGCTGGGCCGTGCTCATCATAAAGTTTTTTGACATCCGGCGGCAATGAGGAATACTCAGCTCTTGTCAGTGGCCTCATGCCTACCAGTGAAAATTGCCCCTTGAGCAAATTCACTATTTGTGGGGCTTCATCCAAGTGAGTTCTGCGCAGGAATTTTCCGAATCGCGTGATTCTCGGGTCATCTTTGCTGAATTTCCCTAGAAACCTCCCTCTTCCAAAAACACGTCCAGCTTCTTTTTCCGCATCCATTTTCATTGTCCTGAATTTCGTGATTACAATAGGTTTGCCGTTTCTGCCAACCCTTACCGCGTGGTGGAAAAGCCCAGTATCCCTGTAAGTCCTTTTCATTACAGATGGAAGCTATGGGTGGTATAAATACGTTCCTTACACAAGCGAAAACACTGCGACCACGTACTGGAAAAACAAAACCCCGAGGCAAGCGATTGCCGTTGTCACAAGCCACACCGCCTTGTCCCAGGCAAAGACCTTGCTTCCGTCGAGCGGGAAAATGGGGAGCATGTTGAATGCCGCCAAGAAGAAGTTCACATACATCGTAGAAATAATTACCTGTTCAACTAGGCCCAAAGGCTTTAGCAAGGAGAGCAATACCCCAAACCCCAATACCACGAGCAGGTTCGTCACCGGCCCCGCGAGCGAGATTATCCCGTTCTGCTTTACAGTGATGTTCCTGCCGTAAACGTAGACCGCCCCCGGCGCCGCAAAAACGAAAGTCCCGTTGGTAAAAATCGCAAGACCGATGGCGAGCAGCAGGCCCTGCCTCCATGCCCTGAACTCAGCATGCGCGCCGTAGTGTATGGCAACGTACTTGTGCGCGAGCTCGTGTAGTATGAAACCGCTTCCCACAGCGACGAGCATTATGAGGAATTGCATGGAAAACTGTTCAAGCCCCCGCATGCTGAACACCGCAAACCCTATCCATGCAAAGGCAAAGCTCACCGTAAGCCAGCTTATCACAAGGTCGTTCCTTTCGCGCTCGTTCATGGGACGGAATATTCTTTCAAAACCAATAAAAACCCACCAATTCTGCTATTCGTCAATCAACGTAATATTTATAGTTGGTTCCATGCTACCTCTTTTAATGGATTCTTCTGGCTTTTTCGGCGCAATGGTGCTCGCGGCTGGCCTTGAAATCCTGCTCCTCGCGCTCTCAACCCAGGCATCCCTTAGTGAAAATTACAATTCCATCGAGGCGCAGGTTTCCGAAATGCAGCAGGCTTCGTTCCAAAGGCAGGAGGCGGAACTGCTCTTTGACGCAGCAATAAAATCCGCGCTCTCGGAACACGCATTCCCAATTGTTGATGCGGAGCTGGTTAAGGGAAAAGCTAATTCAAAAATAATTTCCTATTTCGGCAAGCTGGGGTTTGTGCAAAGCGGGATGTGCGCAAAAACCTCCGGCTCCATAAAACAAATTTCAGCCCTTTCGCCAGAATCTCTTTCCGCTTCGAGCAAAGTGATTGCATACAAGTACGCTGGGCTAGCCATGCTCCAGTATTCAGTCACTGGGAAAAATTTCCCATGCGGAAAAATAGTGAAGGGGGATTACAGGACTTTTTTCGCCATCCCGCAAGGCTATTCACAGACCGTGGCGGTGCCATTTGGATGAATTCGCTAGAGCTCGTTTTCGCGCTCCTCGCGCTTACTCTTTTTGTTTCCTTTGCACTTTCAGCTGAGAAAAACATCATCGCAAAGCAGAAGGAGGGCGCTGCACTTTTATCGGCAAAAGCGACAGCGGTTTTTTGTGCCGCATCCCTAAACATGTATTACGCTGCTGCCGGGGGTTTGCTAAGGCTCGAAGATGGATGCGCCCCTTACAACGGAAAGGTTTTTTCAGGCCTTAAAAGCGCGGATATTTTCCCCCCCGCTTTCAGGGATGGCAGCGGAATATTAGTTCAGGTGGAGGGGCATTATGGGTAGGGGGATTATTTTCAGCTCTGATGCCCTGCTCGCCTCTCTCGCGGTGCTTTTTTCCCTTTACTTCCTTTTTGCGGCAATTTCGCCATTCTATGCCGAAAATTCCTATGGGTTGAGGGAAGCCGAAAAATATTTTTTCGCCTCCGCGCTCGCAGAATCCATTGTAAAGAACCACAATGAGCTAAACCCAGAACTCGGCGCGGCATATTACAATCAGGGGAAGAAAAGGCCGGAGGCAAACCTTCTAAACCCCGCACTCCTAGCAAAAATTCATCCAGTGGTTTTCGGAAAATTCACGCTTTCTGGGCTCTATGCACGTTCGCTTTCAGGAAAGGGATATTTTTTCAACGGGCAAAGCGGCTCCTGCATTTCGGTTGAAAGGTTTGTATTGCTCGGCCCTGCAGAAAAAGCCGTGCTCGGGGTTGTTGTCTGTGAAAATTAGGGGCCTTCTCTCGATTGAGGCAGTAATAGCCCTGCTCGTTCTTCTTGCACTCATTTCCTCGATGCCAATCCGCCAAAGTTTTTCCGGCGGCGATTTGCCCTTGGCGCAGAAGATGGGCGATTTGCTCATAGTGTGGGCGCAAACGCATCCTTCGCGGGAAGAAATGGAAAACGATTTTTCCCTTTTCTTCGGCGATGCGCCCCATAAAATCGAGCTGGTTGCCGAAGGCTCTGCGGCTTCCGAGACCCCTTCAATGGCGCGAAAAGAAATTATCATAGAAAGGGGTGGTCGCATTGAAAAAATATCGCTATCCATTTTGCAGTAATATTTTCCCGCCCTCTTTTCTTAGCACCAAAAACCCTTTTCGCTTCAGTTCCATTCCCCCGGCAACAACTATGCCATGGAGCTCTATTTCCACATTCCCCGCTCCGTTGCCGACAAGCACGTAAGCCTTCCCCGCGTTTTGTGAAATTCTCCAGTTTCCGAGGGCGGAGTAAGGCAATTTTTTTTCAGAGCCATTGCCGAGGAGGGAAAGTGTGCGGGCTGAAGAGCTGATTTCAGAGGAGAGCGATTTTGCGCCCTGTGCATCGATTGCAAGCAGCGCGGAATCATTGAGGCTGGAGAGCGCCGCCGCGATGCCGGAGATGAATGCAAGCGATGCGGCAAGCAGGAGGATGAACTCGATGCTCACCTGGGCTTTTGGCATTCATATCTCTTCTATTTCCTTGAAAATCGAATCCGCTTTTTTGTCAATTGCCTGCGCACCTTTTTCTGCGGTCTTCTGGAGCTGCGAAACTAGCAGGAGCGCTATTGCAACGAGCGCCGCGAGCACTATTATCATTTCAATCGAGACCTGCGCCCTCTGGCCTTCAAGCATGCAAAAAGGTAGCTGAAAACACTTTAAAAGGATTACGTCGATTGACGAATTACTATTTTGTTGCTGTTTGTGCTGAATTCTCTGTCCATTCGCAGTCTGGTTTTCCATCCGCCTGCTCGAAGCTTGTTATTGTTGCGCTGTACTCATCGATGGCTTCGCACTGCCCCCTATCCTTTGCATCCCTGCATTTTTGGGCAAGCGCCTCTGCCCGCTCTCCGGCGGCATCAAAGCCAGGTTGGCACCCGGAAAGTGCCTGGCTCGAAGCGCTTATTTCTGTCGGTACAATCTCCCTTGCGATTATTGATTTGTCTGATGCAGGTTGCGCTGCCGTGCCGAGCGGAGGCGCCTCGCCGCCAATGCCCGGTGCAATGTTTTGGGAAAAAATTGCCCCCTGCCCCGCGAACATGAGCGCTATGCCGAGCCCTGCTACGAGTATTGCGGATGAGAGTATTAGCAATATGTTGGTGTTGTTGCTTTTCGCATTGACTATGTCCTTGCCTTTTTTCGTTAGTGCGTAGTACTTCCACTTCCTGCCCTCGTCACGCAGCTCTATTAGCCCTGACTGCACCAGCACAGAGGCGTGCTGCTTTACCGTGGGCGCCGCCATGCCTGTTTTTGCGGCAAGTTCGGAGAGGGTGTGGTTGCGCTCGTCTAGCATTTTGAGTATTTTTGTCCGGCTCTCGGACGAGAGCGCCTTGAACTCTGTTTTCGAGAGTGAAACTTCCGGCATGTGCATCAGGCTCAGATGAAAATTATAAGAAGGAGGAATACCGCGAAAAGCGCGACCGCGAAGTCCCTGTTGTAGTATGCGAGTATGCCAGCGAATGCGGGGACAATTACAAGGAATTCTGTTCCCCTCTGCTGGGCCACAAAGTAGCCCATTACAGCGCCTATTGAGACGAGTATGAAGAGGAATGCGACGAACCTGCTTATGCTTTTTGTGATGTAGCCCTGCGCCCTTTCGAAAAGGCCGTCGCTCATGTTCTTTTTGCCTTTCGATGCGGGCTTGCTCTCGCCGTGACCTTCATCGTGGCTGTGGTCGTTGCCCATGCTATTAATGGGTTGTTTAGGGCTTTTTAACCTTTTCAGTTTAGTTAGGGGGAATTGCTTTTTTAGTTTGAATGCGGAGCAAAGCCTATCAAGTCCAAATGAAGATAGGGTACTCTCCCAACCGAAAGCATGCGGTTGGGGGTGAGAGGGAGTTAAGGGGGAAAACTAGAAGCAGCATCGGTCCCTTAACTTCCTTTTTGAAATCCCACCATTGAGCCTTCACTTTGATTATCGCTCCTAGAGTATAAGTGTTTTGCGGAGGGGTTCAGTGCCGGTGCCAACCGAAGCCTCGGTTGGGGAGGCACCCTACTCCGAGCATGCTCCTCGGAAGGGAGCGGTTACCTTCGGTAAGCCTTGCCTCGGCGAGGTCGGCTTTGCTTCGCATGGCATTTTGTGCGGGGCATTTGATTTTAATATCCCAAGGCATTAATCTGTCCATGCCCAAGAACCTTTTTTCCCCAAGGCAGGCAGAGCACGGGGTTTTCAAGGATGAGCGCTTCCTCTATCCAGAATTCATCCCCGAAAGGCTCCCCTTCAGGGACAAGGAAATAGATTCTCTTGTCTACTGCTTTGACCCGATACTCAAGGGAAGAAAGCCGCTCAATGTTTTCCTCGCAGGCCCGACAGGCGTTGGGAAAACCGTGTGCGCGAAGTTCGTCCTAAAGCAGCTCGAGGAGTCCTTTGGCAGGGCCAAGGCGCATTACCTCAATTGCTTCGAGTACAATTCGAGGCCTTCGGTATTAAGTTCGATTGCGAATTTCGTCGGCGCAGTTGTCCCCCGCAGGGGCCTTGCCACGGATGAGGTTTTCTCGAACATGGTAGAGGCCCTGCGCAAGTGCGGCTTCACCCCGATTGTAGTGCTAGATGAAGTGGACCAGCTGCTGCTAACGGAGGCAAACTCGAAACTCCTCTATGACCTATTGCGTGTTGTGGAGTACGAGAAGCTCCGCATAGGCATCGTTCTGATTTCAAATGATGTTTCGCTCACCAGCCGCCTCGACCCGCGCATAAGGAGCTCCCTAACCGAGCAGGCGATAGTGTTCAACCCCTACACCCCAGAGCAGCTAAAGGCAATACTTTCTGAACGGGTGGAGCTTGCATTCCTCAAGGGCGCAGTTGAGAAAGACGTTGTGAATGTCGCTGCTGGCCATGCTGCAAAACTCGGGGGAGATGCAAGGGTTGCGCTCGAATCATTGCTCAAGGCCGGAAGGATTGCCGAAAGGGCCAACAAGGGCAAGCTCCTCGTCGAGCACCTAAAGGAGGCGTTCGAGGATGCCGACGCGGTTTCCGCGCTAAAGGGACTAAAGCACCTCGCGCAAGAGGAGCTCGGGCTGCTGAAGTTTGTCGCGGAAAACGAGCCGGTGCATTCGGGCAAAATTTACGGATTTTTTTCGGAGAAGGGCTCGCTTAAGGAGCGCAGGCTGCGCGACATCCTCTCAAGGCTCGAAAAGCAGGGCCTTGTCTCATCCAAATACATCGAGCTCGGGAACAAGGGCAAGACAAAGGAATTCTCCTCGAGGGTAAAAAAGCAGTTCATACTGAAGGAAATAAATTCCCTGCTCAAATAACCTCAAATTATTGGATGGCTAATTATGAAAGCTTCCTCGCCCGGCCGCTTGGATGTTAAAGCCTTTTATTCCCTTTCCAGCCTTTCCATTTCATGTCACAGCTCTGGACTGAAAAGTTTTCCCCAAAAAACCCCGGGGAGTTCATAGGCAACTCCGAGATTGTAGAAAAGAGCATAGAGTGGGCCAAGAAGTGGGAGAGGGGGGAGAGGGAGCCGCCGCTTTTGCTCTGGGGCCAGACAGGTGCTGGCAAGACATGCCTTGCCTACATGATTGCGCAAATGTTCAAGTGGGATGTGGTGGAGCTCAACAGCTCTGATTTGAGGTCGAAGGATGCGGTAGAAAAAATTGTGGGGCCTGCATCGCAGAACGCCTCTTTTTTCGGGCAAAAGAGGATGATTCTTCTAGATGAGGTTGACGCACTTTCGGGAAAAGACCGCGGAGGCGCCTCAGCCATAAGCTCCGTGATAAAGGGCTCAAAGAACCCGATTGTCCTCACGGCAACCGACATTTTTGCGGAAAAATCCATTTCAGCGCTACGGTTCATGTGCAGGGCGTTCGAGTTCAAGAAAATAAATTACCTTTCAATGGCAAAACGCCTCGGAGAGATTCTCGCCGCCGAAAAAATCCCATTCGAAGAAGATGCGGTAAAAGAGCTTTGCCGCAGCTCCTCTGGTGACATGAGATCTGCCCTTCTCGACCTGCACACGCTCTCCTTTGCCGGGAATGTTTCGCTCCCGGATGTGAAGTCGCTTTACTCGCGCGAGCGCCAGCAGAAGGTTTTCAGCGTGATGAAGGCGATTTTCAAGGGCACGAGCTTTGGCGAGGTGCGCGAGGCGCGCTCGCAGAGCGATTTGAGCAGCGACATGCTTTTTCGCTGGGTGGAGGAGAACATACCGAGGCAGTACCAGAATTTGGGCGATGCCGCACTCGCATTCGACAGGCTCTCAAGGGCCGATGTTTTCAACGGCAGGATTTACAACAAGCAGCACTGGGGGTTTTTGAGGTATAGCACCGAGCTCGCAGCGGAAGGCGTTGCGCTTTCAAAGGAAAAACCCTCTAATGATTTCGTGATGTACCAGTTTCCCGGGCTTCTTTCAATGCTCTCAAAAACAGCGGGCCTTCGGAACATGAAAAAGGAACTCGGTTTCAAAATCGGCGCAAAGACGCACTCCTCCTCGCGCAAGACAATTTCGGCTGACCTGCCTTACATAAAGCAGGTGTTTGCAAAAGATAGGGAAAAGGCCGTCGCATTCGCTGGTCTCTTCGCGCTAAACGAAAAGGAGGTCGCGTTCCTGCTTGGCACTTCGCCAGACACTAAAAAGGTGCAGGGCATTTTGCAGGATGCGGGTCTCGCCGGCGAGACAAAAGAAAAGCCCGAAAAAGGGAATAATGAAAAGCCAGCGCAAGAATCTGCTTCCGGTAAGGGCGAAATTGAAAAAGGCGAGCAAAGCCAGGAAGACGTGGATGGGGGCCAGCCTGTAAAACAGACCAAGTTGTTCTAGGTGGGGGGGCGGGATATCAAGGCGGTGCACAAAAAGCCTTCGGATTACAAACCCCTGAATCAGAGTTCCATTTCGAGCAGAACCACCGGCTGCTCTATGCCGAAGTTCTTTCTTGCCTGCTCGCTGACTTCGCCCAAAAACCCTCTCGAATCCCCGAAAATTTCAGCACCCCTTCCTTCGGATAGCGAAGGGTGCGAAACTTCTTTCATGTGGCACTTCTTCCCGAGCTCCCTTGCCACTGCCTCGAATGCGGATTTTATGGCGGTAAAACCGTAATCCTTTCCGCAAAGCACTACGCAGAGCTTGTTTTTTTCATCGGTTTTGGTTTCGCTTTTTTCATTGAGCTCGAGTGTTTTCCCTATCTCGAATATTTTCTGCGGGTACTCCACGTGCTTGTTTTTTGAGAGGAATTCGAGCAGCTCAGGGTAAACCCTCTTTCTAAGTATCCCCCAATTGGCGGAAACCGGGTTTGCTATCTCGACAAACCCCTCACCTTTGAGGCCTACCATTTTCTCCTGCTTTTCGCGCGAAGTTAGGTTGAATGTGAGCACTTCCTGCAGCCCAAGCCCGATGCATGCATCGCGGACCTTGTCTAGGTATGCTGTCTCCGGTCGTTGCTCGCCTATGACGCTCATTTTCGGCCTCTGCGGCTTTATTTTGTTATAATCATAGCCTATGAGCAAATCCTCGACCACATCCACTGGGTGCATTATGTCATTTCTGAAATCCGGGTATTCGAGCTTGAGCTTGCTCCCGCTCTTGCCAATAACGTAACCAGCTTTTTCGAGTATTGAAACCATTTCCTTGTCAGGTATTTGCAGGCCGCTGATTTTTCTCATGTAATCAGTGCTGGTTTCTATTTTCTTCGTCTTGAAGAACGGCGTTTCGATTGATTGCCCAGGATAGGTTTTCGTTTTCGGGAAATTTATTTTCACTCCCTCTATTCTTCCCCCCCTGTCCGCGAGCGCCATGCACATCACCTTGAGCGCGATGTTGACCTTCTCCCAGTCATAGCCGGTGGATTCTATGAACAAGTTTTTTGTCTTCTCCGTAACTTTCCCGGTTGTTTCGGAATTTATTATCGGCGGCATGGATGCGACAACGCCTGCGGAATCAATTACAATAGGGTAGTATTCCGAACCCTTGAGCAGGTGGCCGAACTCCCTTCCTTTTGGGTGCTCTTTTAGTATTTCGCTAGGGCGCATCTTTGAGCGGAATTCGAGGGGCACGTACCCTATTTCGCTATCCTTATACCCCCTGTAATATATCGGCGGTTTCATTTTGCCAAAATCATAAAGCCCTACTCCAGCTTCCTTCCTTTTCCTGCCGAACGTGGTGCCGACTTTTTCCTGGAGCTGTATCGTCTGCAAAAGCAAATCCTGCGTAACTTTGGCGTTCCTGATTACCGCGCAGGCTATGAACGGCCTTGCCTTCTCAACGCTTTTCTCAATCGTGCAGGAGATTTTCGCCTTCGCGACCTTGTACCCCGCGCCGCCAATTCCCCTGCGCATCCCCATCCTGCAGGACACTTCCCTTGCAATGCCTTCAGTGCTCCACACATCAGGCCTTAGGGTTTCCTTCACGTCGACCTTGAGGGAGTCGCCTTCATAGGAATCTATCTCGCCTTTGACGAACATGAGCGCGTTCTCGAGCTCTTTTTGGGAAAACTTCCTCCCCACAAGGGACTCGAAATCCTTTTTGCTTATTTCAATGCTGGGCATCAACGGACACCTCCGTTGACGAGGTGTTCTGCCTCCGCTTTGCTCGGCAGAACTTGCTCACTACGTTCGCATTCAAATTGGCTCATTCCATCACCAGCGGCATTTTCCTAAGCCATCCCAGATCATCCGAGAACAAATAACGTATGTCCTTTATCCCGAGCTTGAACATCGCAAGCCTGTCAATGCCGATTCCCCAAGCAATCGCCTGCCCCTTTATCCCGAGGTTTTCCAAAATCTCCGGGCGGAACATCCCCGCGCCCCCCAGCTCGACCCATCCTAGCTGCGGGTGTTTTGCGGAGAGCTGCACCGAAGGCTCCGTGAATGGGTAGTAATCGGGTATGAACTTTACTTCCTGCGCCCCCGCTATTTCGCGCGCGAACTGCTCGAGCATTCCGAGTAGGTGCGTGAAGTTGAGGTCCTCGCCTACAATGAACCCGTCTGTCTGGTTGAATTCAATGAGGTGCGTCGCATCCAGCACGTCTGGCCTAAAGCACCTCGCAATCGCAAAGTATTTTCCCGGAACCTCTATTCCCCTGGTTAGCTGGCGTGCGCTGTGCGCTGTCCCGTGCGCCGCTGGCATGAGTTTTGATGCTATTTCCTCAAGCCAGCTATATCCCCATCCGGAGGATGCGGAAACGCCGCCTGTCTCGTGCGCTTCTTTTACTGCCTGCACTTTTGATTTGTCGGCAATCTTGCCGTGCGTTGGGTTCTTGAGCTGGTAAGTGTCGGTCCAGGTGCGCGCGGGGTGGTTTTGCGGCTGGAAGAGGACGTCGAAATTGTAGAACTCCTGCACAATGAGCGGCGCCTCCATTTCCTTGAACCCTAATTCTGTTAGCTTTCTTCGTATGATGTTCAGGAACTGGATGTATGGCTGTTTTTTTCCGGGGAATATTTCCGGTACGGGGTCAAGGATATTATACGCCCTAGTGCCGCTGAACTCTTTTAGCGACCTTGCCTCCTCGCCTTGCGGGGTGATGGAAATTTTGCGCTCTGTCTGTTCCTTTTCCTCGCAAAGCCCCCTCTGCAAAAGCTCTTCGAGGATTTTGCGGTTTTTCTCGCCCGCAAGCCCGAATGAAATTTCCTTGAGGCATTTCTCCTCCGCGCTCTCCTTTGATAGGAACTCCTTTCCGGCCTCGGTTAGCTCGAGCATCGGCTCCTTATCTTTTGCAATTATTACAAATGCGCTCCGTTTGTTCATGCCGAGCGCGACATTGAATTCCTGCTGCGAAAGCCCTGTGAGTGCCTGCATTTCGCGAAAACCTAATTTCCCTTTTGCCGAAAGCGCCTCGAGCATCCTCTTTTCAGGAAGGCCTTCTGCGAGCGCCTTCTCGCCTTCCCCTGTGAGCGCGAATTTTTTGGTTTTTGCTTCCGATACAAGCGCGAGCCCCTTCTGTGAAAGCCAGCTGGCCGCCCTGCGCACCGAATCAATGCCTATGCCCGCCTGCTTGGCAACGGCTTCGAAGTTTTTTTGCTCGCCCGAGAGCGCCAAGAGGGTTTTTCTCTCTATTTCGCTAAGCGAAGATGCAAGCGCCCGTCCATCCATCAAACCACGGATAACTATTGCATCAATAAAATTATAAGGATTCAAGGGCAGGTTTTAATCGGGTGTTTGCGTGATTTACGTGCTCGATGCGGCAGCGCTGCTAAACAATGACAATTTCTCGTTCGAGAAAAAGGGCCGCTATTTCACAACCTCCGCGGTTTTTGCGGAATGGAGGGATTTTCGCAGCAAGGCCCTAGCTGAGAACGCCCTCTCGCAGGGGCTGCTCACTATACAGGACGCATGCCCGCTTTCGGTGCAGAAATCGGCTGAAAAGGCCGAGCAGTCCGGTACAGAGCTAAGCGAACCCGACCTCTCCCTAATAGCCCTCGCTTCCGAGTTCGCGGGGCGCGGGGAAAAGCTCGTGGTCATCACGGACGATTACAGCGTGCAGAACGTGCTGAAGAAAATGGGCGTAAAGTTCGAGGGAGTTCGCCAGAAGGGAATAAAGAGGCACAGGAATTTCAAAAAGAAGGAAAAATCGGAAATCCGATGAAGCCGCAGGCAAAGCCAGATCCGCGCTTGTGTTAAACAGGAAACCATGCTGTCCGTATTGATTTGCCGGAAACCTATTTCTTGTCAAAATCTATTTCTATTTCCTGTTCCGCTTCCCTGTTCTTTATTTCCGAGTGCTCCACGAGGTAGTCCTCTATCCGCTTTTCGAGGGTTTCCTTCCTTGCGTACACAATGAGCCCGAGCACCAGGGCTATCGGCGCGAGGATGTAGATGTTCGAGATGCCCTGAACGATATCATCGCTGCGCGGCGCAATGGGCTTTAGGAGGTTGTAGGTGATGCTAAGCGAATTGCTCTGCAGTCCCCTGAGCACGATGCTGTTCCCGTTGACTATGACCTTTGCCGGAAGGCTTTCCCTGAGGATTTGCGTGTTCTCCGGCACCGTTATCGTTATGGCCGTGTTTTCCGGTATGACTATTGACCCGGCTTCATTGAATGCGCCAAAGCGCGCATCATCGATGAGGTAGACGTCATTTCTCTGCTCCTGCGACTTGAGCGTTGCGAAGCTTCCCTTAAGGGAGTATGCGAGCGTGAGCAGCTTTCCGTCCTTGTCATATGTTATTGTCGACGCTTCTAAGGTGTTGCCAGCGCTTCCGCCGAAGTGCGGGAAGAAAAAATCGTAATCCACCTGCCATGCGAGTATGCTGGATGCGTTTTCCTCGGCCTTTTTGTTGAATTCGTCGGACTCGAACGGGCTTGTGAACTGGAGGTAATAGTTTTCGCGCACGCCCGCCTTGCCGGCATTGTCGACATTGAGCGCAATGTCGAGCTTTTCCACTTTCACTGCCCCAACCATTGACGAGGCGATGAGCAGGCAAAAGAGCAGGGCCATTCCCTTCATGTAACCACTATTGTGTGTCTTAATTCTTAAATCTTTTTTATAGCAGGCCAACAAAGTAATTCGGTGATATTTCAAGGTCTGCTATCTAGCAAACAACGCAAAATACCAAAAAAACTTTCGTGGTTTGCTATAGGCCAGCAATTGCCGCAAATTCCCGTTTCTTAATTTCTTACCCGTAAAAAGTAATTTTTTTCGTGCGCGGAAAAATTAAAGGGCAGCTTAATATACTCCCGCCCTGTTTATTTCTATAAGGCGCTTGCGATGAAAGTCCACTACCTCTGGCATTCCTTCTTCAAGGTTTCCCTTCAGGGCACCAGCATACTTCTCGACCCTTTCATGGAAGTGCCTGAAGGTGAAAACAATTTCAGGATGTGCACAGAGTGCCCGTGCGGGCCTGACAAGCTCGGCAAGGTGGATATAATATGCGTCAGCAACGAGCACTTCGACCACTTCGACAAAAAACTCGTAAGCCTTGTTGCGCAGAGGGAGAACGCGACAGTGGTTGGCCACGAATCCGTGCTAAACGAGCTCGACATCCCCTCAAACCTAAAGCACAACGTGAAAGTGGGCGACAAGTTCAGCCTGCGCGGGGTGGTCATTTCCGTAATGGGGGCGCATTACCCGAATTCCTTCTACCCCATGAGCTTTCATTTCTCGAAGGACGGGGAGTCGCTCTTCTTTGCCGGCAACACCGCGCTGATGGATTCATTTTCCGAAATAAAAAGCGACGTCGCGCTCCTTCCGATAGGCGGGAGTTCCACAATGGATGTAATAGATGCGGTGCGCGCCACAAAGACAATGAAGCCGAAATATGTCATTCCAATGCACTACAATTCCTTCGAATCAATAATCGCGGACCCGAATGAGTTCAAGTCAAGGATCGAGAAGAGCGTGCTGAAGACAATCCCGGTAATACTAAAGCCGGGGCAGATGTTCAAAACAGAATAAAATGTTTTTTCATTTCACTTCGGGAATTCTGATTGCGGCATTTCATCCACCGCCTTGAGGTCCTCGACGCTGGATATGTCCACGCAGTTCTCCTGGCACATGCGGAACTCCACCCTGTTGCCGGTGGCGATGAAGTTTTTTATCGCATCCACTATCTCGTACTCGCCCCTCGGGGAGAGCGGGGTCGAGCTTAGTATCTGGAAGAACCCTTCATTGAACCTGTAAATTCCTGCGTTGATGAGGTTGCTCGGCTCCTTTCCCGGGTTCGGCTTTTCTATGATGTCGGTTATCCTGTGCCTCTCTGTCTTGAGCACCCCGAACCTCCATGGGTCCTCGACCCTTCTTGCAAGGATGAGTCCCTCGAAATCCTCATAGGCGCTTGCCCTCACAAGTTCCCTATAATCATTCGTGCTTGCAATCACGTCGGCATGGCCTATCAGGAATTTCCCCTTGATGTAATCGTGCACAAGGCTGACAGCGTGCGCTGTGCCGTTTGGCTCTTGCTGGACAAAATAATTGAGCTTTACGCCGTTGAATTCCGGGCCGAAGTGGTCCTCTATTATTTCCTTCTTGTACCCAACCACGAGGTTTATCTCGTCAATCCCCGCGCCTACCATGTTCGTGAGCACGTGCTCTAGCAGCGGCTTGCCTTTCACCTCGACCATGCATTTGGGTATCTGGTCCGTAATGGGCTTTAGCCTTATCCCAGATCCCGCCGCCAACACTATTGCCTGCATAACACCAAAAACAATAAACGCAACTGGAGAATAAATAGGTTGCCCTGTGGGGGCGTATCTAGTTTTTAGTTGTTTCATCAGGCTTGCGAATCAAAGGATAGATAACGCGCTTTCACATTGAAAGTGAAAAGTTTTGAAAATATTCGGAAATGGCGCGGTATCAATAAGCCTTGATTTCCCGTGCGCGGCGAGGGATGCAGTGGTGTATTGTCATTTCACATATTCTACGTTTTCCAATGTCCTGAACTGCATGTCCCCTGTCAGGAATTTTAGTTTGTTGCTTCTTGCTATTTCATAGCCGAGTGCGTCTGCGTAAGAGAGTTTTTTTTGCTTGTTTGAGAGCCGGAATTTTGACGCCTGCACGACGTCGCTTTCGCTTATATCTACTTTTACTGCGTTGAGTTTTGACATTGCCTCTTTGGCTTTTTCTTCCCCAAACTCGGCAAGCGCCGAATAGAAGAATTCATAGAGGTTTAGTATTGTAGTATGGATTGTCTCTTTTGAATATTTTTGATATTCTGGGTTTCCCTTGTTGAATTCAATAAGGGCATAGCTGTCAAAGAAATACATTTACCAGTCACTTTCCTCGCGCAGCCTGTCCTTGAGCTTTTGCGTGCCGACTTTCCAGTCTCGAAGAAGGCCAAAGGAGTCAGGTGCAGGTTTTTTTGGCGTTTCTTTTATTTCTATCCTGAGTTTTTGGTTTGGCTTAATTTTTTTCTCTCTTACCACTTCGCTGGGCAGTGTCAATCCTATGCTGTTGCCCCACTCCCTTGTAATCACGGTTATTTCGGTCATAAAATCACCATATAATTAAATATAATTATCTTAATTTAAATGTTCCGTTACCTGGCCTTGCCTGAAAAAACATTTCACAATTCCAGTTCCATCAAATCCTTTGCCACGATGACATCCCCGAAAGCCTTGCGCGCCTCGTTCTCGAACTTTTCGTTTTCCTTGTGCCTAGCGCTCAGGTGGAAGAGCGCGAGCTTTTTGCACCCCGCTTCCTTTGCGGCTTTTGCGGCATCGAGCGCGGTCGAGTGCATTGTCTCTTTCGCCCGATCCTTTAGCTCCTCGAGGAAAGAGGATTCATGTATGAGCAAATCAGCGCCTGCTATCGCTTTGTGGTATTCTCTCGACGGAAGCGTGTCAAAAATTACCGCAATCTTGCGCCCCGGCCGCGCCTTGGACTTGTCTATGACATCCTCCGGCTTGATTGTCCTGCCATCCAATTTCACCTTGTTTCCCTTCTGGAGCTCGCCGAAAAGCGGGCCCACAGGAACCCCGAGCTTTATGGCCTTCTCCCTGTCGAACTCACCCTGCTTGTCCTTCTCCGTAAAGATATAGCCGAAGCACTCTATCTCGTGCTTTAGCGGCACGGCCTCGATTAGGAATTTTTCGTCCTCAAGCACGACTCCTTTTTTCACCTGCACGCACTTCACTTCAAATCCGGGCTCTAGCATGGCAAGTTCCAGCGCCTGCCCCACCTTCTCTCTAATTCCTTTCGGCCCGTAAATGGTGATCGGCCAGTCCCTTCCGTGGATGTTCATTGTCGCGAGCAACCCGCCGAGGCCGAGGAAGTGGTCTGCGTGGAAGTGGGAGATGAAAATGTTGTTTATCTTGAGGTAGCTTGTTTTCGCCGCCATCATCTGCCTCTGCGTCCCTTCGGGGGCATCAAAGAGGAACCATTCGCCGTTGAAGCGGATGGCTATGCTGCTAAGGTTCCTCTCCTTCGTTGGCACGCTCGCGCTCGTGCCCAAAAAAACCACTTTTATGGCTTCGCTCATGCAATACTCTTTTCCTGCGTCAGGGTTAAAATTGCGTATTTTTGCGGGCCGCAAGTTATTGCCTTTAATTTCCCGCCAAACAAATAGTGCTGTTCTGCCAGGTTTATTCGTGCCTGTTTTCTATGAGATAGCCAAGGGCCGCCCCTACGAACACCCCGCCGGCCCCTCCGGTTGCGAGGGCGCCGATTATCGCGCCTGAAACAGTTATAGGCCCGACACCGGTCTTAATCGTTTTTTTCACCTTAATCTAATTGCGGGCTCACTTATTTAATTTCTTCTTTCATTATTACATTATGCCAGATTACCTCAAAGCCTCTTCCACCAAGGAGGTCCCGGTGCCAAAGCTTCTCCTCGACCAGATTGTGGGCCAGGATAGGTCAGTTGAGCTGATAAGAAAGGCGGCGGTGCAGAGGAGAAATGTCCTTCTTGTAGGCCTTCCCGGAACCGGCAAAAGCATGCTGGCCAAAGCGATGTCGGAGATAATGCCTGTGCAAAGGCTTGTCGATGTGCTGATTTACCCTAATGAAGAGGACTCGAACAACCCATTCGTGAAAACCGTGAAGGCCGGCGATGGCAAGCGCATAATGGAGCAGTCAAGACTTGAGGCAAGGGCGCAGGACGATAACCTGCGGCTGATAGGGCTGATACTCCCGATGGGCTGGTTCATGCTCACATACGTCCTCTGGACACTCAAGCTGATGCCGGATGTCGTTTACGCCGCCACGCTGATACTTGGCGGAGTGCTTATGATTGGCTTTGCCCTCGGAGCACAGGTGAGGGTTAAGACAGGCACTGTGATGCCGCCAAAACTCCTTGTAAACAATTCAGGCAAAAAAATCGCGCCTTTCTTCGAGGCGACAGGCGCGCGCGCAGGAGCGCTGCTTGGGGACGTGAGGCATGACCCGTTGCAATCACTTTGTCCAGTGAATAAACTAACAACAATTTCTGGCGGTGTTGAAAAAAATATCACTTTCGAGAATCTTTGGAAGGATATCTCCTCAAAACACCCAGAACTTGTCGAAAAACACGAGAAGGGCTATGAGGCAATTGTTTTCCCATCCTCAATGGCCGTTTATACTTATGGGTCAAAGGATGGCAAAATCGTCAGGACAAGGATTTACTCAATGAATAGGAGGTCTTACGATGCCGAAGTCGTTGACATAGCCTGCGGCGCGGCGAAAATCTCGCTCACCCCAGAGCATTCGGTCTACACTTCAAAAGGCGATGTAAACGCGGGCAAGGTTTCGGCTTCTTCGAAAATAATCAAATTGTACGAGTCCGAAATTGCAAAGGCCGTCTTGAAATAAATTTTAGTTGGCTGCTTTACAGAACTTCACGGCCTACCAAAAACAATTCCTACTTCCTGGGAGAACTCTTTCTTTCAAACCCCTCGCCACCTCCGCGGAATTTTTTCCTACGGCCGCGCGGCGTTCGGCTTAAACCTTCACACGCCTAAACCTCTAATTTTGGTGTAAAGGATTTAATGCCTCCGCCGCGCCAAAAAAGCCTCTGGAAAAAATTCCTTTCAACGGAGGTGGCTCGAATGGGGTTTTTGAAAGAATACAAAATACTTCTCCCGACAGGAGAGGAACTCATAAATGCATTGCTCATAGCCGAAAATGGCGGGGAGCTAACAGACAGGGAGATCTGGATTCTGGAAAATTTTTCAGAAGGCGGTGATGAACAATGAGCGCACCGGCACCGAACCCTGCAAACGGATATAAAGGCTTGGAAGGGCAAGATGTTTCTGCGGGCGCCAGAAACTCACCTGCTTCTACAACGGAGGCGCCAGCAATGAACCCGATAATCACGGAGCAGGACATAATCAACACATATTCTGCGGACGACCAGTTTTCCTGCAAAAAATATGCAGAATATCTAAAACTCGTCAGCGACAATCCCACAATAGGGTACAAGAAAGCCGCAAAAGCCTTGGGCATCAGCAACGGAAGCACAAGATGGTGGCACACCAAGGGGGAGAAGCGCGCGGTTCCGCTGCCGCTAAAAGTCGTTGAGAAATTGAAAAGCGCCGGCTTGCTGCCATTTTTTGAAAGCCATAAGGATTCCGAAATAATTTTCAATATTCTCGGCACCTTGTTTGGCGATGGCGGCATTGATGTGCGCTACAACACGGTTGCATTCATCTCCTCAGATAAGAACGATGTTGATTTGTGGCACTCGGACTTGCTTAGAATATTTCCTTCAGCAAATGGAAAGACGCAGATTATTCAAGGCGGGGAGTATGGGGCTTCCTACAACATCAGGTGCTATGACCGCGCCGTTGTCAGGTTCTTCGCGGCCCTTGGCGCGCCTGTCGGGGACAAGGTAACAATACCGTATTCTTTGCCAAAATGGCTCATTGCCCTCCCTAAAAAATTTAGAGTCTCTTTTCTTGATGGCTTTCTTGCCTCGGAAGTTTCCGTCGTGCGGCACAACCCAAGTAAAGGGCGGTTCCCATTCAAAGATTTCTCAATCGGCCTCTCAAAAATTGAATTTTTGGAAAATGAGCACAGGGAATTTTTGAAAAGCATGGAGGCGTTGCTCGAATCCGTTGGTACAGAAACAACCGGCAACATCAACAAAAACAGTTCTGCAGGCAGGCACCGCAAGGACGGAGCTTTCACCGCCAGCTACAGGATATTCATCAGAACAAACTTCGGCACAGTGCTAGACTTCGACAAGCAGTTTCTGCTGCGCTATGCCCTCGACAAAAAGGAAAGAATGGGCGAGGTAATAAAATTAGCTGTCAGGGAACGTAACAACAACCCCGATTTCAACCCGTCAGGGGTTCTGGAAAAATCGATAAAAGAAAAGCATGAGAAATAGGTGGTTATTATGGCTACAACAAGTGAAAATCGCCGACATATAATTGCAAGAATGTAAAGAAAACCTTTTCGCAACATCCTCTCAAAATGACAGATTGTACTACAAAGAATTATAATTCCTTTAATGGGAGTGTCTCTTATGGCTGGCTTATTTGCCCACGTGTGGATTGCAAACCTTGTCCTGCAAAAACTTTCCAAGCGCGGCTTCATTTCCAGCTATGAAAACATCGATGACTATTTTTTTGGTGCAATCGCTCCAGACATAAGGTACATAAACAATTCAGGAAGGGACATCACGCACAGGCCTTGGGGAGAAAAATCGATTTTCGAGGCATTGAAAATCAGTAGCACTTCCATGCCATTCATCGCAGGTTATGAAACGCACTTGATTGCCGATAGCACATGGGCTAACGACAACGGCGCAATGGGGGAAAGCATCTATGAGAATTACGGCATTAACGCAAATGACCCAATCCAGAAATATTCCTTATACCTTGCAGTGGACGATTATTTCCAGGGCGAGGCGGATTGGCTCTTCCCATTTGAATGCGCAGGCAACATCTTAAGAGCCAATGATACTTCCATTTTAGCCAAACTTGGTTTTACTCAAAGCGATATTGGAAACTATAAAATTGTGGCTGCAGCCTACATTAGGGAGCCAGGATTAGATAGGTTCAATGTGTTCAACCTTCTTCCGGGCAACTTCGACGAAAGTTTTATCCAAAAATTGGCAGACCAAATCCCTCCACTTACATCCTTCCTAAAAGATTTCAAAAGAGCATCAGTGGAAAAATGCATTGGGTCTTTGGAGGGATATTTATGAGGCTAATTTTTAAAATAATTTCAGCGGCGGTTCTTGCCCTGTTTTTCGCCTATTTGGCATTCCACATATACGGCTTTGCCCTTTGGCTCATATACTCCTATAACTTTTTGACTGCAGTTGACTGAATTTCCGCCAGATTAGCAGTCAATGCGCCCTATTTAATAATTTTATAATCATTAGTGTATTATGGATTTCAAAGCAAAAGAAGAGCCTGTTTCCTTAGTCCAGAAGCGCCCATTCAAAGGCCACGTTTACAATGTCACTACCGAAACCGGAAACCTGTTTGTTGAGGGCATTCTGGTGCATAACTCGGGCGGCCTCGGCACCCCTGCGCATTTGAGGGTCGAGCCGGGGATGATCCACCGCGCCTCGGGAGGCGTATTGTTCCTCGACGAGATTGCGACGCTTTCAATGAAATCCCAGCAGGAACTGCTCACCGCGATGCAGGAAAAAAAGTACCCCATCACAGGACAGAGCGAGATGAGTTCCGGTGCGATGACGCGCACAGAGCCGATTCCCTGCGATTTCGTGCTTGTTGCGGCGGGGAATTATGAGGACCTTGAAAGGGTTCACCCGGCATTGAGGAGCAGGATCCGCGGTTATGGTTACGAAATTTACATGAACCTTGACATGGAGGACACTGAGGAGAACCGCAACAAGATAGTCCAGTTCGTTGCGCAGGAAGTCACGAACGATGGCAAGATCCCGCATTTCGCGATGGATGCCGTGAAGGAGATAATTTTCGAAGGCCGCAGGCGCGCTGGCAGGAAGAGCAAGCTCACACTAAAATTGAGGGACCTTGGTGGCCTTGTGAGGGCTGCTGGTGATATCGCAAAGGAGAAGGGCCACAAGCTGGTTCTAAGGCAGGACATAATAGAGGCGAGGATGAGCGCTAAAACCCTCGAGCAGCAGATGGTTGGCAAGATTATAGATGAGAAGAAGGATTACGAGGTTTACCTCTATGAAGGCTCTGCAATCGGCAGGGTAAACGGCCTTGCCGTGATGGCGGATGGCGACGCCGGCTTAGTGATGCCGATTGAAGCCGAAATCGCGCCCGCACAATCAAGTTCCGAAGGAAAGCTCATTGCAACAGGCAAGCTCGGGGAAATAGCAAAGGAAGCCGTGCAGAACGTTGCAGCGATAATAAAGAAGCTTTCAGGCAAGGACATCTCGAGGCAGGATTTGCACATACAATTTTTGCAATCCTACAGCGGGGTTGAAGGGGATTCCGCATCCGTGAGCGTTGCCACAGCGGTCGTTTCAGCGCTTGAAGGCATTCCAGTGAAGCAGAACCTTGCAATGACAGGCTCTCTTAGCGTGCGCGGCGAAGTGCTCCCGGTTGGCGGCGTGAGCGCAAAGGTTTCAGCCGCGATAAAGGCAGGCTTTATTGAAGTCATAATTCCAAGTTCGAACATGCAGGACGTCGTTTTGCAGGATGAGGAAATGAAGAAGATAAGGATTATTCCTGTAAACGACCTCTCCGAGGTTTTGGAAAACGCGTTCGTTAAGGGCGAGAAGAAAACAAAGCTGATTTCAAGCCTCAAGAAGCTCATGAAAATAGAGCTGCCGCGGGGAATGAAGGATTTGGGCAAGCCGGCAGTGAACTGATTTTTTAGTAAAAACTGGGAAAGGGACTTCGTGGATTAGTGTTGAACTTCCCCTTCCCTTAAATGTATTCTATATTCTTTTACCATGCGAACTCAATAAAAAACATAGTGAAATGCAAGGTCGCCGAAGTTCTTCGGCTTGTTGATTTGTTCATTTTCTTCTTGCGAGATATTGCACGAATAGGCTTTTTTCTTTATTTTCTTCCCTGAAATCGTGGTAAACTTTTTCAATTACAAAATCCTTACTCAGTATTTCAATCATATCATCTTGGTAAATTGGGTAGAGGTCAAGTTTGCTCCATTTTTTCCCTTGCTTGTCATAATAATGCAACACCACAACGGTGTCGCTGATGTATGCCGGGAAAACCAAGACTTTTTCCTGAAAGCCGTGATAATAAACGGAGTAGTCGAAGGTGAAATTCTCGAATATTTCTTCTTTTGGCAGGTTCATCAGCGATTTTATGTAATCATAGTTTCTTGTATCGATGAACAGGCAGCCGTCTTTTTTGAGGAGCTGGGCGAACTTGCTTACCACAATCTGCTGTGCCTTCTTTGTGTACTCACGGGTACCGCCGCCTATATAAGTCAAGGAGTTTCCGGTAAGAAAACCGAAATCAAAAACATGCGTGTAATCCGGCTCAGCTTTCGGAAGATCAAGCCAGTTGGCCTTGTGAATAATAGTGTCTTGATTTTTGCTCCTAAATAGTTTTGAAGCCTGGTTTATAAAATTCTCATTGACTTCATTTGCTTCTGCACTGTCAATCACATATTTTCTTTGTTTAAGGCCTTCGATGATGCTGCTTAATTCTGTTCCTCCGCCAACGCCAAAATCTATTATGCTTCTCAGCTTATTACTGGTAACTAGATTAAGGAAAAAGTCTGTTTCTTCTTTCTTTACTCCCCCCTTAAACTTTGGATAAATGTCTTTTTCCCAGTTCACAAATTTAAAGTTCGAAAATTCCTCAATAGGGCTGCTAACGTACGGTAAAGTATTGACAAATGTCATCTAATTCCTCCTTCTTCCTTGAGCGCATTCTTGTACTGCTTCTTGAACCTTCTCACAAGCCTTGTTGCGAGCGCTTTTCCATTGTTGTTGTAGCTGCATTTTTCCAGCGCGTTGAAATATTGTTTTTTTTCCTTTGTTTTGATGTCTATCATTGCGTATCCGTTCCTGTGCAGGATGAAGTTCATTATGATTCTTGAGGTTCTCCCGTTTCCATCTTGAAAAGGGTGGATGTGCACAAGTTTCCAGTGTGCCCATGCAGCGAGTTCTAGCGGGTGGAGCTTTTTTCCCAGTTCGCCGTATTCTTCGATGTAATTTTTCATGTCAGTTATGACGAGATGTGGCGGCGTGGTTTCGAAGTGCGAGCCCCTAATCATGTTTTGGTGGGTCTTGTATTTTCCTGCAATTCCTGGTTTAGTGTCCTTGAAGTACGTTTCGTGGATTTGCTGTATGAATTCCTGCGTGAATTCTCCCTTGTATTCCTTGGCAAAGTTCAGCGTTTTCTGTGCGGCTTTCGCTTCAAGGACATCGTCAAGCGGTTTGTTAGGGGCAATGTTCTCGCTCAGCAAGAGTTCAACCTCTTTTGGACTGAGGGTTGAACCTTCTATAGAGTTTGTGTTGTAGACAAACGACATTACAAAATTCTGGTCAAATTGCTCCTGCACTGTCTGGTTCAACTTTTTGTATCTTTGCCAGAACTCCGTATTGATTTCGTTAATTTCCTTTATTTCCTCATTTGCGAGATAGTGGTGCCCGTGGAGTTTGAGAGTTTCTTTTTCAGCTTTTTTTTCGAATTCTGCAATCAGAATTTGGAGTTTTGACTCTGAAGGCTGTCTGTCGCCTATATACTCTCTTATTTGCCTTCTTTTTCCCCCGCCAAGGGCTATGTTCTCGGCAACATAAAAGTATGTCTTGCCATTTCTCTTGAATTTTGCCAAATATGCCATACTAGTGTATTACTCATAAATATTTAAAAACAGATGAGTAATACAAAGTAGTGAGTAATACAAGCTGGGAGAGGGCCATCACGGATTAGGGTTGTGTCGGATAGTCTGTGCAGGTGTTTTTGTTGAGAAAATCCGAAGTGATAAAAGTCATCGGCAAGAACCGCTGGAAAGAGTTCGAGGACTTCATGGTCGGCCAGACCGTCGGCAAGTACAAAAATGGCGCTTACGATTACTATCCGCAAGATGTTGATAATTTTCTCCGGCCTGCGAATAGGCGATTTTTCGACTAGCCAATCTTATCGGTTTCATTAACATTGGGGCCGAGAATACTGCGATGGGGCGCCTTTGCGCCCGCAGTTGAATCGGCCGTATAG
>CAYJWI010000001.1:0-80285 GCA_964373815.1 uncultured archaeon | reverse complement strand
TTTCACTTCTTCGCAGCCCACTTCCCCTCGCCTGCGACATCGTTTGCCATCTGCTCATGCTCGTATGATGCAGGCAGGCCGAATTCATCCTTCTTCGAGTAAACGCTCCGATTTTCCGTAAGCTTCTGCTTCGCGAAAAGCAGCGCGCCCAGCACAAGTGCTATTACAACGACCAGCGCAAGCGCCGAGCCCAGAGAGCCCGCAAGGCCAGCAACGAGGTTTGAAAAACCGGCAATCGGGCCGTCTTTTCCCTTTGCCTCTTCAAGGGCCGCCGCGGCCTCCTGTTCACGCTTTGTTTTTTCAAGCGCGCCGACCCGCTCAGCTAGCCTTGAGACTTCTGCAAGCGAAGATTTCTCGGAAGCGGCTATCTTGCCATTGAAAGAGGAAACATTGGCGTCGATTCGGTTCAGCTTTTTCCACAAAGCCTTCGCATCCACCGCATAGCCCTTTTCCGACTCCTCAACCGCCCCGAGCCTTGACTCGAAGCCGCTCAATGCAGAATCTGCAAGTGGCGAAAAAGAATCTATGCTCTTCGAGTCTGTTGCGCTCTCGGAAGACGCGGACAGGATGTGGGCGCCTTTTGCAAGGCCGAAGTGGGAAACATAGAGCACGAGCCCGCCTGTGGACTTGGGGTCCTCGTCAACCGCAAAGGACTTGAGCACGAACTGGCCGTTGAAGGGGTCGGCAGCAATGTTGCCGTTCGAATAAATGTCGAGCAACTGCTTGCCGTCAACTGCCACAGTTGTCTTTGTCCACGAATCCGTCGCATCAAGCCTTACTGCAAAACCCCAAGGGGTGTTCTCGGAAACCGAGGGAGGCGATTCAATCGAGAGCGAATGAGCAGTGCCTGAAAGCAGCACCAAGAGCGCAAGTATGAAGAACCCATGCCTAAAGGCAAAGGCTTGCGTAGAGCCCGCGAAAAAGCGTTTCATGCTATGAATAAATTATCGGAATTAATAAATGTTCCGCGGGATAATAAATCAGCTATGGCCCTCGAAAAGCTCAAGTTTGAAGGCAGGGAAATACTCATTCTCGGCACCGCGCACATCTCATCCAAAAGCGTTGAGGAAGTCACAAGGGCAATTGAGAAGGAGAAACCTGACATAGTTGGGGTTGAACTTGACATAAGAAGGTTCAACCAGCTAAAGCAGGGAGACAAGTGGGAGAACACCGACATCGGCAAAGTGATTTCGAGCGGGCAGTCATACCTTTTCCTGCTAACCCTCTTGCTCTCAAACCTGCAGCGCTCCCTTGGCAGCAAGCTCGGCATGAAGCCGGGAATGGAGATGTTAGAGGCAGTGAGGGTTGCCGAGGAGAAAAACATCCCAATAATGCTGCTAGATAGGGACGTGAACATCACGCTCAAGAGGGCGATGCAGAAGATGACGCTAATCGAAAAAGTCAAGATGGCATTCTCCATACTTTCAGGCTTTTTCGCGGATGAAAAGAACGCAATCACGAGCGAGGGGATTGAGAAGCTCAAGGAGAAGGACATGATGACCCAGCTCATGCAGGAGCTCTCGAGGCAGATGCCTTCGATCAAGCACGTGCTGGTAGACGAGCGCGACTCCTACATCGCGCAAGCCATAATGAAAAGCCCGGGGAAAAAAATCCTCGCGGTGGTCGGCGCGGGGCACGTGAAAGGGATAAAGGAAAAGCTCGGGAAAAAGGTTGATGTAAAGGGAATACTCTCCGTGAAGGAGGGGGGCACAGGGTTTGCCAAAATAATCGGCTACGCAATCCCCGCAATTTTTATAGTAATAATTGCCGGGTTGTTTTTCACCAAGGGCTCCGCCATAACTTTCACCGCAATCATTTACTGGTTCCTCTCGACCGGCACTCTGGCAGCGCTCGGCGCATTGATAGCGGGCGGCCACCCTTTTTCGGTGGTTGCAGCATTCTTGGCGGCGCCCTTCACAACCCTGCACCCGCTGCTCGCCGCGGGCTGGGTCGCGGGGTATGTCGAGGCTAAGATGCGCAACCCGAAGGTTCGGGATTTCGAGGGGCTGCGAAACCTCAACTCGCTCGGCGATTTCACCAAAAACCAGGTCACGCGCATCCTTTTGGTGGTCGCGTTCGCAAACCTCGGGGCGACAATAGGGGTAATAATAGGCTTCCCGCTGATTGCATCGCTGCTCGGGTAGGGCAACCCAAACAAATAAATTGTTTGAATCAATATCTCTTGCATGCCAAGGAAAAAATTCAATTATCTAGCAAAGCCTCCGGTTTATGGCCGCGATATAGGATTCGGCATGGAGGGGATTGTCAAGCCGCTTACGGAAAGGCCGGGGCTGGTCCACAAAATTTTCCATCTTGATTGGATATCGAGAAAATACCCTATGGGCGGAAACCTTAGATGGGTCTCGAGGCTTGCGTACTCTCCAGTGCAAATTGAAATCCGGGGCATGCAACCGCCAAAGAGAGGCGGGCTTGGCCTGCACATGATTCCCGCAAAGCAGTGGGAAAAGCTGACCTTGCTGATGGCAACACATTCAGCTGATGTCCTGCGAAAGGCAAAATCTCTTGGGGCAAGGGTTCCGCGGGTTTTCAGGCCAGTGTGCGTGAAGGGGAAGTCTGGTTTTTTCTGGGTTCTCGAGCTGAGCGATTTGAGGAGAAAGGATGCGGAACTGTTTTCCGGGGAAGAGTTTTACACTGCGCGCTTTGGGATTGATAGGAGGTCAATGCAGGACCTTGGGCTTCCGGAGAAACTTGATTACAGAAAATTGAAGATGGAGATGGACGGTTTTGAAAACAGGCTCACGGAGCAGGGCTACCACTACGATATCAACCACGACAAATACGGGAGCTGGCTCGTGAGATACTACCCGGAGAAAAATTCTTACGAACTCTTCTTCGTGGATGCCTCAAACTGGTTTTACGCGGGAAAAGCCTAACGCTGTCACGTAACAGCTAAGAAATCAGTGACCTGTCAGCAATGCAAAGAATCAATTTTTATGAGGAATTCATGCAAACTATCTTGTGGCAACACAGAACGTGAAAGTTGACTCGAAAGGCAGGGTAATCATCCCGAATTCTTTCAGGGAGAGCCTCGGAATCAAGATAGGCGAGAACATTGAAACCCACCTGGACAAGGAGAACGGCAGGATAATCCTATTCCCAATACAGAAAGGGACACGCAAGCTGCTGGTATTTTTTGGCGACATCCCCGGCTCTCTTGCAAGAGTTGCCGCTATCCTTGCAAGGAACGGGGTCGATCTCGTGCATACATCCTCCCGCAGCCTGAAAAGGGGGCAGGAGGCGGAATGGGAGATAATAGCGGATTTTTCAAATGCCGACCTTGGGAAGCTCAAGGCCTCACTGAAGGGCGAAAAAGGCGTGAAAGGCTTCAGGCTTGAGGGCCTTGAAAAGTAACGTTTATAAACAGTGGCGGGCATAAACATACTAATGAATCCCACTTTTATCCCACTAAAGCGGAGTGGTTCACTTCATAGCTGATTCTGGTAAACGCAAGTGGGCAAAGGGGCAGATTATTGACGCGGGCGGTTGCCTCCATCCTTGCCCCTAAAAACTCAGGCCTTGGGAAATACAGGGAAAAAGCTTTTTCACTGCTCAAAAACCTTGACAATGCCAGAATAATAGAGCTGCGCGGGGAGGACATACCTTTCATGGCGGAGGAATACTCCAAAAATGGGAAAGATGCAATCGGCCTCACTGGGGAAGACTTATTCAGGGAGTATTGCCTGTCCAAAAAGGCGAATACCCTTGAAATAATTGAAAGGATTGAATGGAGCGAGCCTGGCGCTTTGTACGGAAAGCCCGCACTCTGCATGCTCGGGCCTAGAGGCAAAGAGCTCAAGGAGCTTGGGAACAGCCTCTCTGTTTGCATTTCCGCCAAGTACAGGAACATGGCAGAGGCCTATCTCAAGAAGCTTGAAGAATCAGGTTTCTCGTTTAGGAGAATATACATCTCCGGATGCGTAGAAACCAGCTATTCAGAAGGGATAGCGGACCTTGCAATAGACATAGTTTATAGTGGAAAAACCATGGAAAGAAACGGCCTGTGCGTCTATGAAAAAATAGAGGAGAGCGACTTTGTAATAATAGCAGCAAAAAAAGCCCCCACACCAAAGGAGAGCATCGAAAGCATTGCAAAATATCCCCCGCCAGCTGAAGGCAGGGCAGGGATGCTCAAGCTCGATTTGAATGAAAACACCAAAGGCTGCTCGCCAAAAGTAATACAGGCATTGAAATCTTTAACCACTTGGGAGATTTCGGCCTACCCTGAATATGGGAAATTTTATTCACAACTCGCTCGCTATCTGAAAGTTGGGGAAAATGAGCTGCTGGTAACCAACGGCTCGGATGAGGGGATAAAGCTCGCAATGGATGTTTTCATAGAGAAAGGGGATGAAGTGCTCATTCCAGAGCCTGCGTTCAGGCTTTTTGAAATATACGCGCAAATCGCTGGGGCGAAAATTTCCAAAGTGAGCTACAATGAAGACTTCAGTTTTCCGGCAGGAAAAATCCTGAAAAAACTTGATGGAAAGCCCAAGCTGGTTGTGCTTGTAAACCCAAACAACCCAACAGGCACGGCAATCGATGAAGGGGGCTTGCTCAAAATACTCGAAAAAGCCAAGGATTCTATCGTGCTGCTCGATGAAGCGTATTGGCAGTACTACGGAAAAAGCGCGAAGGGAAAAATAAGGCAATACCCAAACCTCATAATCCTGCAGACTTTCTCAAAGGCATTTGGGCTTGCAGGCCTGCGGATAGGATACGCAATTGCAAATTCCAGAACAATCTCACTCATGAAAAGGGCGGCGTCGCCCTACAGCGTGAATGCCATTGCAATGAAAGCTGCGCAAGCGGCAATTGAAGACACTGGATTCGTGGAAGAATATGCAAAGGAAGTCAAAGGCAACCGGGAAGTCGTGGCAAAGGGGCTAGGGGAGCTGGGCGTCAAGGTTTTTCCATCGCAGGCAAACTTTGTGCTGGCAAGGTTTGGAGAGAGGGCCGGAATGGTTTGCAGCAGGCTGCGGGAAAATGGGGTCCTGATAAGGGACGTCGGAAAATACCCGATGCTTGAAGGATGCCTGCGCATAACCATCGGAACAGCCGGGCAGTGCAAAACGTTGCTTGCAAACTTGCAATCAGTCCTGCGCGAAGAAGCGCTGATTTTTGACATGGACGGGGTGCTTGTTGACGTGGGCGGCTCTTACAGGGCGGCAATACAAAAAACAGCCGAGTATTTCACGGGAAAAAAAGTCACGCCGGCCGAAATACAGAAATTCAAGGAAGCCGGGGGCTGCAACAATGATTGGGACCTTACTGAAACAATAATCCGGGAAAGGAAATCCGGCATCCCGAAAAATAAAATAGCCGGCAAATTCCAGGAGATTTATGAAAGGGAAAACCTGGCATCAAACGAGAAATTGCTGGTAAAAAAAGAAACGTTGTCAAAGCTGCAGAGCCGCTTTAAGCTCGGGATAGTCACAGGGAGGCCGAGAAAAGATGCCATTGATACGCTTGAAAAATTCGGCATTATGGGGTATTTTGAGAGCATCATAACAAGTGACGACATCCCGGCCGGAAAGGGAAAGCCAGACCCTTATGGAATAGAATTGGCACTCGAAAAATTGGGGGCAAAGAGTGCCTATTATTTTGGGGATGCAGTTGACGACATTGAAGCTGCACTAAAGGCAAATGTCAAACCAATAGGGGTGCTTCCGCCTTCGGTTAATGCCACAAAACTTACTGAACTGTTAATGAAAAAAGGGGCAATCAGAGTCACTTCAGACATAAATGAGGCCGGGGGAATGGTTGCATGAGAAAAGCGAATGTGGGGAGGAAGACAAAGGAGACCGAAATAGCCGTGAAACTTGACATTGACGGAACCGGAAAAGGCCGCATCAAAACCCCGATAGGTTTCTTTAGCCACATGCTGGAAACTTTCTGCAAAACCGGGGCATTTGACATTGAAATCATGGCAAAGGGGGATTTGAAAGTGGACCAGCACCACACCATTGAAGACACCGGCCTTGTTCTTGGAAAGGCATTCAAAGAAGCTATCGGGGAGAAAAAAGGGATAAACCGTGCCGGCTTTTTTGCCTACCCGATGGATGAATCCCTTGCAGTAGTCGCGGTTGATATTGGAGGAAGGCCGTTCTGCAGGTTTGATGCGAAGTTCGGGAGGCGTTTTTGCGGAGAGCTCGACCTTGACACAATGGAGGATTTCTTCTACGGGTTCTGCGCCGGGCTTGGCGCAAACATAGCCGTGAAAATGCCTTACGGCAGAAGCGACCACCACAAGGCGGAAGCCATCTTCAAAGGGTTTGGCAAGGCAATGAAAATGGCCTGCTCGATTGATGGGAAAATGATTGGCGGAATACCAAGCACGAAAGGGGTGATATGAATGCGCGGAAAAATAGCCATAGTGGATTGCGGAATAGGGAATCTCGCCAGCGTAAGCAACGCATTCAAATCCCTCGGGGCGGAAACCAAAATAATTTCAAAGCCGCAGCAAATAGGAAAAGCCGAAAGGATAGTCCTGCCGGGTGTCGGCGCTTTTGGCTATTTCATGCAGCAGCTTCGCTCAAAAAAACTTGAGAGCCCACTTATGCAGGCAATCAGGGGAAAGAGGCCATATCTTGGCATATGCCTTGGGATGCAGGTTCTATTCGAGCAAAGCGAAGAAAGCCCCGGAATCACTGGCTTGGGGTTTTTGCGCGGAAAAGTGGTGAAATTCAGGAGGGGAAAAATCCCCCAAACCGGGTGGAATTATGCCATGCCAAAAAAAGACAGGTTTCTGGAAGAGGGATATGCGTACTTCACGAACTCGTATTACTGCGCGCCCGAAAACCAAGACTATGTTGCGGGGGAGAGCGATTATTTCGGGCAATTTCCCTGCGCGATACAGAAGGGAAATGTTTTTGCAGTGCAGTTCCACCCTGAACGAAGCGGCAAATATGGGCTTGAGCTGCTAAGGAGGTGGATGGAGTGCTGACAAAAAGGATAATCCCATGCCTTGACGTGAAAGATTCAAAGGTAGTGAAAGGAAAAAACTTCGGCGGGCTGCAATTCGCAGGCGGCGCGATAGAGCTCGCGGGGAAATATTATGAAGCCGGGGCGGACGAGCTTGTTTTCCTCGACATCAGTGCATCCGATGAGAAGAGGAAAACCGCCAAGGAACTTGTGGAAAAAGTGAGCCGGGAAATTTTCATACCGTTCACGGTCGGCGGAGGCATAAGCGGCATCTTGGACATCCGCAACCTGCTCAAGGCCGGGGCCGACAAGGTTTCAATCAATACGGCGGCGGTAACAAATCCACAACTCATAAAGAAGGCTTCGGGGAGGTTCGGCAGGCAGTGCATAGTGGTCGCAATAGATGCCAGAAAAATAGGCGGCAAATGGAAGGTGTTCATTGAATCCGGAAAGAAGCCAACCGGACTCGATGCAATTGAGTGGGCAAAAAAGGCGGAACGCCTCGGGGCGGGGGAAATACTCCTCACCTCAATTGATGCAGACGGGACAAAGAAAGGGTATGACATTGAACTGACAAGAAAAGTTTCAGAAGGGGTCGGAATACCTGTCATAGCTTCTGGCGGGGCGGGGAAATTGGAAGACATACTGGAAGTATTCAAGGAAGGGAAGGCGGATGCCGCGCTTGCCGCTTCCATTTACCATTACAACAAATACACCATAAGGGAGACTAAAGAATTTCTCAAAAACAATGGGGTGGAGGTTAGGTTATGATAATTCCAAGCATTGATATTATGGGAGGCAAGGCAGTGCAGCTCCGGCAGGGGAAGGAAAAAGCCCTCGAAGTGGATGATGTGCAAAGCCTCGCCAGGGAGTTCCGGAAATACGGGGAAATAGCGGTAATAGACCTCGACGCAGCCTTGGGCACGGGGGATAATTCCGCTCTTGTAAAAGAGCTTTGTAAAATGGCCGACTGCAGGGTGGGCGGCGGCATCAGAAGCGCCGGGAAGGCAATGGAAATGCTCAAAGCCGGCGCAAAAAAAATAATTATCGGGACAAAAGCCGCCCCGGATTTCCTCGCAGCCTTGCCCAAAGAGAAAGTGATTGTTGCACTTGACACGAAAAACAATTCGGTCGTAACAGAAGGCTGGGCCAAGTCCACTGGCAAAAACCCATTAGAACAAATGAAAAAGCTGGAGCCCTACTGCAGCGAATTCCTCTTCACGAATGTAGACAGGGAAGGCCTGCTCGCCGGGCTGGACACGGGGCTTATTGCACAGCTCAAGAAAGCCACTAATAACAAGGTGACTTTTGCAGGCGGGATTGCGTCAATTGAGGAAATAAAAATACTTGAAGAGGAAGGGTTCAATTCACAGGTTGGAATGGCCCTCTACACTGGCAAAATAAAACTTTCGGAGGCGTTCATTTCCCTTCTCGATTTCGGGAAAAACCAAGGGCTCGTGCCCACAATAGTGCAGGACGATTGCGGGCAAATCCTGATGATGGCGTTTTCCAGCAAGCAATCCCTCTCGAATACCTTTGAATCCGGAAAGGCGAATTACTACAGCAGGTCGAGGGGAAAACTGTGGGAGAAAGGTGCAACCTCTGGGAATTTTCAGCAAATAATAAAAGTGAGATACGACTGCGACAGGGATACGCTGCTCTTTACAGTAAAACAGGAAGGCAACGCATGCCATATTGGCGGCTACTCCTGTTTTGGGGAAAAGGGGTTCGGCTTTGGCGACCTATACGGGGTTATTGCCGATAGGATAAGGAATCCGCAGGTAGGCTCTTACACCTCCAAGCTTTCTTCGGATGAAAAGCTGTTGAAATCCAAAATCTGGGAAGAGGCAATGGAAGTTGTGTATTACAAGGACAGGGCGAACCTCGTATGGGAAATTGCGGATCTCGCATATTTCGTGATGGTCCTCATGGCCAAGAACGGGGTAACGATAAACGAAGTCAAAAATGAACTGCGGGGGAGAAGAAAATGAAAATTGTAAAAGCAGCCAGGCGGCCTGTGGAAAATACATGGTATGAAGAAATAAAGGAAATAAATTTAGTGCGCGGGATAATCCGCGATGTCAGGAAAAATGGCGATGCTGCTGTGGGCAAATATACGAAGAGGTTTGACGGGGCAGAGTTAAAGTCATTTGAAATAACCCGCAAACAAATCAAGCGCTCATACGGGCAAGTGGACAGGCAAACCATTAATGCGCTCAGAAAAGCTGCAAAAAATATCCGCTGCTTTGCCAAAGAACAGGCAAAGGGAATGAAAAACTTTACAGTAAAAAGAAGCGGAGTAACACTCGGGCAGAAAATAGTGCCAGTGGAAAAGGCAGGATGCTATGTTCCGGGAGGCAGATACCCGCTGCCTTCAACGGCGCTGATGTGCGCCATCCCTGCAAAAATCGCAGGGGTGAAGGAAATTATCGTCTGTTCGCCTAAAATCAAGCCCGTGACAATCGTTGCAGCGGACATTGCCGGCGTTGACAGGATTTTTAACGTCGGCGGGGCGCAGGCAATTGCCGCCATGGCTTACGGGACCGAAACAATTCCAAGAGTTGACAAGATAGTAGGGCCGGGAAACAAGTTTGTAACGGCGGCAAAAAAAGAGGTTTACGGGGCGGCCGGGATAGATTTCCTTGCAGGCCCTAGTGAAGTGCTTATTATCGCAGATGGGACTGGGAATGCGAAAACTATTGCCGCTGATTTGCTGGCGCAGGCGGAGCACGATACAAACGCCAAACCGTATTTGATTACTACATCGGGCGAGCTTGCAGAGAAAGTAAACTACGAGCTTGAGGTGCAGCTAAAAGAACTCGGCACGAGAGAAACGGCTGCTCTGGCCCTCAAAAACGGCGAGATAATACTTGCAGGGAGCCTTGATGAGGCGGCAAAAATATCAAACAGCAAGGCGCCCGAGCACGTAGAACTGCAAACGAGAGAGCCGGAGAAGCTGGCAGGCAGGCTGAATAATTACGGCTCGCTTTTCATCGGCAAGTACTCCGGGGAAGTCTTCGGCGATTACTGCAGCGGAACGAACCACGTCCTGCCGACTAATGGGGCTGCGCGTTACACTGGCGGGCTTTCCGTGAAAGACTTCGTAAAAGTGCTCACTTGGCAGAAAGTGACGAGGAAAGGTTCGAAGGGGATGGTCTGGATAGCCTCAAGGCTCGCGGAAATCGAGGGGTTGGAAGCGCACAAAAAAGCGGCCCAAGCAAGGTTGCGGATTTAGTTTTTGAGGGGCTTTTTTTTCAAATACGGCAGCGCTTCGCCCTTCCTCTCCGCTTCCGCAATGAGTTTCTTCGCGTAGAATATCCTCTGCCAAGAACCTATCAGGGCGAGGAGTGCGATTGCCCAGAGGCAAAGCTCGAGCGCGCGGTAGCCCGCAAAGGAAAAACCGAAAAACGAGAGCAAGAGCCCTGCGAGCAGCAGGAGCATTCTCTCCGAGTGCTCCCCCACTGCTGGCCAGTCGCGGTTGTCCGTGATTATCACCAATGCTGCGCGGGGCTTTGCATAGCTTGCGAGCATCGAGAAGCCCAGTGCGCACACGGATGCGATTGGATACAGGAATGCGCAGCCGATGAAAAGTATTATTTCGACCATTTTGTCGACCATGGTCTCGAAGTAATTCCCGAAAAGGGTTTCCCTGTTCTGCAGCCTGGCGACGGCGCCGTCGAAGAGGTCGACCGAAACCGCGAGCAAAGCCAGGATGAAGGCGTTGTAGAAGTCTTGGCGCACAATAAGGTATGCTGAAAGGATGGCAAGGGGAACCGCACAGATGCTGAAAATATTCGGGTTTATGCGCATGCCCGCAAAAGGGTAGGCGACGATGTTCACAAATGAGTGCAGTTGGGCCCTGAGTTTTGAAAGCATGGAGAGGACACTTGCAGTTTACATGGTTTTTTGCCTTATTTAATCCATCTTGCAGTGTTAATTCATTTAAAATTACCGTAAAGCACGGATTAAAGCGGAATCGGGGAGTTGGCAGAGCAACCCAGGAATAGCTTTTTAAGCTACCCCCCACCCAATCTAATTGTACAAGGCAAAAAAAGCTTGGTGAACCTTAAAGCGTGCTTTAAGGGCGGCAAAGGGGATTTCAGGGTTGGATAGTTCATGGCAATAAACACTTTTTATGGCTGGAAGGAGCTTGGCAAAAAGCCCTCCAGGGCGTTCAAAAAAACCGAGTTCGCCCACATCAAGAGGTTCTCGCTCGCATTCGCATTCCTCAACCTAATCCCGTTTTTCCTGCTGCTTTTTTTGGCCCTTGTGGCAATGGTGAAGTTTTCCGTTCTCAGCATAGAGCAGGCGTTTGCCCTGCTCGCGATCGCTTTCGGGGCTTCGTATTTCATTATACCAAAATTCGCATCCGCTGCAATGGAGAGCATTGCCGTTTCCAGGAAAGCGAAGAGAAGGAAGGTGAAGTGAATGCAGGAACAGGGCTTTGTGGAAGAGTTTGAGGGGATAAGGAAAGCGGAGAGGGAGAAGGAAAAAATACTTGAGTCCGCGAAAAAGAACGCGGAGAAAACAGTAGCAGACGCCGAGGCGAAGGCGAAGGGATGGGTGGCAAAGGCGAAGGACGATTGCGGAAAAATAGAGGGGGAAATACTCTCGAAGGCACGCGAAGAGAGCGAAAAGGAAGAGAAGGCGATTGTTTCGAGGGCGATGAAGGAAGCGGAAAAGATTTCAGCCATGCAGGTCCCGGCCGCGGCGATAAGGAAGTGCGTTGAAAACCTTGTGAAGTGAAATAATATGATGTTCTGGCCCGCAAAGATGTGCAAAGTGAGGGTGATAGGCCTTCGCAGCGGCATCCGGAAGGCAATCGACTGCCTCGAAAAATTCGGCGGCGCGGAGATAAAGAGGTTCAGCAGCCACGAAATGCAGAACGCAAAAAACTTCGAAAGCCACAACGAGGCCGTTGAAAAGCTCCTAAGGCTCGAGGCCCTTGCTGGCTCGCTTGAAGGCGGGCAGTCTTCTAAAAAAATCACGGAAAAGGAAGCGGCGGCATACCTGGGCTCGAAGGATTTCAGGCAGGCGGAGAAGAGGATAGGGGAAGCAAACGCGGAGCTTGAGGGGATTGGAAACGAAATCGAGTCGCTCAAGGATTTGAAGTCAAGGCTACGGCTCTTTTCAGGGTTTGACGCTGATTTTTCCAAAATGAAGGCGCAGACCGCAGGCGTTGCCGCGGGCCTTGTCAGCGGAAGGAACAGGCAGGCGGTAATTGAAGCCCTCGAAAAGGCGCCCGGATTGAAATTCGTCGAGAAAAGCGCCTCCAAGACATCCTCAATGGTGCTTGTAGCCTACCCGAAGAGCATGGAGGGCGCCCTCGAGGAACTCTCGAAGGCGGGCTTTGAGAGGGTCACTATCCCAGAAATGGGTTCCACGCCTTCAGCTGAAATGGTTAAGGCAGAGAAGAGGATTTTGGAGCTTACGGAGCGCAAAAAAGCCATTTCAAAAGGGCTTTGCGGGGTTTCATCAAGGGAATACGGAAAAATCGGCGCGGCGCGCGAAAGCCTTGGCGGGGAGGTCGCAAAATCCAACGCAGCGGCAATGCTTGGGAGCACAGAGCACACGTTCGTGCTCGAGGCATACCTGCCTGAAAGGAATTTCCATGAATTTGAAAAAATAGTTGGGGAAAATTTCGGGAAAAAAATCGAGGTAAGGAAGTTTTCCTCAAAGGAGCTGGAGGCGGGGCATGAGCAGGCGCCGACATTGCTCGAGCACTCGAAGGCGCTTGCCCCTTTCGAGTTCATGACAAAGTACGTTTCAGTGCCGAGGAGCAATGAACTCGACCCCACGCTCGTTTTCCTCTTTTTCTTCCCGATTTTTTACGGCATGATGGTTGGCGATTTCATTTACGGGATAGTTTCATTCCTCATAGCGAGGGCGATAATGAAGAGGGTTCCCGAGCAGAGCATACTAAAGCCGGTTTCGATAATCTGGATGTGGGGCGCTATCCCCACAATAATCTTCGGGCTCATTTTTGACGAGTTCGCCGGGTTTTCGCACGAAAGAATCGCGGAAGTCTTTTTCGGCCTGCACAATTTCTCGCTCTACCACGGGCTTGAGAGGCTGCACAACGTGCAGTTCCTGCTCACCGCGACAATACTTTTCGGCCTGCTTACGGTCTGCACCGGATTCCTGCTCGGTTTCCTGAATGCGACAAAGCACGGCGACAAAAAGCACGCGCTCGCAAAGATAGGGTGGTTCGGGATAGTTGCGTCCGGGAGCGTGCTTGTGAGCACTGTGATGTTCAACGCGTTCCCCCAGGCTTTCGCGCTTCCCGCCGGGGTTGCCATGGGAATTTCACTGCTCGCGATGCTCAAGGCGGAGGGGCCGATGGGCCTTATCGAGATACCAAGCGTCATGGGCAACGTGCTTTCATTCGCGAGGATACTTGCGGTGGGCCTTGTGGGCACGGTGATTGCGTTCATACTAAACGAGCTCGCTTTCCCCTCCCTCGACAAGGGATTCTTAATAATACTTTTGCTTCCACTCTACATTTGCGGCCATTTGTTCAACGCCTTTTTGGCGATGTTCGAGTCATTCATACAGGGCGCAAGGCTCAATTTTGTGGAGTTCTATTCCAAGTTTTACGAGGGCGGGGGAAAGGAGTTCGCGCCTTTCAAGCTTGAAAAAAAATATTTGAGGGAATGAAAAGGAGGTGTGGAAAAATGGTCGCTATTGAAACTGCCGGAATGGCCGCTATAGGCGCTGGCCTTGCGATTCTCGGGGGCGCGTTGGGGACAGGGGTGGCCCAGGCCGGAATCGGTGCAAGCGCAGTGGGCGTCATAGCCGAAAAGCCGGACATGGCATCAAAGCTGATAATCTGGCTCGTAATACCGGAGACGATAATCATATTCAGCTTTGTCGTGGCATTGCTCCTGCTCTTCAAGTGAGGGGTTGGAAAATTAAGGTCCTCCCGTTTTTTTTGAGGGAGAATGGATTACAATAAAAGAGATATATTAGGGAAGAAAATCGCAAGAGGGAAAAGTATCAAGAAAGAGAATTGAATTAGGCGGATTGGAAAAATGGAACTCGAAAACCTGAAGAAAAGCCTTGTCGCGGAAGGCAGCGCAGAGGCGCGCAAAATCGTTTCGCAGGCCGAAAAGCAGGCGGAAGAAATCCTCGCACAGGCAGCCGAAGCCTCCGCAAAAATAAGGGCGGAGGCAAAGGAGAGGGCAAGGCTGGCAGCGGAGGCGGAGAGCAATGAGAGGATAAGCTCGGCCCAGCTAAAGGCGAAGAAAACAGTCACCGAGGCACGGAACCGGCTCCTCGAAGAGTCCCTTTCGGCAATGTGGGATGAGTTTCGCAAAGTCACGCAAACAAATGAGTATGAAGCAATGATGAAGAGGCTCATAACCGGCGCTGAAAAGGAGCTCGGGGAAAAGGCGATGGTGAACGTGAATTCATCCGATTTGAAGCTCGCGAAAAAGTTTTCGGAAAACGTCTCCCAGAAACCCGCTGACATCGCAGGCGGGGCTATAGTTTGCACCAAAGATGGCAGCATAACAATAGACAACTCGCTTGAATCGATTTTCGAGAATGGGAAGGAAGAGGCAAAGAGCGCGATATTTTCCACGCTCACAAAGGAAGGGAAGTGATTTGATGGGCATACTTTACGAGGCGGGGATTGTCGAAAGGGCAATCAATTTTGGGTATGCGAACGCGCGCGTAAAGGCGATGAAGGGCCTGCTGCTCTCCGAAAAGGAGACGGTTGCTATGATGGACGCGAAAAACCCGGATGAAGTTTATTCGCTGCTCGAGAAAACACCTTACAGGCAGGATCTCGTGGGCTCGGCGATGAAGGGGCGCAGCATTTCCGACCAGATAGAGCTCGCGTGCACAAAGAACTTTTCAAGGCTGCTGAAAAAAATCAGGGCTCTCACGCCAAAGGATGCGCAAAAAAAAATGGATGAGCTGTTCGAGAAATACGACATTGAAAACCTCAAGACAATCCTCATCACAAAGCACCTCGGCGAGGGCAAGGAAACTGCGGCAAGCCTCATCACTGAAACAGGGGTGCTCTCAAAGGGACTTCTGAACCGCATGCTTGATGCAAAAGGGCTAAAGGAAGCTGTTGCGGAGCTCGGCGGAACGCCTTACGGCTCGCTGCTCGAGAAGGCAATGGGCAAGTACGGGAAGGAGCGGGAAATCAACACGCTTATTTCCAGCCTCGATGAGTATTACTACAGGAAGCTCCCGCAGATTGTCAGGAACCCTTATGGGGACGAGAGGATAATACTCAACATGCTAAAGGCGCAGGGCGATTTGAAGAATGTTTCAAATGTCCTGCGCGCGAAAAAGGCCGGCATGAAGGAGGACAGGATTGCGGAACTACTCATAAGCGGCGGAAGCATAACAAGGGATTCCCTCATGCAGGCAGCTTCGGCGAAAAACGTCGAGGAAGCCGCGAAGGCTTTCGAGAAAAATTACAAAATCGGGAAAGCGCTAGAGGAGTTCAGGAAAACAGGGAGCCTTATTCCGGTGGAAGTGGAAATAGAGAAAGGGATCGCGAAAAAAGCCCTCACTGGCCTCCGGACGAGCGTGCTCTCACTTGGCGCGATTGCGGGATTCCTCCTGCTAAAGGAGCAGGAAGTCGCAAACATCCGCAAGATTTGCCGCGCGAAGGAATTCAGCCTCCCTGCAGAAAAGATTATGGAAATGGTTGTGCTGGTGTGAACATGGAAGAAAAATACTCACATAGGATTGCGGTTGTGGCTGACGGGCCTACATGCACCGGCTTTAGGCTTGCGGGGATACGGGATGTTCATCTCGCCGAAGGAAAGGAGGCAGAGGCAAAAATCGAGGAACTGCTCGCGGACCCGGGAACCGGGATTGTAATTGTGAATGAGAAGATAATGAACGGGGCTGATTGGAGGCTCAAGAAGAAAATCGAGAGGCTCGCAAAGCCCGTGGTCATAGCAGTGCCGGACAAGGGCGGCCCCGCGGAGCAGGGGGATTCATTGAGGGCGATGATAAAGAAGGCCCTTGGGTTTGAATTGATGAAGTGAAAGCGAAAAGGATGAGAAGGGTTAGGGCGAATAAGAAGTTTGGAAAATTATGGAAGCAAAGAATGGTTTGAAAGGTTGAAGGATTGGAAATGAAGGAGAATATCGGAAAATTTGGAAGAGGTTTTGGAACTTAAAGGATTGGAAAAATTCAGAGGTGGGACAAAATGGGAGAATTGCAAAAAATAGTCGGACCCGTAGTTGTTGGGGAGAAAATGGCGGGGGCGAAAATGTATGACGTCGTAAAGGTTGGAAAGGAGAAGCTTATCGGCGAAATAATCAAGCTAAATGGCGATAGAGCAACCATCCAGGTCTATGAGGACACATCAGGGCTAAAGCCAGGCCAGCCTGTCGAGAACACGGGGCTTCCCCTCACGGTTGAACTGGGGCCCGGATTGCTTGAATCGGTTTATGATGGGATACAAAGGCCGCTTGATGCAATAATGGCAAAGAGCGGAAGCTTCATCGCCCGCGGGGTTGTCGCGAATTCGCTTAGCAGGGAAAAGAAGTGGGCATTCACGCCGAAAGCGAAGAGGGGCGAGAAGGTCGCTGGAGGCGACATCCTCGGCGAAGTCCAGGAAACTGGCATTATACTTCACAAGATAATGGTGCCGCACGGAATTTCCGGGGAAGTCATGGAAATAAGCAAGGGCAGTTTCACAATAGAGGAAACAATTGCGGTGATAAAGGACGGCAGGGAAAAGCGCGAAGTGCAGATGCTCCAGAGATGGGAAGTTAGAAAACCGAGGCCCTATGCCGAAAAATTCCCGCCAAATACCCCGCTAATCACGGGACAGAGAATACTTGACACGTTCTTCCCGATTTCAAAAGGCGGGACAGCGGCGATACCAGGGCCATTTGGTTCTGGGAAATGCATAGACGGCAATACAATTGTGCTGGCAAATGACGAACTGAGGCCAATTCAGGAGATATTCCAAGCAGAGGAGGATAATAAGGCCAATTCAATTGAAGAAAATAATTATGAAACAATAATTAATCTAAAAGAGCCTCTAAAAGTGTATACATTTAATGGCAAAGAAATAACCGATACGCTTGCCACAACACTTTACAGGGGAAAGACAGACAAAATGATTGAAGTGAAGACCCGCAGCGGGAGAAAAGTGCAAGTAACACCAGTGCACAAGTTATTTAGGATAAACGAGAAGCTTGGGATAGAAGAAACGCCTTCACAGGAATTAAGGGAAGGCGACTATATAATATCTCCAAGAAAAATCCCGTTCAGTGGGGAAACCCAAAAATTGGCCGTGGACTTTGACTGCAGGATAACTGATGCCAAAGCCCTAAAAAAGATGAAATCGGTAATAGACCAAGAATGCAGTAAAAGGGGCATGGATAGAAAAGAACTTGGAATACTTTTAGGGGTTCCAAAGCATACAATGTCAGCATTTTACTCCGAAACCAACAAACCAACCCTAAGTTTTCTGAAAAGCCTAATGACACTAAGTGGGGTGGAAATTGAATTCAGCGAAATCAAGGCCCAAAGGCAATCAAAGCCAATCAGCCTCCCAAAATACCTAGATGAGGAGCTTGCGGAATTCCTTGGCTTCCTAATGGCTGAAGGAAGCATAAAAGATAAAAAAGTGGTAGAATTCTACAACAATGACAAGGAGCTTCGGAAAAGGGTTTCTTTCCTCCTGAAAAAAATATTCAACCTCGATTCAAAAGAAATCTACGCAAACACCGTTTGGGCCGTGAGCGTTAACCACGCTTCTTTGGCAAAATTCCTCAATTCAATGGGCTTCCCATTCATAAAGAAGTCCAGAAACGTGAGAGTGCCAAAACAACTCCTCACATCACCGAACGCAGTGTGCAAAGCTTTCCTGAAAGCATACATCAAGGGCGATGGCCATATCGGTGAGAATGATGCGGAAATCACTTCTGCATCACATAAAATGCAGACTGGCCTCTCATATGTTCTCACAAAAATGGGAATACTCCACACCTGCGCGGTCAAAAACACCGCAAAAGGAACATATTACAGAATCTTTATTGCTCCAAAAGAGGCAAATAAAATCGATTCATATTATGAGAAAAAGCATTATTATACGTCCAAAGACATTGTCCCCATGACACCAGAATTATTTAGGGAAATACTTGAAGGAATCAAACCGTGGGAACTGCAGAAAAAGGGAGTATCCACAATCGCATACTACAAGCAACTCAACCAAACCTCCACGACATTCCAGTCAATAGTGGAAAAGCTGGGAATTGAAGGAAGGCTCTATGAGTTTGCACAGTCATTAGAGGACGTATTCTGCGATAAAATAACACAAATCAGGGAAATAAATTCCGAACAGTACGTCTACGACCTCACTGTGCCAGAAACACACAATTTTATTTCAGGCAACCAGCCTATGCTTTTGCACAACACTGTGACACAGCAGTCACTCGCAAAATTCAGCGATTCGCAGATAATCGTCTACATCGGATGCGGCGAACGGGGCAACGAGATGACCGAAGTGCTGACGGAATTCCCGGAACTCGTGGACCCGAAGACCAAAAAGCCGCTCATGCAGAGGACCGTGCTTATAGCGAACACCTCCAACATGCCGGTCGCTGCAAGGGAAGCGTCCATTTACACAGGAATAACGATTGCGGAATACTACAGGGACATGGGTTATGATGTCGCGCTCATGGCGGATTCCACTTCAAGGTGGGCGGAAGCGATGAGGGAAATTTCGGGAAGGATTGAGGAGATGCCGGGTGAAGAGGGGTATCCGCCGTACCTTGCAAGAAGGCTCGCAGAGTTCTACGAAAGGGCGGGAAGAATTGTTTGTGTGGGCTCACCGGAAAGGAACGGCTCGATTTCAGTCATCGGGGCGGTCTCGCCTCCCGGAGGGGATGTTTCGGAGCCTGTGTCGCAGAACACCTTGCGCGTAACAAAGGTGTTCTGGGCGCTTGATGCCAAGCTCGCGCAGAGAAGGCACTTCCCCGCAATCAACTGGCTCAAGTCATACTCATTGTACACGAATTCGCTGGATGCGACTTACGCGAACCTCGTTGCACCCGATTGGGCGGATAACCGGGGAAAGGCCATGGCGCTTTTGCAAAAGGAAGCGGAGCTGCAGGAAATCGTGCAGCTAGTAGGCCCTGATGCGCTCCCTGAAAAGGAGCAGATGGTGCTCGATGCCACAAGGATGTTAAGGGAGGATTTCCTGCAGCAGTCAGCGTTCAGCGACATCGACGCTTTCTCATCCCTAAAGAAGCAGTACAGGATGCTCAAGGCAATACTGCGCTTCTATGACAAGGCGGTTGATGCGCTCGAACTCGGGGTGCAGCTAAAGGCTGTTACCGCGCTCAAGGTGCGCGAGAAGATAGCGAGGATGAAGGAGCTCGCGGAAAAGGATGCCGAAAAGGGCATTGAAGGAATAATTGTGGAAATGGATTCTGAATTTGAAAAAGCAGTGAAAGAGGCAAGATAGGTGAATGCATGGCAGCAATGATGAAGGAATACCAGACGGTGACAAGCATCGAGGGCCCGCTCGTATTCGTGGACAGGGTTGAGAACGTCGGCTACAACGAGATAGTCGAAGTAAAGCTCCCGAACGGCGAGAAGAGGAAGGGGCAGGTGCTCGAAACTTCGAAAGGGAAGGCAGTAATACAGATTTTCGGTCCCACAACAGGGCTTGACATAGAGAGGACAAAGGTGAAATTCCTCGGCGACACAATGAAGCTTAGCGTCTCCGAAGAAATGCTCGGAAGGGTGTTCAACGGCCTCGGGGAGCCACGCGACAAAGGCGCTCCGATTATTGCAGAAAAGAAAATCGACATCATAGGCGCTGCGATAAACCCGATGGCGAGGGAAAAGCCAAAGGATTTCATCCAGACAGGGATAAGCACAATCGACGGCCTCAATACGCTTGTAAGGGGGCAAAAGCTCCCGATTTTTTCAGGCTCGGGCCTTCCGCACAACGAGCTTGCCGTGCAGATAGCAAGGCAGGCAAAGGTTAGAAACAAGAGCGAGAACTTCGCGGTCGTGTTCGCCGCTATAGGGATTACCCACGAGGAATCTAGCTTTTTCATGAAGGATTTTGAAAGGACGGGGGCGCTCGAGAGGAGCGTGCTTTTCCTCAACCTCGCGGATGACCCGAGCGTTGAGAGGCTCATAACCCCAAGGATGGCGCTCACCACCGCGGAATATTTGGCGTTCGAAAAGGGCATGCACGTGCTTGTAATAATCACGGACATGACCAACTACTGCGAAGCCCTGCGTGAAATCGCGGGGGCGAGAAAGGAAGTGCCGGGCAGAAGGGGATATCCGGGCTACACTTACACCGACCTCGCATCACTTTACGAAAGGGCGGGGGTCATAAAAGGGAAGAAAGGCTCTGTCACCCAGATTGCGATACTTTCAATGCCATCAGATGACATCACTCACCCAATCCCCGACCTTACGGGATACATCACGGAAGGGCAAATCGTTGTTGGAAGGGAGCTTCACAGAAAAGGCATATTCCCGCCAATCGATGTTCTCCCATGCCTCTCGAGGCTGATGAACCTTGGAATCGGCAACGGCAAGACAAGGGAAGACCACCGCGGGGTCGCGGACCAATTGTACGCCGGATACGCGCAAGGAATGGATTTGCGCGCGCTAAGCGCGGTCGTAGGTGAGGAAGCGCTATCCGAAAATGATAGGAAGTACCTCAAGTTTGCAGATGAGTTCGAAAAGAGGTTCATAAGGCAAGGCCGCAACGAGAACCGCTCGATAGAGCAGACGCTCGATTTGGGCTGGGAGCTCTTCGCAATGCTTCCAAAAAAGGAATTGAAGAGGGTAAAGCTCGAGCACCTCGAAAAGTACGGCAAGAAATTCAGGAAAGGCGATGAGTGAAAAGCTGGGAAAAACAGTGGGCCAAAACAGGCAATTCCTTCAAAACTGGAAAAACCGGAAAAGAAGGCTTGGGAGTTTTGGCTTTTGGAAATCTTTCCGCCTAAAAAAAACCCAAAAATTGGTGAAAAAGTGGCAGATGATGTGAAGACAACGCGCCTAGAGCTCATAGAGACAAGGAACAGGATAAGGCTCGCGGAGAACGGCCACAAGCTGCTCAAGCAGAAGCGTGACGTGCTCGTTCTCGAGTTCTTCAAGATAATGAAGCAGGCGCAGGATTTGCGCACGGACCTGAATTCCAGGATGGGCGAGGCGTTCTCCTCTCTTGCGGTCTGCCAGGCATACCACGGCATACTCGAGGTCGAAAACATCGCGCTCGCGGTAAAGAAGGCGCCCAACATCCAAGTTGAATCGAAGAACGTAATGGGTGTGCACATCCCTCACATAAAGGGCGAATATGTCTCAAAAACAATTTCCGAGAGGGGCTATAGCATACAGGGCAGCTCGGCGAAAATCGACGAGGCCGCCAGTGCATTCGAGAAAAGCCTTGAAATAATAATAAAGCTCGCCGAAACCGAGAACGCGCTGAAGAGGCTCATAAAGGAAATCGAGAAGACCAAGAGGCGCGTGAACGCGCTCGATTACATAATGATCCCGAACCTGAAGGGCAATGCAAAGTACATCATAATGCGCCTTGAGGAAATGGAGCGCGAGCAGTTCATTTCGCTGAAAACCATAAAAGCGAAGCTTGAAGCACGGGAAAGCGCTTAAGGGAATTCCCTCACATAAAACCTGCCGTGCTCATTGGTTTCCATTTTCGTGAAGCCGCAGGCCTTTGCAGTCCAGGTGTATAATTGTTTCATCTTTTCCCTTGCATACTTTATCTTGTCTAATTTTTCCTTCTGGGAGGCAGCTACCCCGACATCTACTGATGTGTTTTCATAATACGAGGAATCAGTTATGTCAGCAAGAAGAACCCTGTCAAACCTGGCTTCATAAGCGGAAGAGACAAGAAAATCAACCATTGCCACATTCCAAGGAAGGCCATTGTCTTTTTTGAACTGGTCAATTTCTGCTTTAACCTTTGGCCACCCCTGTATCTCATCAATTACGAGGGTTGCCGTCCCGTTTTTAATGGCGGCAAAAACGCCTATCTCCGCCACCGGCCTACCCTTGTAAAAAAGTGTATAATGGGTTGCCGGCTCGACTTCGCTTAAGGGTTTTAATTCGGCATTCACTAGCTTTTTTGAAAGGGCTGATATTTTCGAGGCAAGGGCTTTCATCAATTTTACCCTCGTCGTTGACTGGACTTCTCTCTGCCGCCTTTTCAATAATCTCGTGCGCCTGAATGCGGCGAGTTTTGAAACCCTTTCAGGGGAAGGTATGCGCGGCATAGAATAAGGATGATTGAAGCCATAATTAAATACAATTTGCAAGAGCTGAAAAGGGAAATAATAAACTGCCTCTAGAAACAAATAAAACTACTTCGTCAATCAACGTATAATGGGATAGTATTATATAGCCTGCCGCACCATATATAGCGTGGCAGGCCATTGATGTGGTTTTATGGCCCGCCTGATGGAAAGCGAAAGGACATATTTTGAAAAGGGTGAGTTCGTGGAAATAAGGGTTTACGAAGTGGAAAGAGGGAAGTTTTTCCCAGAAGGCATAAAATATTCAATGAATTTTATAAAGAACGGCCTTTGCATCTTGAGGTATGACAACGAAAGAGGCAAGGGGCACCACAAACACCTAAAAGGAAAAGAGGTGAAGCTGGAATTCAAGGACGTAAACAATCTCAAGAGGGCTTTTATGGAAGAAGTTTCAGCAATCAGGAGTGTGGATTTGCATGAAAGCAAGAAACGTAACCATCATGGTTGACAGTTTTGAACATACTATGGACAGGTTTGCCGATACCTATGAAAAAATCAGGAAAGGCGAGAAGGTAGAGAAGCAGGAAATCCTTTCCTTTCAAACAGTTGAACTGATGAGGGGGATGCTTACCAAGGAAAGGCTGCGCATCCTCAAAACGGTTAGGGAAAAGAAGCCCAAGACGATTTATGCCCTCGCAAAAACCCTGAAAAGGCCTTATGCAAACGTCTTTCGCGACGTGAAAAAACTCGCGGAGATGGGGCTGATTGAACTCGGCGGGGCAAAGGGCACAGTGGAGCCGAAAGCAAAATATGAAAGGCTAAATATTACAATCCCGATTTGAACCTACTTTCGGACATCCTCTACCGTTATCTCTTCCGCGAACTCGAGTATCTCGCCAACCTTTATCCTCATCAAGTGCTGCGGGTCGCCTCCGCCGCACACCACTTCATCTTTGCGTCTAACGGCCTTGTCGAGGATTGTCCTTACGCCGTAAATCGAAACCGGGGGCACGCCGCCTATTTCATACCCCGTGATGTCTGAAACTTCCTCCGGCTCCGCGAGCCGCACGTCGCGCACTTTTAGTATTTCCTTAACTTTCCCAAAATCAACCCTGTCTTTTCCGAGCAGCACTACAAGGATTGGGTTTGTGTTTGAATCAATGAGAAGGATGGATTTCGCGACGGCCTGCGCATCATCGCCCATCAAAGTGGCGGCCTTCGCTGCGGTGTGCACTTCGCTCGTGGTTTCAAAGACTTTCGCGCTAAGCTTGTTTGCCTCTATGAAATCCTCGAGCATTAAATGGTAGTTGCTGAAAAAGTATTAAAAAACTGCCATCCTTGTGCATAAAATTCTTGATAGCCCTTAAAGCACCAACTCCTTCTTCTTCTCCCTTATCGCAATCAGGGTTTTCCCGAAATCCTGCGTATTGACGGGAAAGATGCGCGGCGAGCCTTCAATTGGCTTCTCTAGGCTTTCCTTGTAGCGGAAAGGCCTTGCAACGAGGTCCTTTTCAGGCAGGGCAACCGGCTTTATTTTCACCTGGAATTCTCCACAATCAGCTGAACCAGTGAACTCTTTTTCAACAAATTTTTCCACCTCGAAAATCCCGGCAACGAGGCCGCTGCTGCAGTAAACAACCAAATCGCCCTGCGAGAGCGGCTTTCTTTCGCCTTCGGATTCGAAGCAGAGGTATTCGAGCGTTTTCCTGTACTGTTCCCAGGGATGGGTAACAAGGAAATATTTCGGCATTGAAGAACCTTAACCTATCATTTTGCCGTGCACTGGCGCTTCAAAGGTCGGCTGCCTTTGCCTCTTTTTCTCGTCTAGCGATTCGCGGAGCTTTGCGAGGATTTTCTTCCCCTTTGCTTCGCTGACAATAGAAACTATTTCATGCTTTGGCACGGGCGCCCCGCCCACGGCAATCGGGGAGTAATCTACAAGAACGAAAACCCCTTCCTTGACATCCTTAACTATCGCAGGGTTGACCCTGAAAATAATGAGGTTCTCATCCCACATCTCAATTAGCGCGTGGGTTGCGCCATCCGCGGACCTGGAGCCTTTTTCCTCCGCGGGGAGGACCTCAATGATTTTTCCCAAGTGGTACATTCAATCGCCTTAATCATGCCTTGGTTGAGCCGGCTCTTTTTTTACTTGCCCTAGCAGCCGTGCGACTTCATCAAAGTCAAAATGGTTTCTGGCAAGCAGGGCCATTGTGGAGTGTATATTGCCTTTGTTCGTTATCGCGAGACTGAAAAACCTTTTTCCCATTTCCGCGCTCTCCCTGTCAGCCATCAGCCTCACCAATTCTTCTGGCTGCATTGCCGGGTAATTTTCAGCTTGCCGGTCAATGTGTTTTATTTGCCTTTCTGCCAACTGGACAAAGTTCATCATGCCTTCAATTCGTTTTGAGGACGACTGCAGCCTATACAGCAGCCTGACCCTTTCAAAAAAAGAAACAAACTTTCCCCGCACATCAGCCGCCTTTCTAATCATGCCCGCTGTTTTGTGCCTGGGGATTCTGTGTGATTGCACAAGCTGGCTCTTTACTCGAGAGACAGCATCCCTAACGTGCCTGCGCATCAGTTGACCACAGTATTAGGATAGGAGAGCCTGTTTTTAATTCTTTATGCCCCGCCTTGGCCGCAGCCCTTTCTTGGAACCAAAGAATTTTTGCCGATTTCGACTTCTAGTTCCTCGCCTTTGCAAGCAAGCCCGAAGCTTCCTTCTTCAGCTCCTCTGCCATGTCGGTTTTCTCCCAAGTGAAATCCGCATCATCCCTTCCGAAGTGGCCGTAGGCCGCGGTCTTGCGGTAAATCGGCCTCTTGAGGTTGAGGTGCTTTATTATCGCCGCTGGCTTGAAGTTGAAAACTTTTTTCACGAGGGCTTCGAGCGCTTCATCCGGCAGCTCTCCTGTGCCATAGGTGTTCACGAAAATTGAAACAGGCTCCGAAACCCCAATAGCGTATGCGACCTGTATCTCGCACCTCTGCGCAAGCCCCGCGGCAACAATGTTCTTTGCGACATAGCGGGCGAAGTATGCGGCAGAGCGGTCGACCTTTGAAGGGTCTTTGCCGGAGAACGCTCCCCCGCCGTGATGGCCTACTCCGCCGTAAGTGTCTACTATTATTTTTCTCCCGGTAAGCCCTGAATCGCCCACTGGCCCGCCGATTACAAACCTTCCAGTGGGATTGATTAAGAATTTTGTATTATCATCCACCCATTTGCCGCACACAGGCTTTACCACTTTCTCTATTATCGCTTCGCGTACCTGTTCGTACGGCACGTCATCGTGCTGCGCGCTCACGACGATTGTATCGGCCCTCACGGGCTTTCCGTCAACATATTCAATCGTCACCTGGCTCTTGCCGTCTGGGCGCAGGAAGGTTATTTCCTTGCTCTTTCTCGCCTGCGCGAGGCGCTGCGTAATCTTGTGCGCGAGCATTATAGGCAGAGGCATCAGTTCAGGGGTTTCGTCTGTGGCATAGCCGAACATCATCCCCTGGTCCCCCGCGCCCTGCTCCTTGTCAAGGCCGGAGCCCTCATTCACACCTTGGGCTATGTCGGGGCTCTGCTCTGAAAGTGAAATCAAAACAGAGCAAGCGTCGCAGTCAAAGCCGTATGATGGGTTGTTGTAGCCTATTTCCCTGATGACTTTCCTCACGGTTGCCTGGATATCGACGTATGTTTTGGTGGTCACTTCGCCAAACACCAGTATCAGCCCGGTTTTGGTTGCACATTCAACAGCCACCCTCGAATTTGGGTCGCCCTTTATCATCTCGTCCAATATCGTGTCGGCGATCTGGTCCATCATCTTGTCCGGGTGCCCCTCCGTAACCGATTCCGAACTGAAAAGATATTTCCTCGCCATCCAAAAAAACCTCCAAAAACGCCCCTATATTATGTGCAAAGGCACATTAATAATAATTTCTGCATAAAATATTCACATAGGAATAAGTGGCCTTATGGTGCTCCCAGAACTCTCCGAACTAAAGGCCAAGAGGAAAAAGCTCGGCATTACGCAAAACGAGCTGGCTGTGCGCACGGGCGTTAGCCAGTCATTGATTGCGAAAATTGAGGCGGGGGCGATAGTGCCGTCCTATTCGAACGCGAAAAGGCTCTTTGATTTCTTCGAATCGCTGCACAATGAGGCGCAGGCAAAGGCCGCGGATTTCATGTCAGAAAAAGTGATAGGCGTAAGCAGGGATGCAAACCTCAAGGAGGCTGCGAGGATGATGAAAAAGCACGCGGTCTCCCAGCTGCCGGTAATCGAGGACGGAAGGAACCTCGGCACGATTTCCGAAAAGGCGATACTTGACAGGATGAACAGCGCAAAGGATATGGAGGAAGTGAGCGTTCTAAAGGTAGGCGAGTTCATGGCCGAAGCCATGCCGACCGTGCGTGAAGACACACCATTCAGGCCGATTTCCGGATTGCTAGAAAACAACCCCGGGGTATTGGTTGCAAGGAAGGGGAAGGTTGTTGGGATAATAACCAAATCGGACTTGCTGAATGCGCTTATAGAAAAGAAATAAAGTATTATGAGTAAAAAGACCCACGCCTAAAGGCGTGGGCTTTCAAATTATTGCCTGAATGTTTGGAAGACACGCCTGTGCCATTGGTTGCATTCATCCAACAGCTTAAGCGGTTGGCTTTCTGCAGCACAGGCGTAAAACCTGCCCAAAACCATAGCTTTAAATAGTTTCATTGTCACTACTTAATAGTAACGAATTAATGGTGTAGGTTTATGGGTTTCGGCAAAGCATTTTTGACAGTAATGGCCTTGGTAATGGCCAGTGTTTTTGTAAGCGCCGCCAATGATGCGCAGTGCATATCCTCAAGCATCCCGCAATTCATCGTTGCAGATGAAAACTACAATGTTTCTGTCACCCTCAAAAACACGGGCACTGAGGCATGGAATGACACAAACAAGTACACCCTGCGCTCATTGCAGGGCACAACCTTTGGCTCAGCTTCGAGCGGCATGGCAATCGGTTCAGGCTCCGTTGTTCCGCTGGATTCAAAGGCATTCAGCTTTTCCATAAAGGCGCCTTCAGGCGCCGGCAATTACGAAGCACTCTGGCAGATGGACCGCAACGCAACCCTTTTCGGCCAGAGCTGCGGAAGGGCATCAATTACTGTCGTAAGACCAAATCCGCCTGCAAACACCTCTCCTGCAATAACCAATGTCCCTGACGTGCAGTTCGCCATCAACTCAAATGCTAGGGCAAACATAACCGACCTCTGGGCTTACGCAACAGATGCAGAGGATTCCGATGACAGGCTCACTTTCACGATTAACTCGCAGAGCAACCCGGGGCTCATAAGCTGCACGATAAACAACAACAGGTACGTGAGCTGCAATGCGCCTACACAAAACCAGACAGGCTCTAACACGATCACTGTCCAAGCAATGGACACTAATGGGGCATCGGCCTCCGATGTCTTTGTTGCCACTGTGAGCGGAAATCCCGGGAACAACGCGCCAGTATTGAGCGGAATCCCGGATCTTGACACAAGGGAGAATTCGGGCTCGAGAAACGATGCGATAGACCTCTGGGCCTATGCAAGCGATGCCGAAGATGCGGACAACAGGCTCTCTTTTGCAGTCACTTCGCAGAGCAATTCCTCTCTCGTGAACTGCTTTGTGGACTCGCAGAGGTTCATTGACTGCGACGCGCCTTCCACCAACAGGACAGGGACGAATTCAATTTCAGTAAGGGTTACCGATACAAGCGGGCTCAGCGCGACTGACACTTTCGATGTAAGGGTTTTCTCCGAGGGCACTGGAAACAGCAGCCCTTCAATAAGCGGCTTGCCTGACATTGACATCAGGGAAAACGACGGCTACAACAGCAGGCTAATCGACCTCTTTTCATACGCGAGGGATGACTTTGACAGCGATGACCAGCTTGACTTCAGGATTTCAAGGCAGAGCGACACCTCACTGGTATTCTGCCGCATAGTGGGCGACAGGTACTTCGAATGCGAAGGCCCAAGGGGGAACAGCACCGGCGAGAGCACCATTACAATAGAAGTTGAAAACACGCGCAACAGGGTAGATTCCGACACTTTCACTGTGAATGTGGGCGGGCAGGGCAACGGCACATGCTCGGACATAAGTGTTTCCACTTCAACAGTTTTCATGGACGAGGATGAGACGAAAAACGTGAGCTTTAGTGTTAGGAATGACTCTGACCAGGACTTTGAGGTGACCGATGCCGGCATTTCGGACAACAGCTCATATTTGAAGGCCGAGAACTTCGATGCCCCGGCAAGCATAAGCGCGAACGACTCATCTGACCTTAGCATGGACCTTGTGAGCACCAACACCGTGCAGGACCGCGAAGCGACTGTTACGCTCAAGCTCAAGGGGGAGTTCTCGGATGGCAGGAAATGCAGCCTCGGCAGCGTGACAAAGAGCTTCAGGGTAGAAATAAACAACAACGGCTCAAGCTCAGGCTCCGGAAGCGCCGCGTGCAATGACATAACCCTTAGCGCGCCGGACGTGAGCGTAAATGAGGATTCCAAAACCACGAAGAATGTCAGGATTGAAAACAGCTCCAACAGGACTTTTTCGATTGATTCTGTGAAAGTGGAGGATGCAAGTCCGAAGTTCTCTGCAAGGGTGAAAAGCAAGCCCTCAAGCGTTGGCAGGAACAGCGGTGAAACAATCGGCGTTGAAATAAGCGCAGGCAGTGTTTCATCCGGCACAAGGGGAAGCGTTGATGTTTCAGTTGCAGGAAGGTTCAGCGACGGAAGATACTGCTCGGCTTCGGCCATTTCGGATAATTTCTACGTGACTGTGGAAGATAGCTCAAGACAGCCGCCTTCGCCGCAGCCGGCTCCCCAACCACAGCCAGCACCTGCAGAGCCTGAAAAGAGGGCGCCTGAAGTGAGGGTTTCAGCCAAGCCCGATACTGTTAGCGGGGCTGGCAAGATAGAGCTTGAGAACACCGGTGATGACCTCACCAACGTAACGATTACAGCAATAGGCGTGCCCGCGGGCGTGAAAGTGGGCGCACTCCAAAAGCAGCTCTGGCGGACAGGGGAGAAGGTAGAGGTTGCGGTGGATGCAAAAGATTACGAAGGGAAGGTAGAGGCGACATTTAGGGTTAATGCTGATTCGGGAAGCAAAAGCATCCCGGTTTCATTTGATGCCAAGAAAGCGCAGGCACAGGGCTCGGGAGCAACAGGGTTTGCCTCCCTTGCATCGACTGTAGGGATGGCTGTTGGCGGCATTGTGCTCGTTGTATTGGCAGTAATAGGCGTTCTTTCACTACTTAAAGCAAATTAACTAATTAACGTTAATATCAACATTTAAATAAAGGTTTGGACATATGTAGTATAATAACTTCTAGTGAACACGTGAACAACATGAGGCTTTTGGGGTTTTTGGCTGCAATTCTTCTCTTTTGCGCTAGCGCAAGCGCTGGCGTAACAGGCCTTGAGAACAGCATAATGGTAGGCGAATCGGCCTACAAACTCTCATTTTTCGTGGATAACGCTTCGGGCGTAAAGCTCCCCCTTTCAGTTGAATTCCACTTCCCTTCGGAGTATTCCGTAGTGAAGGGGCCGGCATTCGTTGCCGCAAAAAGCAACAAGGGAGAAGTGGTTGTCAAGGTTTTCCCGAAGAAGGGGCTCGAGGGAAACACCTACACCGGAACAATAATCATAGACCTCGGGGGGAACAGGGCGGAGAAGAACATCGCCATCACCTTTTTTGAAGAGGATTCATGCCCGCTCGAAGCGCGAATAACGGCGCAGGAAAACGGCAGCATAAAACTTTCGCTTGAAAACAAGTCATACAAAAGCAAAACCGTGCAGCTCTCTGCAGTCAAAGGCCTGCCAAGCGGCGCTGCAATAGAGGGCGTGAAGGAATTTTCCCTCGGGGCTTTCGAGAAAAGGGATTATGAACTTACAGTTAAATCTGGCAGCGGCTTCGAGGCGGACGCCGAATTCGAATTCACATGCAAAGGCGTTGCAAATCCGGCGACGGTTTCTGAACCTGCGAAAATAAAGTACGGGCAAGGCAATGGCAGTGCGGACGCTTCAACCGGTTTTGCGGTATTCGGCCTTGGCGGAATTGCAGGTGGCGAACTTTTGGTGGATGCAGTGCTCGTGCTTGTGGCGGCTGTGCTGCTCATAGCATTCATAGCGAGAATGGTGAAAATCCTCACGGCCGGGAAGAAACAAGGGAGGGCGAAGTAAATGATGAAGGGAATCATGTCCGCCATGGTGGTTTTGCTCTGCGCGGGCTTTGCACTTGCGGCCGCGGCACCGGATTTTGATGGCATTAAGGACATTTCAGTGGGGATGGATTCAGGGCCAATTGTAAAATTCGCTGATTTGAGGAATTATGTAAGCGACCCCGCATACTCATCCGATAAAATGTTTTTCAGCATTGAAAAGCAAAGTGACACCCAGCTTGTGGATTGCTTCCTGCAGGAAAATTATTTCATAAGCTGCAACGCGCCGGAGCCTGCAAGCGCAGGCATGAGCACGGTTACAGTAAGGGCGCAAAACCCCGCAGGGCTTGGCGACAGCGACGAGTTCAACATCAATGTTTCAGAATCGCAGCCCTCAAAAGCGATAACAGTTTCTTCTGACAGGAACTCGGTTTTCCTCGAAACCGGCCAGTCGATAAACGTGCAACTCTCGGTTAGCAACAACAGCGGCAAGAGGGAGTGCTTTACCGCGGATGCACAGATTGGAAACAGCGAAAGGCACGAAATAGAAGCGCAAGTGCCGGGGAATTCTTTCTGCCTCGGCAACGGCGAGAGGACTTCGGTAACAATGACAATCACCGCCTTCCCGGACGCGAGAACAGACGTTTATGATGTGCAGGCAAAATTTTTGTACGGCGAGGGCAGTGCAATAAGGCAAAACATCAGGGCCGAAGTCATAGATGACGACTCGCCGATAAACATAGAAAGATTGGACGGTTATTTCATCTGCAGGCAGCCTTATACGCAGGAAATAAAAATAAGGCTTGAAAACAATTCAGGAAGGGGCCAGACGATTTCACTCGGGGCTAGCCACGAGCTATTGCTCCCTGTATTCGAATTCCCAGCCACAAGGCTTGCAAGCGGGGATGAAGAGGAAGTGGGCCTCTCGATAAACACTAATTACACTACCGCTTTCACTGATTACACAATACCCGTGTTCGCGAGAAGCGAGGATTACTTCGTCGAAAGGGAAATACGCATAAGGGTAATTGAATGCGGAAAGGACGAGTTCGACCTCACGATAACGCCTGCAAGAAAATCCATGAAGAGGGGGGAGGGGAAGGAACTTAGCGTAATACTCAAAAGCAAAATAGAGCAGGGCCAGTTCGTGACACTCGGGGTTGACGGCGACATTGAGGCAAGGCTAGATTCCTCGAGGGTTTTTCTTGCAGGGAAAGGGACAAAGGAAGTAACACTCACCGTGAAGGCGAAGGATACTGAAAAGTTCGGGAAGCACGAAGTGAAAGTAACCGGCCGCAGCGCGGAGGAAACCGAAACCAAGAAAGCGGAAATTGACATAAGGGATGAGCACAAGCTCGAGATGCTCATAGCCAACAATGATTTCGAGGCAAGGGCATGCTCCGCAACGGCGGGACAGGTCTTCGAGGTAGTGCTTAGAAACAACGGGGCTTTCGATGAAAAAGCCAGGCTCTCGCTAAAAGGTGTCGACGCTTCGATAAATGCAACCCTAACTGACAAGGAAATAACCGTCAAGAAAGGAAAGGAAGAGAAGGTTTACGTTTTCATCTCCCCGGCATTCGATGCGCAGCTAGGCAACTATACAATAACGCTTAGCGCAAAGAGCGGCTCTGATGAGCAGAGCGAAGAGCTAAGGTTTAGGGTAGTTGCCGCCGAAACAAACGCGCAGGCTGGAGGAGTGGAAATACTTAGCTATCCTTCGGAAGTAAGGCTTGCTTCCGCTGAAGAGAAGGAACTTTCATTCACCATAAAGAACGTCCTTGCAGGAGCACTAGAAGACGTAAGGGTGAGGGTTTATGGCTCTGAAGAAGGCGCAGTAATACTGCCTATTTCACTTGGAAACATCGGGCCGAACCAGACAAGGACTTTCACAAGACTTGTGAGCGCCTCTGAAACCGATTCTGACAGGGTTTTCAACGCGACCCTTGAAGTGCGGGCAAAGGGCTATGCCTCAACCAAGCCAATTAAGATAACCGTTGCGGGCAAGGCAGCAGGCCAGCAGGGGGGCGGAAGCGCGCTTTCAGGGCTTGCAGTGCTCGGAAGCAATGGGGCATTTGCCGCAGGGGTTATCATTTTAATTGTTCTTGTAATAGCATTTATAGTATTGTCACTACTTAACAGTAACAAGTAGGAACTATATAGGCGAAAACATGGACATACGTGCAATCATAATCGGGATCGCGTTCGTGATACTAGGAGCATACGCACACGGCTCGGAGCTTAGCGGCTCGTGCGATTCGACCAATATCCAGTGCGAGCTTTCAATGAGCGAACTCGAACTGTGCAACGATTCCTCGAAAACCGAAAATTATAACGCTTATTTCAACGGCGCAGCTGCTTCCTGGTTCAATGTAATACCGAACAAGTTCAGCCTCGAAGCTGGCGAGTGTGAAAACCTGCGGGTTTTCGCGGTGGCGAACTGCTATGCAAGCCCCGGCAAATATACAGCGCAGCTCTTGGTGCAGAACGGAAAAACAGTTTCAGCCACCTGCTCAGTAGAGCTTGGCCAGGGGCACTTCGTGGACGTGGATGTGCAGCCATCAAAGCAGGAGGCAACGCAGTGCGAGGAAAAAACATACGACATCGTTGTCACGAACCGCACAAAAGTGCCGAACCAGAATACCGAAAGGGCGGATTTGGGCATCGAAGGCATTCCCAAGGCATGGTACACACTCGAAAGCGCTAGGGTAATCGTCGCAAAGGGCGAACCTGAAACCGTAAAACTCAAAGTGAAAGCCCCATGCGATGCGGATTTGGGGACATATGATTTCAAGGTCAAGGCATCGCTTCCAAACCCGGACTTTTTTTCGGAAGATGGAGCACAGTACACCATTTCACAGGGCCAGGGCACGCAGATAATCCTCGGAAGCGGGTTTGAGGGAGGGAAGTATTCAGCCTGCCTCGAAACAGGGAGCGAGGGGAAAATCAGGATTGCAAACAACGGAAAGCTTGACGAGAAATACAAAATTTCGCTCGAAGGCGCAAACTTTGCAAAACTTGACAGGACAGAGCTGTCGGTAAAGGCCGGAAGCGAGGACACCTTTACGGTGAAATTCTCGCAGACGGGAGAGCCTGGGGGAAATTATGATTTCAAGGTAAAGGCCGAAAGCACGGGATTCAAGTACGACATCACAAAAACATTTTCAGGCCAGCTAAAGGACTGCTACAACCTCGAAGTCGAGAAGACGGGAGGGGATGCGAGCGTGTGCGTAGAGGACAAACCCGTTTACAAATTCACGCTCAAAAACAACAGGGAAAAGCCTGTGGAGCTCGAGGCAATCATCACAGGAATCGATGCAGCGCTTGACAAGAAAAAATTCACGATTAACCCCGGCAGCGAAGAGCAGCTCAACGCCTTGATTGACGTGAGCAAGCTCGCAAAGGAAGCGAAAGTGAGCAAAACCGACACGGCAATCGAAATTCTTATAGATGCTTCAGGCTCGATGGTTGAAACATCAGGAAAGCAGGGCAAGATGGACGCTGCAAAATCCGCTGTAATAAACCTTGTAAATAACATCAGCCAGGTTGACCTTGGATTGAGGATTTTCGGGCAGGGAGAGCTCTGTGAAGACTCCTCGCTGCTCGTGCCCATAAAAGAGCTTGACATTGCGGGAATAACCGACAAGGTTTCCGCATTCAAGCCGAAGGGAAAGACACCGCTCGCACAGGCGCTGCAGGCAGCGGCAAATGATTTCACCGGCACAAAACAGAAGGCAGTAATACTTGTAAGCGACGGAAAGGAAACATGCGCAGGAAACACTGCACAGGCGGCAAAAGACCTCTCCTCCAAGGGCATAAGGGTCTATGCAGTAGGCTTTGACATAGACAAGGAAGGCAAGGCACAGCTCCAGGTTATAGCGGACAGGACAAAGGGCAAATACTTCGATGCGCAGAACTCTCAGCAGCTAATCGATGTGCTCAAGCAGATTTCGCAAGAGCTCGACATCGTGCCGGCAACAAAAGGGGCCAAGACTTTCACGCTCAAACTTACTTCAGAGCACTTTTCGTTTGAAAAGGATTTCACCCTAACGGTCTCGGACTGCCACAGCGCGGCATTCGTTGTACCGGAGCTCAACATCTGCCCGGGAGTTGAGAAGAAAGAGCTCTTCACGGTATTCAACCTAGGCTCCGAGAGGCAGGAATTCAAAATCAGTTATGCCCCTCCATGGGTAAGCGGCCCAGGGGCAATCTCTGTTGAGGCGGGAGAGGAGAAGGCCGTGCCTTTCAGCGCAACCGCGCCCAAGGGCAGCGCTGAAAACAAGTTCAGCGTGAAGGCGAAATCCGCAAGGCTCGATTTCACCCAGGAAAAGAACATCAACTACCTCTCATCCTCGAGCTGCTTTGCAATAGACATACTCCTTCCAAACCCAGAGCTCGATGCAGCCACCTGCGAGGGAATAAAACAGTCATTGCTCGTGGAGAACAGGGGAGTTGCAAGCCAGGATGTCACCATCACTGCGGACAAGCCTTTCGTTTACATAGTGGACAAAAAAATAAACATTGAAGCCGGGGAAAAGGAGGAAGTGGACTTCTTCGTCTCACCTCCGTTCGATTTGCCGGCAACGACTTTCATAACAATCAATGCACAGACAGACAACGGGTTCTCGACTTCCGCAAAAATAAGGCTGCTCGTCAAAGGCAACCAGGAATCATACGGGCCGGGGGAAGTCGATGTAAGGGTGCAGGACATAAGCATAAAGGAAATTGAAGGGATGCCATACGAATTCCAGGTTGATTTCAACATTTTCAATGACAGCAACAGGACACTTGAAATACTCAGCGCAAAAGCCCTTGACTTCAACGGCATAGTGCAGGCAGAGAAGAGGGTCGTGGCATCGAAGGAATCCACAAAGGCAAGGCTGCTAGTAAAGCTCCCGCAGGGCGCAGGCGAGAGCGCGACAGTGCCGATATCACTTGAAACCAATGAAGGGACATTCACTAGAAACGTAACTTTCAAAAACATCGCGGGCGAGAACAAGCAGCAAGCCGCTGAAAACCTCAATGTTGGGACAGGGCTCTTCGGCCTTGCTTCATTCTCTACAGCAATTCTCGGAGTGCTAATACTCTTAGTGATAGGGCTCATCGCATTCTCGACTTATAGGGCGGTTGGAAAGGAAGAGGGCAAAACAGAGGCCACTGCTGAAAAAAGCGAAAAGAAAAAAGCGAAGAAGAAAACGCAGTAAACCCCCTAATTATTTTTTGCCCCTTGCTTATTTTTAGGCCATTAATCCTTTTTATTCCCTTTCCAGCAAATTGGGCATGCGCTGCCGCGGTACTCATGTCCGCGGCTGCAGGTTTTCCACCCGCCCTTCTTTTGGCTCTTTGTTTGGGCCATGCATTATCGCCACCCGGGCTACTTTTTCATCGCGGAATTGTAGAAATAGTTGGCGACAAACGGGCTTTTGATAAAAATAGCCTTTTCATTGGCTGTTTCCTCGGGCTCCCTTTCACTGTTCAAAAACAGCATCACCGCTTCCTTGTCGAGGACCACAAAGCGCGAGGCGTGGCTCTGCTTCGAAAAAACCTTCACCCCGTCCCTTGAAAGCGAGGAGAATTTCTTTTCAAAAGCCTCCTTTTTCCTCCTAATGCCATCCTCCGAGGAGGAAATTACGACGCTTTCAGTGCAGTTTTCCAGCTGGCGGCCGAGGAATGAGTAAATGCCTAGCCTTCCCTCCAAGAGAAGCACTGCGCCGTCATCTGCAGGCCCCTGCCCCTCTCCAATGCCCTTCTGGAGGGCTTCGGCCGTGGCCTTTAGTTCAGAGAGGGAGGCCTCCATTTCATCCCTCTTGCCCTTTGAAATCGCCTCGAAAGCGTGCACTGGCTTAACCGCGCTAAACTCAATCGGCTTGGAGGCGGATTTGACAACAAAGCCCTTCTTCTCAAGCGAGAAAAGGATGTCATAGACCCTCGCGCGCGGAATCGAGGCATGCCTGCTCACCGAAACGGCGGAAGCCCTGCCTTGCCGGAGCAGCGCCTTGTAGGCCCTTGCCTCGTACTCGTTGAGGCCGAGCTTTTTTATCCTCTCAATCATAAGGCACTACTAGGGAGTAGTTATATAAAAAAGTTTCCAGCAAACCGGCCCTAGCCACGGGCCCCGACTTGGCATAAAGCCACAAGATTGCCCGAAAGAAAGAAGCCGAAACCTGGCAGTAGGTGCCACGTTTCTATGAACGCTCAATTCGGATTAAACTTTTTATGCTCGTTTTTTTCAAAGAAGTAATACACCGCGGTGTTTGTGCTCTGCTGCAGGACCGTAAGCCCGACGCTCGTAACCGGGTTCCCCGTGAGAAGCCAGGTGATTCCAAGGGTTGTTACAAGCGTTACAGCGCGGAACTTGAGGGTTTTGCCCAGCACATTGTTGCCGAATCTGAACAGCCCAAGGCCCCCGGATTCCTTCCTATGCGCGGCCTCAATCCATTTCGGCCCGCTTATCTCAGGCTGCGCTGAAACGCCCCTTGCCTGGAACAAATTCGAGAACATGCTTATCCGCTAGATTATTGCGCCGTAATATAAAAACTTATCCATTCCCTATTCTTTGGATTGATTCCATGAAAAGAATAGTCCCCGCAAAGCGCGCAATGGGAATAAGGCACGCGACAAGGGACGTTGTCCCAATAGCACAGGAAGTGGAGAAGAGCGGAAAGAAAGTGCTCTACCTGAACATCGGCGACCCCATGGTCTTCGACTACCGCACGCCTCCGCACATATGGAAGGCGATTGAGGACAACAAGGCCAAAAGTGAAGGCTATACCGATTCCCTCGGAACGCTTGGGGCAAGGAAGGCGGTCGCTGATTATGCGAAAAGGATGGGCGCGCCCAATGTTGGCGTGGATGACGTAATGACTTTTGTCGGCGGAAGCGAGGCGATAATACATTCCATGCAGGCGCTCTTCAACCGTGGGGAGAACTGCCTTGTGCCAACACCCGGCTACTCAATGTTCACAGGAGAGCTCGCGTTCCTCGAAACAGGGGCGAATAAATATTATTTAGACGAAGAGAATGAATGGCAGCCGGACATAGAGCACCTCGAGGAGCAGGTGGACAAGAAAACTAAAGCGGTCGTGGTGATAAACCCAAACAACCCAACAGGGGCCGTTTACTCAAAAAACAACCTCAAGAAAGTCATCGACGTGGCCGGTGCAAACAACCTCGTGGTGCTTGCGGACGAAACCTATGACAAGCTCCTCTTCGATGGGGAAAAATTCACGCCAATGGCCTCGCTCGCAAAGGACGTGCCTGTGATTTCATTCGGAAGCATCTCGAAAAATTATTTGTGCCCCGGATTCCGCGGAGGCTGGATTTACAGGCACGACCCGCTCGGGGTTATGGAGGATTATTTCGAGGGGATAAAAAAGCTCTCGAGGCTGCGGCTTTCGACCGTGGCGCCGGTGCAGTTCGCTATCGAGGCAGCACTAAACGGGCCGCAGGAGCATTTCAAGGAACTCATCCCTAAATTGCAGAGGAGGCGCGACCTTGCATACAAGAGGCTCAATGAAATAGGGGGCCTTAGCTGCGCAAAGCCTCGCGGTGCATTCTACGCCTACCCGAAAATCGAGCTCCCGATAAAATCCGACAGGGAATTCGTCATAAAACTGCTCAAGGAGAAGGGAGTGCTTGTGGTTTATGGTGAAGGTTTTGGGCAGAAGAAGGGGACGCACCATTTCAGGATAGTTTTCCTGCCTCCTGAGGAAATACTGGACAGCGCTTTCGACAAAATAGGGGAATTCGTGAAGGAAAACTTCCTTAAAAAATAATTTCCGCTGCCCGCCGAAAAAAATTTTCCCCACGAGAAGATATTTAAACACTAAAGTCGTAATTGGTATTGCGTATTGGGAGTTAAGGGGGTAAGCCATACTGCATACAGTGGTTCACTGACTCCTCATAGGAGGGCAGATCCCTGGCTTACCTTCTTCATATTTGCCGCAATTCCCGCCTTTTTCGTTCCAAATCAACATTTTTAACCTTAACCGGGCACTTTTTCATTCAAACCAAGCCAAATGCAATACCTTTTTGGCAAGAGTTTTGTTGGCAGAAGTTTCTTTTCTTTTTCGTCAACGTTTTTCTTTTCTTTCCAAAAGAAAAGAAAAAGGTTGCGGGGATGGCAGAGCGGTCTAATGCGCACGCCTGGAAAGCGTGTTCCTTCACGGGAGCATGGGTTCAAATCCCATTCCCCGCGTCCTACCGACAGTTCAAGTCGGTGCCCTTTTAAAAAGTACGGTTGAGTAGGGGGCACTCAACATGAAACAATACATACATTCCTACGAAAGGGATTTGGCCAGGCGATTGGCCTGGCTCGAATCCACTTTGGAAATGTCCAAAGAGAACAAAGAACTCATTCAAAAGTTCTACACATACAACAAGCTCAACGGTCTCTCTGTCCCGCGGTTAATCAAACACTTCGACACGCTCAAACTTACGAGCATGCACGTGATTCTGGTTAGCATGATGATTGAACTGGAGAAGAAGCTTCAAGAAAAAAATTAGTTTAAAATCTCCGGTTATGCGGCGGTAGCTTCGGGTGCTTTGTAAATATCGGTTTGACCCCTTGTCCAAGTTGTGAAATTAGGGGGTACTTGCTGGCTCTTAATTTGGCTGCAAATGTTACCTGTACAACCGGGTGCCAATGTGTAAGGTTAGCAATTTTAACTGTCTGGTTCCTTTCCCTCAATTCTTCAAGAATACTAACAAGCCTTCCGGAAACCGTTTTTATCCTGCGAATTATCCCCTTATCATACCTCTCCGCCTCGGCAGGAGTGCCAACTTGATTTGTATTAAAATTAAGCGAAATCATACCAAGATGCAACTGTTGTTTTTCTAGTTCACTTTGCAACACTGCCGTCCTCATCTTTGAATATTCATCCATAAAAAAACAATCAGCAAACCCAATATTTATACATATCCCGCACCGGCACCGAACCCTCAATTCAAATAAAAATCCTAGAAAACCCATCACATTTGGAGGTTTTAAAATGGCAGATTACTATTATGACAAGAAAGGGTACAGGAGATTCTCAGACAGCGGAACACCAATACACAGATGGGTCGCAGAAGACAAGCTCAGCAGGCCACTAAGAAGAGGCGAAGTCGTCCACCACATGGACAGGGACAAAGGCAACAACGACCCGGACAACCTATGGGTATTTCGAACCAAAAACAGCACGATAGGGCGCATAAAAAAGACGGTTGGTGGCTCATTCCCCGCGCCATTTATTTTCCGGAATTCATGGGCCGCAGGCCTTGGGCCAAAACATTGGTAAGCCGGGCATTCTGGAAGCTTAATTCTTAGGCACTATCCGCCGAACAGGCCGCCCAGCCTTGAGATGTCGAAGAAGTTGCTGAACTTTGCCCCTTCAGCATCGAATGACTGCGCCTGCGATTCGAGCACTGAAACTGTTTCCGCGTCATTCACTCCTGCGGCCTTGAGTTTCTCTATTACTGTCCTTAGCTCTGCGGCCCTTGTCTTGAGCTTTGCGCCGTAATCCCCGTCACCGAACAGGTAACTCATTATGCCAAGCTTCTTCTTGTCTACAGTGCTCTTGTCAGCGGTGTCGCCGAGCTGGTCCGCGAGTGCCGGGTCTGAATCATACCACCTGCTTGCCACCTTGTAGAGTTCATTGTCAGCCTTTGCCGCAGCGGGAACGCCGAAGCGCCTGCACATCTTTTCCACCATGACCCTGCTTATCTCCTCCGGGTTGTCCTGAATGCTTGCGCAGTTCTTTGCGGCTTCCTGCTTCGAGGCGCACTGGACGGCAACACTTGCCTTGCACTCCGCAATCCCGAGCCTGAACCTCTGCATGTCGGCAACGATTTTTCCGGATTCCTTCCTGCATATCTTCTCCAGGTCTTCCTCTTTGGGGCCGAAATTGCTGTACTGCGAAGTGAATTCCTCTACAAGCTCATCATCTGAAAGTTCGCATAGCTGTTCGGGCGAGCCCGGGCCGCCGCCATAACCTCCATGTGGCCCCCCACCAGGGCCTCCCTGCGGGCCTTGTGGGCCATAACCCTGTGGCCCCCCATACCCTTGTGGGCCACCAAAGCCAAAGCCCGGGCCTCCCTGCGGACCGTAGCCCTGCTGACCCTGCGGGCCTTGTGGCCCATAACCTTGCTGGCCTTGTGGGCCTTGCGGGCCGTAGCCTTGCGGACCTCCGAACCCGAAGTTTTCAGGTGGCCTTCCATAATTTTGCGGGAAATTTCCTCCAAACCCCTGCTGTTGTGGATAACCATTATCCCTTCCGAAGCCCTGAGACCCAGAGCCTCCCGGATACTGCTGCCTGCCATAATCTCCCTGTGGTGGTGCTCCCTGGTATGGCTGGCCGCCATAACCCTGCGGCGGCGCCCCACCCGAATATGGCTCTGCTCTGTAACCTTGCTGCGGAGAAGGTTCGGGCGAACCTTGTGGCTGGCTCCCCCCTTCAACACTTGCAAATCCTGTTGGTTTTACCCTAGCGTTTACGCCGTGGGCTGTCTGGGCTGTCCCTGAATCGCCTGAAGGGGCAGGCGCACTGGGAGCAGGCTCTGGGGAGGGGGCTGGAGCTTGCTCTGGTGCTGGCTGGGATGAATCTGAACGGTTTTCTGCCGGCTGTGTATAATGCTGCTCTGGCGGCCTGTAATCATTCGGCGGCATCCCTTCACGCTGGTACTGCTGCTCCGGCCTGTAATCGTTTTGCTGCTGTGGATAATCCGGCTGGCCGCACACCCAGCCATTGGGGGTGCATGAGGACCTAGCCCCTCCCGGGCAGTTCGGCGGTGAAGATTGGCACGGTGGCCCCTGGCCTTGCGGCCCGTATCCTTGGGATTGCGGTACCCCGAAATCCGGGAGCCTGAATTCATACTCTTCACCTTTCTCCCTGAACTCTTTTAGCTTGGCGCATTTTTCCCTAAACGACGGGAGCTGCTCTTTTATCTTCACCTTCGCCTTCTCGGTTTTCTGCTTTTGCTTTTCGATTTCAGGCTTGCTGAAGGAGAGGCACATTTTCAGCGCAAAATCTTCATTGAAAGAATCAACGGTGATGGTGGAAGTGTCAATGCCCGCTTTTTTGAGGGCTGACTTTACCCCCGGCGGGAAAGGGATCTCGCCTGCGCTGAACCTTGAGCAGAATGAATCTGCATTGCACTCGCCGGCTTCCTGTTCGAGCTTTTTGCAAACGGAGGAGGCTTGCTGCGACTGCGTGATGATGCCGACCAATTCCGCTGAAAGGGCAACCCTGTCGGTCTTGCACCCCTCGACAAACTTTGTGCTGTTTAGCGAAATCCAGTCATAAACCGCGGTCATGTTTTCAACGACTTTTTGCTCCCCCGCATGCTTTGTGTCGGCAAAGCTTGACTCCCCAATCCCGAAACCAAAATCGAAGTTCCCCCTGAGCCCTCCATCAAAACCGCCTGGCCCCATTCCGCCATTGCCGCCGCCTTCAAATCCGCCGTTGAAGCCAGGCCCTCCGTCGAACCCGCCTTCACTTCCGCCATTGTAAGGAAGCGGCGGGGAGCCGGGTTGGCCCTGGCCATAATTCGGGAAACCTTCTGGCAAGCCTTGCCCATCTGCCGGCCCGCCTTGTTCACCTGCCGGCTCGCCCTGCCCATCTGCTGGCAAAACTCGCCCGCTTTGAGGCTGCGCGGAGTAGGCAAAACCTATTGAGAAAAAAAGGGCTAACGCAAGTATTGGGAGGGATTGCTTTTTCATTGACCAAAATAACCCTAAAGTCCTATATAAGCATTATTATTCAGGGTTGGCGCGGAATTACAAAATCAGGCTTCAAAGCTGCGGGCCGAAGTACTCGTTCCTGCACCTTGTGCTGCAAAACCTTCTTGCGTCAATGCTGCCGAAAGGGTTGTCTATTACTGTGCCGCAGTTGACGCACTTGTACTGCTTCTGGTAAGGGCTCGGCGAGACTTTCGGGGCCTTCTTGTCCAAGTTCACGAAAACCATTCAAAACACCAAAAACGCTATTCTATTGAACTTGTGGGATTGAATATTTAAACATAGTTTTTGTTATGTATAGCCCTTTGTTTTCCCGCAAGCCTTATTTAAAAGTTGCCCACAAGTGCTTTTTATGAATGCCTATTTTGAACTTCCCTTTTGCGTGCTCAAGCTTACAGGAAACGTGCAAAAACTCTTTGCAGGGATAGCCACTAACACCGAGTCCGCAAGCAGGAACGCGCTCATCGATGTTTACGGAAAAATAGTCATCGTCTTTTACCAGAAATTCTCTGCGAGCGGAGGGGCGCACATCACATTCAACAAACAATTTTTGCAAAGGTTCAGGGAGCACGCGGGGCTGCACCTGCGGCTCGGGAAAGTGGAGGCGAAGGAGACAAATCTCAAGGCTTTTTTCATTGCGCAGGAATCAGAAAATAAGAGGAGCGCCGAAAAAGAGGAAAAAAACGGCGATGCTCCTGCAACCCAGCTTGGAAAACCCCATGCTGGAAATCTTGAAACCAAGCGGGAGGCAGCGGAAATAAAAATCCCGGAAAAAGGCGGCTCCATACTCCTCTCCGAAAACCCGCCGCAGGGCTTGCGGAAAATGGGCGAAGAGGGATTCTACTGCTACTGCCTCGAGAACGGGGTTTCCATGCAGGGAAAGGAGTTCGACTCGGAAATGATAATGAACACGGACTGGAAGGGCGCGGTCTCATTCACCAAAGGGTGTTTCCTCGGCCAGGAGATAACCGTGAAAATAATGCACCGCGGAAAGCCGCCCAAAAGGCTCGTGCGCCTTGCATTTGAAAAAGAGCCGCAAAGCATTCTGCGCAACAGCGAGCCTGTAGGCGAAGTGCGCTCGAAGTGCTTTTCAAAAAAACTGGGGAAATGGATTGCATACTGCTCTGTCCCGAATGACGGCCTCGGGATTGATAACGCGGAAATGCTGGAGTGAAGGCAATGATTTTAAAGGCGGGGAAGCCTATTAGTTTCATGCCGGAAATCTCTGCTTCGGTGCTCAATGCCGACTTCTCCAAATGGGAAAAGTGGCTCGCGGAACTCGGGAAAGCCGGGGTGGACAGGCTGCACTGGGACATAATGGACAACAAGTACGTGCCGAATGCCGGCGTGAAAATCGAGCAGATGCAGGAACTGAGGGGCAAAACAAAAATATTTTTTGAAACCCACATAATGGCATTCAAGCCGGAAAACTACCTTGAGGAAATATCGGAAGCGGGGAGTGGGCTTGCAATTTTCCACATTGAGGCGACTGAAAAGCCGCTGGAAATAATAGAACTAATCGAAAGCAGCGGGATGAAGGCTGGGATTGCAATCAACAACAAAACCCCTGCAGAAAAAGTTTTCCCGTTTCTCCCCAATGTTGACCTATGCCTTGTGATGAGCGTCGATGCGGGTTTCGGGGGCCAGGGATTCAACCCGAAAGCCATTGAAAAAATCCGCGCGCTGGGGGGAAAAATCGACGAGGAAGGGTTTGGGTGCAGCATAGAGGTCGACGGCGGGATAAACGCCCAAACAGGGAAAAAATGCATTGCCGCGGGGGCGGATGTGCTTGCAGCCGGGACATTCATATTCAGCCATCCAAAAGGGATTGCAAGGGCGGTTGAGGAGCTGCGGGAAATTGATTGACAAGCCTTTTAATGGTTTTCAAAGCCTCTTATTTCAGCATTCTTTTCGCAGGGGTTTCTTTTCTTTTTTAATCAACGTTTCACAGCAGAATTTTTATTCTGCTGTGCCCCACAAACATATGTTTGTGAGGGTTTCTTTTCTTCCCAAGAGAAAGAAAAAAATTGCGGAGGTGGCGGAGCGGTCCAACGCGCCTGGCTTGAGACCAGGTCCCCGAAAGGGGGCGCGAGTTCGAATCTCGTCCTCCGCGAGTATGCATTCAGTTCGAATCCGAAAGTATAATAAGCGTCCACGTTAGCGGAGGACTATAATCTTTCGGGGAACCAAAAAATGCAAGAAATTACAAAGCAAGAGCAATTCGACTTCTCGGTATTCGATCAGGAGTATGACATGCACAAAAGGGGCCGGCAATGCATAAATACAGTCAAGGCCATAGAACAAAACAGGCTTGACATCGACTCTTTGTATGGCCGGCGCCCCCATCAACTCAAAAAACAAAGAACCTATCCGGCTGGCCCATGATGGTTGACTTGAGCAACCCGCTCGCAGAAATTCCGCCCGAAGATTTCCCAGTGAACCGATGGACGGATAAAATCGACTTCAGGAACTGGCTCGAGCAAACCTTCGGAGAATTTCCAGACGGGGTTTACTACCTCTGGAGCTATTGCTATGCGAGCTATACGCAAAAAAGAAAGAATCGGAAAAATAAAGTGGGCCGGCCACAGTACGCTTACAGCAACCAACGAAAGGAAAGATACTACCTCAAACCATGGAGAAGCAAGGCAGGAAAAAGAACCTGCATCGGAAAATTTATTCTCGAAGATGGTGAAGCTGTAAGCATTCCGGAGCGCCGGGAAAAGCGCAAACGCAAGCCGTATGGTCGGCCAAAATATCCGGTAATAAAGCGGATTGAATGGAACGCGAACCAGACAGGAGAAAACGATTACTGAGACTGGTAAGCGCCGAAATCGCAGACCTTTACGGTTGAAAGGGCAGCCTCTATTTTGGCTTTGTTTGAGAGCATGTGCTCCCTGTCAAGCGTAACCAGGGAAACCCGCTGCCGGATTTTCTTTGAAACGAAGTATGAATCCATCACTATGAGAGAATCCTTGTCGTGGTTCAGGGCAGTAGATATAGCCTGGAATTCGCCCGAGTACATGGAGGTGTAGGTTACAGGACAGTCATCATGCCTTGCAATTGCCGACCCAGGGTTGTTCGCGCACAAGGTCTGCAAGTCATTGTAGCTGTGCCCAATCTCGGAACGGATTTTCCCAAGGAACTGGTCAAGGTTTTCCCTGCTTCCCGAAATAGCCGAAAGTATATCCGGGCCACAGTTCTGGATGAACGATTTGCAAATCCTCTGCTCAAAAGGCCTGTCGAACAAGCCACTAGTTGCGCGTACAGCCCAGCCCTCAAAATTCATAGCAGACATGCCGGACTGGTTCTCAAAGAGCCAGAGCAAAGCCTTTCCAATAACCTGCCTCGATGAGTTCATTACCCCTTTGGCTTCCCCGACAACGCGAATGCTGGTGCACTTGTTGTAGCGCGAATCCAGAAAATACTTCTTCGCGTTCCTATGCGCGTCCTCGGGCTTCCAGTAAGTAACCCTAGCAAGCATTACGCTTGTGTCCAGAAAGTGCTCCTTGTTTTCATTCATTGAGATAACCCAAGACAATTGCACGCATGACTCCTATTGAATGGGGCGGCTCTTGGGTTGTTTTTGTTGTGTAACCACTCATGTTTTTTAGTTGCTGTTGGCTGAATAGTGCTAGCATATTAGCAAACCCGCTTAGAGAGTCTTCAAAATTTTTACCCCACGCCTCTTTTCTGTGGGCGTATGCAGGGTCATGATTTTCTATCCTCACGCCCTTTGCAAAACACTCCCAAGCTTCTTCACTAAGTTTGATGGCACTTTCAATAGCATAAATGCCATGCTGGTCGGATAGAGCCAATAGGGCAGTTATTTCTCCAACCATATTCCCAAAAACTTGGTTGTAAGTGGCGTATAATTTGTGTGATGGCAGGAGGATTTCAGCTTCATAAAGATTGTCAATTACTTTAGCCTTGTACTCCTCTATGAATTTTTTGCTCTCATCTTGTTCGATAAACATCTTCAAATCCTTGAGGCCATCCAAATAACTGAATTTATACTGTGGCATGAACTTGTAAGGGGCCTCCAAATAAATCGTCTTCATCAAAGACTTCAAATTGTAAGGATTGATTTCCGCATAAATCTGTTTCAAAACCTTTCCTGCAACAACCAGACCCTTTGACTCAGCCCTCTTGGGCTTTACCTTCAATCGGTAAGCGTTGCCGCTGAAAGTCGAATTAGATTCAAAAACTTTCTCCTCGACCAAGGTTTGCAGCTCGTAGCGTACGTCCTCAGAAAAAGGGCCGTGGATATACCAATAGAACTGGAGCGCACCCTTAATTTCCCTATCATCAACTCGCCGCTTCAAATCATAGAGCAGCTTATGAAACCACGTCTCGGATAAAAAGGCCTTGCCGCCCCTCTTGAGCTCATCAATCTCCGCAATAGCAATTAACAAGCCCCTGACAGTTTGCGCCGTCTCTTCACCCTGCATAGTCAAATCAACCCTTAAAAGGCATTTTCAGGTTAATATAACTGCCCCCAAAGCAGAACCCCACTATATCATATCCCTGTGGATAAGATTAAAAATGTTCAATTTAGGGCAAAAACCCACACGCAAAATTCGGGCAGTTTTTACCATCGAAAGCCGAACTTTCTCAAAAGCTCTTAAAAAAACATCGCTATAGGTATATGACAAAGAGATAGATTTGAACTGATTGTAGTATCTTACGTCCTCCGCGAGTATGCATTCAGTTCGAATCCGAAAGTATAATAAGCGTCCACGTTAGCGGAGGACTATAATCTTTCGGGGAACCAAAAAATGCAAGAAATTACAAAGCAAGAGCAATTCGACTTCTCGGTATTCGATCAGGAGTATGACATGCACAAAAGGGGCCGGCAATGCATAAATACAGTCAAGGCCAAAATCCAAAGTGGCACAAACGAGAAACAACGGAGCTTAGCAGATTTCTGATACCAGAATTTGGCATATATTCGCCGGCTTTATATATTATCTGTTTAACAGATACAAGCGTTACAAAAGTGTAACAAAATAAGCCATTTTCGTTACAAAAATGTAACGATTTTTAGCCCAAGATAAGTTTAAATATGTATTCAGTCACTGAATAATTCAGTTGGTGAATATATATGAAGTTTGTGGACAGGGTTGCGGAACTAAAAGAACTCCATGAAATTGAAGCGCTTTCCCGCAAAAAGCTTTTTGTCGTGGCTTTGTATGGCCTACGAAGGGTTGGAAAAACTAGGCTTTTATTTGAATTTCTTCGCGTAATAGGTTCTGGCCACGGTTCTGTTGATGGAACGGGGCATGGTTATGGAAAAGACGGCTTGTATTTTTTTGTGAACAAGAGCAAGACATCAAATGATCTCTTGGCAGAATTTCAGGAAATTTTGAGAAAAAGCAATATTTTGGGAGAACTCGAAAGTGTGGATTCCTGGGACAAGTTCTTTGAAGTTCTTGGAAAAAGGAACTCCCCCCCAATGGTTTTTGATGAATTCCAGAATTTTGGTTTTGTAGAACCCGCAGTTTTCGGGATAATGCAAAAAAACATTGATTTGAACGAAAACAACCCCGGGCTCGTGATTCTCTCAGGCTCATTGATAGGACTGATGAAGAACCTGTTCAAAAACTCCAAAGAAGCCCTATACGGAAGGATAAAGAAAGGGATTAAGCTCGAAGCCCTAAGTGTGAATTCATGCCTGGAACTTGCAAAAGAATTGAAGCTTGACAAGGAGGAACTGGTAAAATTTTACTGCATTTTCGGCGGATACCCAAAATACTTCGTTTCAATTGAGGACTTCAGGTTGGAAGGGAAAAAAACAGCGGAAATACTGGATTCATTACTGCTCTCAAAAGGCGCCGCACTGGAAGATGAAGTAAACAGCATACTATCCCAAGAATTCGGCGGAAGAAGCGGAGTATACTACTCCATTTTAGAGGCAATAGCGAACGGAAACAACACCATATCCACAATCGCAGGCACAATGAACATAAACCCCACCTCAATCACAAGGCAAATAAAAGAACTCAGGGACTACTTCGAACTGATTGAATTCGAAATGCCATTCGAGGGAAAAAGGGGAATCTACAAAATAAAACACCCCCTGATTCAATTCTGGTTCTCGCAAATATACAAGAATTATTCGGATTATGCCGCAAGAAAACCGGAATTCATTGAAAACCTCAAAAACAACCTGAACAGCACCTACGGAAAGGCCTTTGAAAACCCCGCAAAAGAATTCCTCAAAAACAAGCTCGGCTTAAAAGAGGCAAAAAGGCAATGGGGCACAATACACGGGGCAAAAAAAGGCGAAAACGCCTACGAAATAGATTGTATAGCTAAAGACGGAAAAAACTTTTACGCTTTCGAATTTAAATGGAAAGAGTTGTCATACAAGGAAACGCTCGGCATTTTGAAAACCCTTGAAAGCAAAACCGGCCATTTGAACAAAAAACTAACCACTGTAAAATGCGGAATAGTGGCAAAGCACATTGAAAACAAGCAAAAAATAAAAAACGAAGGATACCTAGCATACGATTTGGAAGACTTTTAATGCCAAACTTCCACGTTTAAATGAGCTTTGCTCTACAATTCCCACAGAGGCTAGATTTGAACTGATTGTAGTATCTTCCGTCCTCCGCGTCCGAGAAACGCCTCGGAAGGGCGTAGTTGTCGTCCCGTCTCCGATGGGGCATAAAGCAATTCTCCGCGAGTATATTTGAAAATGTGATCTAATGGAAAAAACATCAAAAGACGTGGACGCATACATTGCGAGGGCGCCGAAAGAGGTGCAGGGCAAACTTAGGGAGCTCCGGGTGGCTATCAAAAAAGCCGCACCGGCAGCCGCGGAGCGCATCAGTTATGGGATGCCGTACTATGCCTACAAGGGGCGGCTGGCTTATTTCGCCCTCGCGAAAGCGCATATCGGGCTCTATTTACCAACCCCAAGTATAGAGGAGCACAAAAAGGAACTGGCTGATTATGAAACTTTCCAAGCAACAGTCCGATTTCCGCTGGACAAAAAGCTCCCCGTCGCTCTCATAAAGAAGCTTGTCAAAGCCCGGATGAAAAAGAACGAAGAGAAAAAACAATTGTAGATTTGAACTGCCCGCATACGCTTCTGTCGCTCTCCCCGGCGGCTAAAAACTCACTTTTCCGCAAGCAGGCCTTTTAGCGAAAACGCGTGGAGCATGAACGCGAGCGGCACCGCGTAGACGGGAACAAGGGCCATCGGGAACATGGTCATTATTTCAGTGGTGGGGGACACAGCCACAAGCTGGAACGGTGCTGGGAAAACCAGCAGGATTCCGAGGCATATGGACATAGTGATGTCAATTATGCCGAAGACATTCCAAACCACGGCGAGAATTTTTGAAAATGGGATTTTTTTCAGGTAAACGTACCCGACAATGGGCGCGGCGAGGCCGGTGATGATGTCACCATAGGCTGCCGGGATTGCAAACATTGCTGGCAATGCGCCGGCCTCGAGCTGCCACAAAAAAAACAACCCCCAAGACCCTGTATAGCTGCAATGAGATGAGCCAGCGCTGTGGGAGCAAGCCGATGATTTGTTTCATGGTGCTGGAAAAAAGAACCAACGCCACCACTGCGATGCCGCAGAGAACCACCGCTAGGGGGACCAGCGGGGAAAAAAAGCTTGAACTGACATGGAACAGGCCGAGCAATGCGATGGCAAAAGCGGCAAAAAACCAGCCGAAAAGCAAAACCCCGGAAACAATGGAAATTGATTTTCTCCTGCTTTCCGCAAAGCCTAGTTTTTCCGTGCTTGAATTTATTTTTCGCCAGACAAAAAACGAGACGAGCAGGGGGGATGAAAAGCGCAATTGTTGAAAAAGCTTCAGAAGCGTGGAATGACATCAGAACATGCCCCTGTTTAGATGCATTTCCCGCCTGCCAGAAAAACCAGCCCAATGGGAATAGTTGCCCTTCCGGACATATGCCCTAATCTTGGGTTAATCCAAATAAAAGCTTTTGCCCCTTGCGGGGCAGTGGAAAATTCACTTGCTTGAAAGTTTCTTCGCCTTGACATATACCCAGAGCTTCTTCGTCATTTCCGAAGGCGCTATGTTGCCGCTGCCGAAAACGCTTTCGACTGTATCGGTGCAGCCCTTGAAGCAGATGCTGTATCCGCCGAATGCAGGTTTTGCCATTTGAATCCAACCTCCTTTCCAATCATCAAATACTAAGTAATTACGCTTTTACAATAGAAAGCAGCAACTATTTTAATGGCTTTCCTATGCGAAAAAAGCAAGGTGGATGTATTTGAAAAGTGATTGAAAGGGCGCTTGCCACAAGCTCTGCAATCAGATGTACAGCGGCGCGAGCACGAGCGTCAATGTCGCAAGCAGCTTTATGAGAACATGCAGGCTCGGGCCCGCTGTGTCCTTGAGCGGGTCGCCGACTGTATCGCCCACAATCGCGGCCTTGTGCGCATCGGAGCCCTTGCCCCCGTGCACGCCTGTTTCGATGTATTTCTTCGCATTGTCCCATGCGCCCCCGCCCTGGTTCATGAGAATCGCCATGAGTATCCCCGCAATCGTTCCGACCATCAAAAATGCCGCCATCGCTTCGGTCTTGAGCAATATGCCGACCGTAATTGGGAAGCAAATCGCAAGAAGCCCGGGAAGCACCATGCTCTTGAGCGCGCCCTGTGTCGTGATGTCGACGCACCGAGCATAATCAGGCTTCTTCTTCCCAGACATCACCTGCTTGTCCCTAAACTGCCTCCTCACTTCCTCGATTATGAAGCCGGCTGTATTCCCCACCGCGTTGATTGCAAAGGCGCTGAAGAGAAAGACCAGCATCGCGCCGAGCATCGCACCTATGAAGACATCGACCTTCGCGAGGTTGACCACCACAAAAGGCTTTCCTGTAAGGGTTGAGACTTCGTTCATGTAGGCTGAGAAGAGCAGGAATGCTGCGAGCGCGGCGGAGCCGATTGCATAGCCTTTCGTGAGCGCCTTTGTGGTGTTCCCCGCGGCATCGAGCTTGTCGGTGTTTCTCCTAACGTTTGCCGGGGCCTTTGACATTTCCACAATCCCGCCCGCGTTGTCTGTTATCGGGCCAAAAGTGTCCATCGCAAGTATGTACGCGGCGGTTGCGAGCATTCCCATTGTCGCAACCGCTGTGCCGAAGAGCCCTCCGTTAGGGACGCCCGACTGCAGGCCGAAGCTGTAGGAGATGAAAAGCGAGAGTGAAATCACTATTACGGGAAGCGCCGTGTTTTCAAGCGCCACGGCAAGCCCCGTGATTATGTTTGTCGCATGGCCGGTAACTGATGCCTTTGCAATGCTGCGCACTGGCCTGAACCTGTACTCGGTGTAGTACTGGGTGATGTAGACGAAAAGGATGCTCATCACAAGCCCCACAAGGCTTGCGTAAAAGAACCAAATGCTGTGCAGCAGGGTGGTTGTCGCGTAGTAGAGCAAAATGGCGGCAAGAAAGCTCGCGATGTAATATCCCCGGTTAAGGGCGGCCATTGGCTCCTCGTTCTCCCCGGCTTTTACCAAAAGTATCCCGGCCATCGATGCTAGAAGGCCGAATGCTGTTGCAACAAGCGGGAAAAGAACGCCGTTTATTCCAAAAACCGGGTATAGGGCAACACCGAGGATCATTGCCCCGATGTTTTCTGCTGCGGTGCTCTCGAAAATGTCCGCGCCCCTCCCTGCACAGTCGCCGACATTGTCGCCCACAAGGTCCGCAACAACTGCCGGGTTGCGCGGGTCGTCCTCCGGAATCCCCGCTTCTACTTTTCCAACAAGGTCAGCGCCGATGTCAGCTGCCTTGGTGTAAATTCCACCTCCAAGCTGTGCGAAGAGCGCCACAAACGAAGCGCCGAAAGCATAGCCGACAATGAGGAATGGCGTCTTTGTCGGGTCCGCGCCGAAAACGTAAAATATTGTGGTAACTCCTATCAGGGAAAGCGCGACAACGAAAATCCCTGAAACCGCGCCCCCAAGCAGCGCAATGCGCAGGGCCTTTGCCATGGATTTTGTCGCGGCGGCGGCTGTCCTTACATTTGCGCGCACTGAAATGTACATGCCGATTATCCCCGCGATTGCAGAGCAGAATGCTCCGAGCACAAAAGCGATTGATGTCTGTATCGCGAAATCAACCCGGCCTACAAAAGTGTAGACTGCAAGAATTATCAGGGCGGTAACTATTGCAAGGACAGCGATTGCCGTGTACTGCCTTTTCATGAAGGCCTCGGCGCCTTCGCGTATATAGCCCGCAATTTCCTGCATCTGCTTTGTGCCCGTGTCCTGCCTTAGCACATACTGCGCGCAGGCTATGGCTACAAGCAGTGCAAGAACGCCTATCCCAAAAACTATCTCAAGCAAAAAAAACCCTTCCTAAAACAACCCAAATAATGCCGATTATACCCCAAATAACGCAGTTCAGAACCGGTTTCCTTGAAAAAGCCAGATGCTGCCCGCTTTGCTCTATTAATCTAAAATATTAGCCTTGATTAACATTTATATACCAATATGCGGAATCGGCGTTTGACGTTTTTTGCCCGGAATTTTTATTGTGGAAAATGGCATTAGGGGGAAGCTTTTCCGCCCCAATCCTACTTTGGAAACACCCTAACTCCGGAAAACCGTTTTAGCTTTGCTTGGGATACGTTTGCTTGAGGTAATCATAAAGGATGCTGGAGATGAACTTGTGCCCCTGCGGGGAGTAATGCACGCGGTCGAGGTAGAGCGAATTTGAAGAAATTTTTTTGGCGCCAAAAGAAGTTATTGACCTGCCCTCTACTGGCACCCAGCCTATTTCGGGGTCGAAGCGCGTGTTGGGGTCATGGGCTTTCTTTTCTCCGTTTTTTCCCTGCGCAAAAGTTTTTCCGGGTGCCATTTTTCCAATCACCAAAACAAGTGAAATGGTGCCCGTTGAAAATAAAAAGTGTTTGAAAACGCGCAAGACCCCGATTGCATGGATGGTAAATATGCAGTACAGCAGGCCGCCATAAATACCAAAAAACTTTCGCGGCATCCAATAGCTTAAGGCCATGCCGTTGCCTGGCCGCAGATGCGGATTTTAATATCTTAGGTGCAAGGATTCTAGGTGGTTTTTGTTCAAAAAAAGGGGCTATCCCTTGTTCTTCCGTGCTATAACGAGGAAGGAATTTTCAGGGACTCGGTCAAAAAGCTGCACCAGGCCCTTGGCCAGGCAAGGCTCGATTATGAAATTATTTTCGTCGAGGACAAGAGCACGGATTCCACCGCAAGGCTCGTGAAGGAGGAAATCCGGCGCAGCAGGAATTCACGGGCGATTTTCCATGGAAAAAACTCCGGGCGCGGCAAATCAGTGACGGACGGGATAAGGGCGGCCCGCGGGGATATTGTTGGGTATATCGACATCGACCTCGAGATAGCCCCATCGTGCATCCCCGAGATGGCAGGGGCTATAGAGGATGGGTATGATGTCGCCTGCGCTAACAGGCACTATGACTTCACGCTCCTCAATATGCCGAGGAACTTGCTGCACTATGCATATTCAAAGCTCACTTCACTCCTGCTTTCAATGCCGGTGCATGACCCGAACGCGGGGTGCAAGTTCTTTCGGCGCGGGAAAATACTCCCAGTCCTAAAAAGCACAATCGATGGGCACTGGTTCTGGGATACCGAAGTCATGAAGCGCGCATCGCTAGCTGGCCTGCGGATAAAGGAAATCGATGTGCTCTACATGCAGAACAAGGCAAAGAAAAGCACGGTGAAGGTGCTGTCCGATACCCTGCACTTCATTTCAAAGCTGCTCTGGATGAGAGGGGAGATAGGGAGGATGAAAAAAAGTGAATAACGGCAAAGCGCTGGCCTTCGTGCTCGCGTTCATTTCAATCGCCACATTGCTCTCCCTCTGGAGCCTCTACTTTTCTAGGGTTTCATGGGCAATCGCGATAATTTCGCTCGCGGCCTCGTTTTTTGCAATCCGCAAATACGAAATCAAATTGCCGCAAATAAGCATGCCGGCGGCATTGCTGTGCATTTTAATCGCAGCGCTCTCTGCATACCCCTATGTTTTAATTCACCCTTTTGTGGACGCGAGCGCCGACCCCGCAGCGCACATAAGCAGCCTTGCGATAGGCGACAAAATGCCGCAAACCTATGAGCCGTTCTCGAAGCTCGGGTACAGGTACCAGATAGGCTTCCCTGTTTTCGCGAAAATGCTAATCGACCTCCTGCCCGCAATCCCCAGCAATGCCATTGTGTGGGGCCTCGGGGCCTTGTTCGCTTTGCTCTCGGCAACCCTTGTGTACTGCATCACAAAACATCTTTGGGGCGAGAAAGCAGGAATCGTTTCCCTCGCGCTTTTCATTGGCTCGAAAATAGTTTTCCAGAACATGTACTGGGGGCAGTACACCTTCATGATGGCGTCGGTTTTCTTCCTCGCTACTTTTCTCGCGGTTGAAAACAGGAGCGCTCTCGCGTATATCTTTTTCCCAAGCCTAGTGGCAGCGCACCCGGGAGTGGCCTTTTATGCGGGGATTTTTTTCGTTTTGCGCGGGGTGATTTTTTCCGAATTTAGGGCAACCGCAATCCTTTTCCTCTCGGGTTTGCTTGCGCTTCCCGCAATCATTGTCTCTTACCTCCCATACATCTCCAACTTCGGGGCTGAAGCCGCGCACCCGCTCACGGTGCAATCCCTTGCGCAAAGCATCGCGGTTTTCCCGCCATGGATAGGGCTCTTGGTTTTTGCCACGGGGATTTTCTCCTTTGGCGGCATCGTGCTCTCAAAAAAAATCGGCAAAATGGAACTGCTGCTTTTCTCATCTTTCATAATTTCCGCGCTTTTGGCAGTGCTGCTGAGCGCGACAGGCAGGGCGCTTGGGGGAAGGGTCATTGAGCTCTCCATGTTCTGCGCACTATTCATCTCCGCCGGAGTAATTGCGCGCATGGCTGAATCGAGGCCGAAGTTTTTTGGCCACGCGGTTGCATCGATTGCGCTGGTTTCACTTATTCTCTTTTTCTCTTCTTCAGAGCTCACCCACCTGCGCGAAGGCTCGAAGATAACACCTGGAGAGACCGCGTTCGCATACGGGTTCAAGAAGTTCGACCCCGAAATGAAGACTGCGCTTTTCCTTCTCGAGGATGGCGGAAAGGTAGCTGAAATAGCGGAAAAAATCCCCTACGATGCTGCATCGCAGTGGTATGTTTCGTATGATTTGCGCATAGCAGGAAATGACCCGTATTACCCGCAACTGCTCGCGAGGCACGAGCTTGCGCAGAGGGCGGTTGCAGGAAATTGCCCCGCATGCATTTCACAAATCCTGCCCGAAGTCGATTACGTGGTGGCAAGGAAAAATTACCCGCTCGAAGGCCTAAACCTCGGGAAAGCCTTTGAATACGGGGATTTCGCCGTTTTTTCGAAAAAACAAGCATGAATTTAATGGGTTTGGATTTGTGCATGCGCAAAATCCTGTCCTTTCTCATTGTTTCGTTGCTTCTCGCCGGGTGCTCGCAGCAGGCAAGTGAGCAGGGCAAGGGAGCTGGAACTGAAGTGAATGTGGGGGCGAATGCGAATGGAGGAGTTGGTGAATTGGTGAAGGTAAAGGAAGGGGATACGGTGAAGGTTGAATATGTCGGGAGCTTTCCTGACGGGAACATTTTTGACAAGAGCGAAGGACGCCTAGACGCCCCACGGCAATCGCCTCTTTGCATTGACAAAATTCTCTTTATAAAGAAATTATGGCAATTCCTTCTTATGAATTAATTTTTACAAAAACGACAATAACAAACCTAATGGCTATTTTTTGAATTCCTTAAGTATTGCATTTCCACTGTGAGTTAGTTCAAGATATACTGGTTTCCCTTTTGGATTCACTTCTTTGAGGTATCCGTTTTCTATCAGCAGGTCGACGTGTTTTTTTATGCCCACATGGCTGATTTTTAGTTTGTCTGCGATTTGCTGTATGAAGCAGGGCTCTTTGTTTTTGTTGCATTGGTGGGCGGCATTTAGGATTTTGACCCGTGTTTCGGCTCCTTTGCTCCAGTAGAAGAGGATTGTCTTGTCCATTTAGTTCATTCCTCTAAAGTTCTTTGCCGATTTTTTCGCGGATTTTTTTCATAGAGGAATACAAGCCATAAGTAGCGTACGCCAGCGAGAATGCGCCTGCGATTTCAGCTACCTCCTTGACGACAAACTGGGTTTCGGATGAAAAGCCCATGAAATCCTTTGAGGCCAGGTGCGCTATTCCGAACATTACGGATGCTATTAGGAAAAAAATCCAGTATTTTGCGCCGCTGGTTTCCTTTGAAAGCATGAACGAGTAGTAGATTGCCCCCAGCGAAAACAATGTGGAGATTATTGTGAGAATTATTTCAAGCGCCATTGCCAAATCACCCGTTTAAAACGGGTGCCATTCTCCTTAAAACGCTTTACGAGCCTTTAATGCCTGATTCCAGACTAGAGCTTCAGAAATAGATAAGCCTGTCTTTTCATTTGCATTTGTCGCAAAAACGTGTTACTTTTTTCCCTACAAAATAAATCGAGGTGATAATGAGAAGTGCGCTTAGTGCGAGTATTTCCGTCCTGTGGGAGAGCATGAAAATGGCTGTGGAGCTGCCGAGGCCTAATATGCTGATGATGGTGCTTATGCAGGTAGGGCACATCGGCCCTGAAAACACCCCGCCTATGATGCCGGCAAATCCTCCAACCGGGGTCACGCTCATATTGCCATGGTTTTTCTTTAAGCTCATTGCATAACTGTGAAGGGCGATTGACACCCCGAACAAAATCGAGAAAATGGTTATGAGTAAAATGTTCTCCCAAGTTAAAAGAGAAATTTGGGATTCAATTGTGGTTCCAAGCTTAATAGCCGCTGGAATGTAAATGGAGAGAAAAGCCATTGCAATTGCTGAAATAATGCCTATAGCCAAGCGTTTTCTGGACTTGAGTGCCAGGCCAATGGCATTAATAGTTGATTTTGATTCGGTTCCAATCATTTGGCGTCACTCTTCATTGGAGTGCTTTAAGTAAGAGTTTTCTTGCTTGCGGTGAAAGTGCTTTTTTGAGTTCTTTTGTGCATATGCATATGCAGCAATCACAGGCTTGGCATACTCCTCCACTGCAACAGGATTTTGTTTTGTCCATTTGAAACACCTCCATTTTTAATTGGTTTATTTTGTATACTATTAAGTGGTTCTTGATTAATTTAAGGGGGGCAGTTTCATGCCGGAAACCAGTATACGTTTGGTAACGAACAGCGAGTGTGGAATGAGGGGCAATGGCTACTGTCCAAAGCCACTTGAAAAGACTGCTTTTCTTAGCAAGAAGTGGGCGCTGAGCATTCTAGTAATAATCGGGAACTTTGGCGCGCTCAGGTTCAATGGCCTATTAAAAAGGATTGGCGGAATCACGCAGAAATCTCTGGCTGAAAGGCTGTGCGAGCTAGAAGAACACAACTTGGTCGTCAGAACAGCGTTTTCTGAGAAGCCGCCGAGGGTAGAATACTCGCTCACGCGCAACGGCGAAAAAGTCAGGAAAGCAATACTTCCACTCATAAAACTGGCAGAATCTAACGCCTTCAACAAACTATAAAACCAAATAATTGTTCACCTAGCTCATTTTTGCTTTTTGGTTTCCGGTGAGATTTCGGGGTAACCTCTGAAAATCCTTTTTAATAAAGAAAAGGCAGGTTAATGCACCACTTTTGGGAAATTGATTTTGGACGCGGCCTGGCAGTAATGATGATGGTTGTTTTCCACTTTGTCTGGGATTTGAGGTATTTTGGATTTATCCAAGGGGACATTTATTCTGGGTTCTGGGGCTTGCTCCAGAAGGCCACTGCCACCCTGTTTCTGTTGCTTGTCGGCGTTGCTCTGAGCATAACCTGCCACAAGCACAGAAATGACTACGCCCAGCGATTCCTAAAGCGCGGGGCGGTTGTTTTCGGGTTTGGCCTTCTGATAACGGCTTTCACCTTCATTTTTTCAGGGAGAATTTCATTTACTTTGGCATCCTCCACCTGATAGGCGCCTCGATAATACTTTCAATCCCGTTTGCCGGAAAAAAGCGGTTGGGTGCACTACTTGCCCTTGTGTTAATCGCCTTGCCGCTGTTTTATGATTTGCGCAGCACCAACCAGCCATTGCTGGTTTGGCTTGGATTTGCGGCTCCGCAACCAACATTGGATTTTTTCCCGGTGTTCCCGTGGTTTGGGGTAGTTCTCATTGGTTTGTTTATCGGCGATACATTATACAAAGGTGCGGAAAGAAAATTCCAACTTGAAGAGCCGAAAAACTCGGCGGCCGGATTTTTGCAGGCACTGGGGAAGAATTCCCTTTTGGTTTATTTTTTGCACCAGGCAATATTGTTTCCAGTTGTTTATTTAATGTCAATTTTATTTTGAAAAAATGTGCCTGCCTTTTTCATTGTGTGCTTTGACCGCCAATCATGCATTCGTTGCAGGTCGGCTGCCTCAGTTGTAAATAAAGTGTAGCCAAGAGAATCACAATTGACGCGATGCCAAATAACGGCCTTAGGGGCTCGATGAATTCCAAAATAAAAGTTGCGCCAAGCAGGCTGACCAATAGGATGTTACATATTGGGCAGGCAAACGCCAAAAAACCCAAAAAGCCGCCCCCGAATATTGCGCCCTCTTTTTTCGTTTTTTTCTCAAGGAAAACAATCACATTGGCTGAAAGGAGAATGCCTGTCGTGAGAAGGAAAAAATAATCAAGCCAGGTAACCGGCGTCATCCTGATGTAATGGATAAACGGGTTAGGGATAAGTGCCGTCGGAGTGCCTAATAACACAATAAAAAAAGCCAAAAGCGGCAATCCGCCCATAAACTTGTGCTTATGCAAAAAATATGCCAGTTTATTTTCCGCGACCATGCGGGTAATGGAGTTTAGATACGTTTAAATACTTATGTTACATTATGGTTACATTATGAGTTTGAATCCTGCCTCTGATGAACGCAATTACGTGTACCTCGGGATTTTTTTTGTCGGGTTCTTCATTTTCATGGGCTTGGCTCTCTTATCAGAAAAGCAAACTTTCTCCAAGACTGGTGGGTCAGTCACTTTGGCTCTGAAAACAAATCAAAATACTTATCAGGCGGAAGTCTCGGAAGAAAAACTGTTTTCAAAGCAAACAACTGTTCTTTTTTCGCCTATTGAAAATAGCCAAGACAGCCAGCCGCTTCAATGTACAATTAATTGCATGAAATAAATAAAAACAAAGAACATGGAGGTCTAAAAAATGAATAAAGAAAAATTTGGTGGTGATTTTGAGTGAGCGAACACGTAAAATCTGAGGCGGAGGCGCTGTATTTGCCTGTGAGTATACTGTTTGCTGCAATAATACTATCAGTTAGCATATTTGCCGCAGGTTCGGGGGTAGGCAATAGCCTTTCAGGTCTCACAAAAACAATTTCAGAAATCCGGGGGGGCGGTGCACCGTCACAAGACTCTGGCAATGCAGGCAATGTTGCCGCAACTCCCCAACCAAACCCGCAACCGGCACAACAAACCACGGAAATAAAGGGCCTATTGCAGGGGGCAGCAGCTGTTCAGGGTAAGCAGGACGCGCCGATTGTAATAATCGAGTACTCTGATTATCAGTGCCCTTTCTGCAGGAAATGGTTCAATGACTCGAAGGCTCAGTTAGACAAGGAGTATATAGAAACCGGAAAAGTGCTTTTCGTGTACAAGGACTTTCCACTAAATTTCCACCCGATGGCGCCGGTGTATTCTGAAGCCGCAAGGTGCGCGGGAGACCAGCAGAAGTATTGGGAAATGCACGACAAAATCTTCACTGAACAGGCAAAATTTGGCCAAGGGACAATCTCAAACCTTACCAAAGAGGATGTGAAAAAATGGGGGCAAGACTTGGGCCTGAACTCATCGCAATTCAATACCTGCCTTGACACCGGCAAGTATACAAGTGCTGTCCAAGCGAACTTCAATGAAGGGTCAAGCATTGGAGTTACCGGCACCCCGAGCTTTGTAATAGGCAAGGCTGACGGAACGGGCCAGTTGATTGTGGGGGCGCAACCATACTCCGTACTCAAATCGGCAATCGATGGCCTCCTAAAGTAAAAATATGAGTTAAGAGGGTGCACTGCTTTGGTGTGCCCTCTTTTCACCCCCCTCTAATGCAAAAAGATGTTGTGCATGAATCCAACCGACAAAACTTTTTTGGCAGCGGTAGTCATGATTTCTGCCCTTGCTATTGGAGTTTTTTTCTACTTTTCGTTACCGCAGGAAACGAAGAATTCCACGGCCGCAGCGCAATATAAAGGGCCACAGGACGGAAATGGGGAAAATGCACTTGTTGCAAGGTTTGATTATCTTTCCAGGAATGGTAACTCTTTCTGTTCCAATTCTTACCGAGACTCCATTGCAAGCATGCCAGACAATGCCAGGCTGCAGGGGTCTTGCTGCAGTGCAATGAGTATGCATAGATATACTGAACAAGTAAAAGGGCTTGAAAAGTACAAACAATTCCCGGAGATTCCTTCGGACCCGTATGATATTGAGGCTGGCTTGGCAAAAAAGCTGTCTTCCTATTATGATACAATCCAATTATCTGCAGAAGAGCAAAAGGAATATGACTATGCGATGCAAAACTCAAAAGAAAAAGGCCCATGCTGCTGCAAGTGCTGGCGATGGAATGTATATGGTGGCTTGGGAAAATACTTTATAAAGAACCGCAATTTTACAGGCCAGCAAGTGACCGAGATTTGGAACCTTTCGGACGGTTGCGGCGGGGACAGTGACCATTTACATTAGACAAAACCGGGAATGAAAGCAACATGACAGGAATGAAATTATTGGAAGTACTGAAGAAACATTCGTACCTTGCCCTGGCGGTTTCCTCTTCAATAATTTTTGCCATTATTTATGTTTACGCCCAGTTGCTTGGAATAATAGAGAATTTTGGCGTGTGGCTTGCGACAATACCTCCGGAAAACGGTTTTTTGTTCATTATTTTTTCCATTATCTTCGGAATCACGCTTTCATTCCAGGTTTACAATTGGAGGCAGCCAAAAACGTGCGCATTGGACGAGAAGGTAAAGGGAGCCGGAAGCAGCGGAGCTGGCACGCTTGCATTGTTCTTTGTTTCGCAATGCCCTGCCTGCGCTTCACTCGGGGCGATTTTCCTGCCGCTTAGCGTGAGTGTGTTCCTCACGCAGTATAGTTTGCTCATAACGCTTATTAGCATAGGGTTGCTAGTGTTCACACTCAATTATTTGGGCGCATTCAGGAAAGAAGGTGAATCAATTGGTTGAAGAGCAACTCTCAAAGCATGAGAGAAGGCAGATAAAGCTTGAGACAAGAAGAGAAGCAAAGCAAATTGCGATCAACGCCGGGGAAAAGAAAAAACTTTTCAACAAAATATTGACTTATTCAGTAATAGCCCTTGTAGCCTTTGGGATTGCGTGGTTTTTCATGTCCATTCCAAAGTCCAAGCAAGCAAATTATGACACTGGAAGCTTATCATTTCCCCTTGGCAATGTCCATTGGCATGCGACTCCCACATTGGTCATTTGCGGGGAAAATGTCGCCCTTCCAAAGCCTGCTTCGGGCCAGCACTTTGGAAGTAATTTGCTCCACCTCCATGACGACAGCCTTTTCCATATCGAAGGCAGTGTTTCAAGTCCATCACAAATAACTCTTGGAGCTATGATGTCAAGCATCGGAAGAAATTTCTCGCAAGAAGTGATACTGGACAAGAAAAACGGAGACATGTGCCCTGATGGAAAACCTAGAAAAGTGAGTCTCCTCATTAATGGCGTTGAAAATATGCAATACGAGAACTATATCATAAGGGACGGGGACAAAATAAAAATGGCATTTGGCTAAAGTTTTGGAGTGGAAGAGTATGGGTGCGGAAACAATAATTGCCCAGCAAGTTAATTAACTTAGAGCACCTTTTGGGTGTCAATTTTGGGATTGCAATCATCCCACTATCCGCTTTAATATTTATCCTTGCATTGGTTTTATTATTCAAAAAGAAAGTAAAGAAAAAACATGAAAAGAGTTTTGAAGACAGGATTTTACAATTGGAAAAAAATATGACTGAACAGAAAAATGTTGGATCGTGGCGAAATGCGTAACTGGATAATTATTGTAATTGCAGTTGTTTTGATTGTTTCGGGTTTTTTCTTCCTGCAACTGCCGACAAACAAAGGTCCGCCAAATAGTGAACTTGATTCTTTGTCAATGGCCAAAGAGCAGAAGATGGTCACACTTAAAAATGGCGATACATTCCACTTGTCGGCTATTAAAGTGGTGCAAAATGTGGGCGGAAAAAAGTTTGAAGGTTATGCGTATAATGGGCAATTGCCAGGCCCGATACTCAAAGTAGAACAGAGTTCTAAGATAAAAGTTATTTTCAAGAACGAGTTGCCGGAGCCAACTACAGTTCACTGGCATGGCTTGCGCCTGGAAAACAGGTTTGACGGTGTCCCAGACATCACGCAACCAGAAGTCAAGCCCGGAGACTTTTTTGAGTATACGCTTGACTTTCCTGATGTTGGTCTGTTTTGGTACCACCCTCATGTGAGGGAAGACAAGCAGCAAGAGTTGGGGCTTTACGGAACCATACTCGTAGAGCCAAAAAATAGCACTAATAATATGGTTAGGGGAGAAGTAATTGTTTTGGATGACATTCTTATTGAAGGGAATGGCTTGCCAGAGTTTCCTGAAAAAGAGACAAATTTTGCAGTGATGGGCAGGTTCGGAAACACAATTCTTGTTAACGGCAAAACCGAGTATAGGTTGGATACAAACGCGGGAGAAACTTTGAGGCTGTACTTGCTGAATGCAGCAAACGCAAGGCCATTCAAGTTTGGAATTACCAACACAAAGTTGAAGGTGGTTGGCTCTGATGCGGGTTTTTACACAGAGCCGTTCTTTGCGAATTCCATCACAATAGGTCCGTCTGAAAGGGCAATTGTGGATGTTTTTTTTGAAGAAGCTGGGGATTATTTCATGCTCAGTGGAAAACCGGAGGAAGAAAAAATCGGCATGATTCATGCCAATCCATCTGTAATTTCTTTACAGACAAAAGAAGATTACGCACTGCTTGAGGAAAACACGCCCGCAAAAGAAGAAATCGGAAAATTCAGCCCATATTTTGACAAGGAACCTGATTTTGAATACGAGCTATTGATACGCTGGCCAGTAATGGATAAGATGCTAGATCGCATGGGACATAGTGGCAGTATGACAGGCCATGCCGAGGATACTATTGAGTGGGAGGATGAAATGCGGCCAATAAACGAAATAACCACCAATTCGGAAATTACGTGGATTATTAGGGATGCAAAAACAAAGGAAGAGAATATGGATTTCTTTAGGACAGCACAGAAAGGGGACGTGAAAAAGATCCGCATCAAAAATCTTGGCGCTTCAAGCCACCCGATGCAGCATCCAATACATATTCATGGCAACAGGTTCCTTGTGATAAACGAGAACGGTCAGGCAAATAAAAATCTCGTGTGGAAAGACACTGCCCTCATTCCAAAAGGTAGCACGGTAGACCTTTTGGTTGACTTCTCCAACCCCGGAGACTGGATGATACACTGCCACAACGCCGAACACCTCAGTTCGGGAATGATGAGTATGATAAAAGTTATAGACAACGGAGATGATAAAACATGAAAAGAGTCATTGTGCCATTAGTGCTCCTCTTGCTGCTCATTGGGTGCGCCCAAAGCCAAACCGGTTCAAGCCAACAACCACAAGCAAGCTATACTCCGGATAATAGCCCTGATGCGCAGAAAGTGAGTGTACGAGCCCTAGATACAGGGCTTTATGACAATGCACAAATCACGGTAAAGGCTGGCCAGCCGGTGGAATTTATCTTCTCTGCAGACAAGGGCTCCGGCTGCGGCAGGCAACTGCTCATCCCGGCCTTCAATGTAAACATGGTATCAAAGGACGGCGAACCGCACACGGCAACATTCACACCCCAAAAACCAGGAACCTATGAATACCACTGCGGCATGAAAATGTTCCGCGGAAAACTTGTTGTAACAAATTAGCATATAACAAAATTTGCGAACAAGAACTTGAGTGCAATTAAATGTAACTGACTACAAGACTCTGAAAATATAAACGTAGGCGTAGGTAAAAATGATTGCTGGCTCTCAGCGTTGAGTTAAATAATCATCGGCGTAAGCGTAATTTAGGTGTTGATTTGGACGATTGCATTTTCTGCAAAATAGCCGAAGGGAAGATACCTTCAACAAGGCTCTATGAGGATGAGAGCGCCTTGAGCTTTCTGGATATTTACCCGGCCTCGAAAGGCCACTGCCTTGTCATATCGAAAAACCATTATGCGACAATGCTCGACATCCCTGAAATCGAGCTCAAGGAACTCATCCGCGTTGTGCAGAAAATCGGCGCGGCGGCGATGAAGGCGACGAAGGCGGACGGGTTTAACGTGCTGCAAAACAACCGCGAAGCCGCGGGGCAGGTAATACACCACATACATTTCCACATCATCCCGCGGTTCAAGGGGGATGGCCTCAAGATTGCGCCCGGCTCGAGGAAAGGCGAAGAGGCGGAACTGCTCGCATGGCAAAAGCAGATAAAGCAGCATTTGTGAATTTCAACTTGCTTTTCCTGGATTTCTTTTACTCTTTTTCTTTTCGTTAACGTTCCAGTTCCTTTTCTTTTACGTAAACACCTTGGTTCTCTTTCTTTTTGATCAATCTTTTTCCTTTCTCTTTCCAAGAGAAAGAAAAAGATTGCGAGGGAGCAGATTCGAACTGCTGAAGGCACTAAGCCACTAGCCAATTGCCCGATGGTCAATTACTACCAAAGAACCTCAAGCTAGCCCGGTTGACCGCTACGGTACCCTCGCTGTGAAATGAAAGTGGGCTCAAATCACCTTTTAAAATTTGCCTTCTCTGTTCAAGGGTCGTTCTAGGAGGGCAAAAACCGAATTTTTCGGCAACCCAAAATTTTGTCAAATGTTTCGGATTGTGGGAACCTATAGCCTCGAGGAATGACCTGTGGTGTGGGCGGTAAACCTCGATTTTGTAATAATCCCTCTCGCCGTTGGTCTTTATGCCATGCTTTATGTAGTGCTTGATGCCAACACGTGAAAGAATTCCGGAAGTCTCGTAAATCAGCACTTTTGAAGTTGAACATATGTGAAGCATGCCTACTGTATTAAGCTGGCTTTTTGCCGTGTTGTTTTTTTTATAATATATTCCTCCATCGGTGTCAAACAGCCCCCTTACAAAAGCCTTTGAGAATTCATTATTGCTTTTAATCCATTCTGGAATAGGCAATTCATGTTTTTCCCCTATTGGAATTCCAAGCGCTTGAAAGAATCCCAAAATTCGACAACTCTCGACGCAGACGCCAAAACTGTTGAGTTTCCTGTCAAATACAGTACAAAGACTTCTGCCAAATAGTGGAATCCCGATTAGCTCATTGCATAAAGGGATTATGAAATCTTCATAATGCGCCCTGTCTTCGTGCGCATCCCCCCTCAACTGGAATCTCAATCGGTTTGTCCCGGTGCGGACAGTGAAGCTGCCGTCTCCAAAGTGCAAGCCAACCAGCTCCGCGTGCTTTTCAGTGAATTCCATGGATTTATTTCGAGCCAGTGTTGATAAGCCGCTTTGCATGCCTCATTGCCGGTGCGGAATTGGCAAGGATTATATTCTTTCTCAACCCAAGAATCAGTCATGTCAGGCCATGGACAAAAGGGAGAAAAGGAAGAGGCCAACGAGGAGAGCGAGTACCTCGAGGACGAGCATGAAGGCCAAGGGGACGAGGGGCATGGGGATGATGGCCACGAAGGCGGCGGGCACGCAGGGCATGACAATGGTGGGCATGGCGCAGGGCATGGAGGCAGCGAAAGCCATGCGGAGCACAATGCGCAAAGTTCTGGAAAAAAATACGGAAAGCCGAAAAAGAAAACCATAGGCGAAGCGGAAATTGTAATACTTCTTCTTGCCGCAGTCATTGGAAGGGTGCTCATAAAGCAGTTCCCGACATTGACTTCAATTGAGCCAATAATCCCTGTCGCGGTTTTTGCCGGGCTCTCTTATGGAGTGAATGCCGGGGTTCTGATAGGCCTGCTCGCATACCCTCTTTCAAACATTTTCCTCGAAGGCGGGCCTTTCGGGCTCTACAGCCTTTTGCAGGGTATAGGGGGCGCTATTGCGGGAAGCTTGGCGGGATATGCAAGAAAGGCAGATACAGGAACGCTCGTGCTCTACACGGTTATCGGCACGCTGATTTTCGAGGTTATCCTGAACTTCGGCGATGGGCTCTTGCTGGTCTGGCCATTTTCCTTCACGCACATAATTTCTAACATTTTCTTCGCGCTTCTAATCGGAGAGCTTTCCCTCAAGCAAAAGTAATTTATACAAAGCCCTCGTTTTGATATTTATGGACGAAAAGCTCAGGGCGAACGTTGTCCACCTTGTAATACTCGCGGTGCTGCTCGCAGGCCTTCTGGGTGTCCTTATTTTTACCGGGCTGCTCGGGTGCAATGCGGTTCCGGGCGGCTGCGAAATCTATTACCGCTTCGTGAAAGGCGGGCAGCCGAACATCCTCGTGGTTTATGGCGATTCCGGGCTCGGGGACCCTGACAGGCTTGTCGAGGTCCTGAACGGCAGGGATTTGGTTAGGGCGCAGGCGCGCTCGATGGGCATCGAGAAGCTCAATTATGTCAACGTGCGCGAATTCGACTTGATGATCGTGGAAAGGGCGAAAAAAATCTGCTCGGACAAGCTCAAGCTCTTCGAGTTCTACGTGAACTCCGGCGGAAGGCTTGTGTGGACAGGCGATGCCGGGACCGAGCTCTGCTCGGGCGAGGGCGGCGGGGGTAGGTATGGGCAGAACGACACTTATTTGCTTGAGAGCGAGAGGGTTCCGGGAGGCAAGGCGATTGTGCTCGGGCCCTGGGCGCGCAAGGATTCCAACAACCAGGTTTCATTTGACGAATTCCTCGGGGCGCAGTACAAGGGCAATTACTGCGACTTCACGGAATGCAGGAAAGGCGAGGATGCTGGCAGGATAGAAATAACGAACTCTGACCACAAACTTTCGTACGGCCTTAGCCCTTCAATACCTTTCCGCGGGAACTTCGCAGTGGTAGAGCAGTTGAAAGAAGGCTCGAGGCTTGTGGCTGTGCTCGATTACGGGGCAAAGCTGCTCGGGAAAGGGACAGGCCAGCCCTGGCTCGAAGCCGGCAAAACATATAATTTTGGAAAGGACCTCCCCTTCATAATTTCAAGCCAGGTGGGCGAGCGGGTCGCCTACTACGCCGCGCCGATAGAATCATTTGTTTCCCCGGAACAGCCGCAGAAATACAATGCGCTGATAGAGCAGATGTACTACGGCATGCTCTACCAGTGAATTCCAGTGCAAGAGATACGAAAAAAGTTTTCAGGAGCTGTGCAAAAGGTTTTGAAAATGAAACCACACAAAATACACCCCAAAACAAGGATTGGGCACATACACCTCACGGTTTCGGACTTGGAAAAATCGCTCAAGTTTTACCGCGACCTGCTCGGCTTTGAAGTCACGGAGGAGTGGAACGGCGCGGTTTTCCTTTCCGCGGGTGGCTATCATCACCACATAGGGCTCAATACCTGGAGCTCTCCCGGGGCAAGGAAGCCGCAGGAAGGCCAAATAGGGCTCTACCATTTCGCGATACTCTATCCAAACAGGAAGGAGCTTGTCCGCGCTCTGAAAAGGCTTGTGGATGCGGGATACCCAATTGACGGGGCAGCCGACCACGCAGTCTCGGAATCCATTTACCTGCACGACCCGGACGGCAATGGGATAGAGCTCTACGCCGACAGGGGCAAGGAGAAATGGCCGAAAAAGGGCGACGGAAAACCCGCCATGCAAACCCTGCCCCTTGACATTGAAGAATTGCTCAAAGAAGCCAAATGACCCCCAATTACCCTTTTAAAGCCCTTTAACTCTTAGATTCTTAGCCAAAATGGATCCGTAGCTCAGCTTGGATAGAGCACCTGCCTTCTAGCCTTTTTCAAAAAGGTTAGCGGAAAAGGGAAGCTAGCAGGTGGTCGGGGGTTCAAATCCCCCCGGGTCCGCTAATTATTATGCTCTTTTCGGAAAGGGCATTTATCGCGCCCTTTACAAGGGCTCAACTAAAACATTTTATACATGAAGGGCAGCAATATTAGATTGGTGGCCAAATGGCTAATGGAGTACAAGTGATTCAAAAAACGGCAATAAAGCAACTGCGGGCAGAGGCTTCCAGGCTCAAAAAGGATTTCAGGGAATACCTTGAGGACCTTGAAATGTTCAGCAATCCAGAGTTCTGGGAAGCGATAGAAGAATTGAAGGCAGGAAAAACAAAAAAGTTTTCCTCCGTCAAAAAAATGCTTGCAGAGCTCGATAAGTGATGATACTCCCTTATTTTTATTCCGCGAAATTCGAAAAACAGTACAAAAAACTTGACCAGAGGACTAGGGAGTTAATCAAAAAAAAGATATTAAAGATAGTGAAAAATCCTGAACTCGGAAAACCATTGCACAAGCCGCTTCAATCATTCAGGAGCGAAAGAGTTGAAAATCGAAGGATAATCTATACATTCAACACCCAGAAAATCAAGTTTGCATGGATTGACGACAGAGGACACGTCTACGATTGACAAAGGCAAAAAAAGGCTTAGCACGGAATGATATTGCATGGACTTCAGAAAAGAGCTCGTGAAAGCGATCGCAAAAGCGGGTGTAAATGAAGGGCTCGCAGAGCAGCTGCTCGAGGTGCCGGCCAATCGTGAAATGGGCGACTTCGCGCTCCCCTGCTTCAAGCTCGCGGCGCAGATGAAAAAGAGCCCCGTGCAGATAGCGCAAGAGCTCGCGGGAAAAATTGTTCTCCCGAAATCATTCTCGAAGGCCGAAGCTAAAGGCCCTTACGTGAACTTTTTCGCGGCGCAGGATTCATTCGCAAAAGAGGCTATTGAAGGCGCCCTCACCCCGAAAAAAAAGGCGAAAGGGAAGGGCAAGCAAGGCAAAGCCATAGTGGAATATTGCCAGGCAAACCCGATGAAAGCTTTCCACATCGGGCATTTGCGCAACATCTGCCTCGGCGAGAGCATAGCCCGCATCCTCGAAGAATCCGGCACAAATGTCATAAGGGTGGATTATGGGGGCGATGTAGGGCCGCACGTCAGCAAAACCATTTATGCTTACAGGAACCTCGGGCACGCACAGGAGCCTAAAGACATAAAGGAGAAGGGGAAGTGGCTCGGGGAGCTTTACGCGATGGGGGCAAAAAAAGTGCAGGAAGACAAATCCCTCGAGGAAAAAATGCGGGGAATGGTGGTGGCGCTCGAGAATGGCTCTGACAGGCAGCTCAAGGAGGACTGGAAGCACCTGCGAAAAATCAGCGTCCAGTGCTTCAAGAGGATTTTTGGCGAACTCAACGTGAAATTCGACCACATCATTCTCGAGAGCGAAGTGGAAAAGGAAGGGATCCGGATTGCAAACGAACTCCTCAAGGAAGGCTTTGCGGTAAAAGACCAGGGGGCCGTACTGGTAGACCTCACGCAATTCAACCTCGAGAAATTCCTGATACTCAAAAGCGACGGCGCCGCGCTTTATTCCTCAAAGGACCTCGCCCTTGCGAAAATGAAGAAAAAGCATTTCAAGGCGGAGAAGTCCTACAACGTTGTGGGTTCGGAGCAGAATTTTTATTTCAGGCAGCTCATAAAGACCATCGAGCTGCTAAACGCGCGAAAGCCGGAGTACTGCGAAACAGAGCACATAATTTACGAGCTCGTAAGGCTCGAGGACGGGAAAATGAGCTCGCGCGAGGGGAATGTCGTAACTTACACTGAGGTTTTCGACACCGTTTTTGCAAAAACGCTTGCAGAGACAAGGCAGAGGCACGCGGAATGGAATGAAAAGAAACTCACCAAGACCGCGAAAAAAATATCGCTCGCGGCGATAAAGTTCGGGATGCTTGCCCAGGACAGGAACAAAGTAATTGTGTTCAACTGGGAGAAAGCCACGAGCCTCGAGGGCGAAACCGGGCCGTTCGTGCTCTACAGCTATGCAAGGGGCCAGAGCATCCTTCGCAAGGCTGGAAGAATCGGCAAACCAAAGCAATACCCGCTCTCGCACCAAAAGGAGAGGGAGCTTGTCTCGCTAATTTCAGGCTTTGATGCAAAGGCCCGCGAGGCGCGTGATTCTAACAGCCCGCACAAAATAGCGCACTACCTCCTCGGGCTCTCTTCGGCATTCAACTCGTTTTACCATGAAGTGCCGGTGCTGCAGGCGGAAAAGGGCCTCGCCGAAGCGAGGCTTGCGCTCGTGAAGGCCGTTGTGCAAACCATAGCCAAAGGCGCGCAACTGCTAAACATCGAGCTTGTAATGGAAATGTAGCCTGCACTTTTCGCACAAAACATTTATTAACACCAAAAACTTACTTGTTGCAGGAAGTGGGATTATGAGGCGTACCGGGCCAAGGCTCAAGAAAAAAGTGAAAAAGCAATTTGAGCGGGCCATGCTAAAGAAACCTGGCGGAAGGCTCACGCATACACAAAAAGTGTTCCGAAGTGTGGGAGCTGCCACATCCTCTTGGCGATATTAGACGCAGATTCGGCACCTAATAAGATGCGCCCAGAATTACCATTTAAAACCAGTTTCGTGGAAATAATTTGACATGAAGAACGGCTTCGGCAGGGAACTTACGGCACTCAAATCTGCCTTGAAGGCAAGCCACCCGAAGGCCGACATAAGGCTCATCGATGAGGCGGCGGCGCTTTCGAGGAAGTGGCACGAAGGCCAGTTCAGGGAATCCGGGGAGCCTTACTTCATACATCCTCTTGCGGTTGCAAAAATGCTTGCCGATAGGGGCCTTGACGAAGTCATTGTCTCGGCTGCGCTGCTCCATGACATAATCGAGGACACCAAAATCAGCAGGGCGGAGCTTCGGGAGAAATTCGGCCCCGAAATTTACGGCCTTGTGGAAGGCCTGACGAACCTTGACAGGGAGGCTTTCAGGTCAAGGAAGGAGCAGTCGACCGCTAACATAATCAAGACAATAATGGCGTCCTCGAAGGATTTGCGCGTGCTGATAATAAAGCTTTTCGACAAGCTCCACAACCTGAGGACCCTAAGGCACCTCCCGAGGGAAAAGCAGATGAGAATCGCAGCCGATGCCCTCGTGGTTTACGTGCCGCTCACGCACAAGCTCGGCATGCACGGCCTCAAGTATGAAATGGAGGACCTCTGCTTCAGCTCCCTCGAGCCGAAAAAATTCAAGAAGCTCAAGAAGGAAATAGAGAAAAACAGGAAAAGGAAGGAGGCGGACCTCAAGAAGGCAATCCAGATCCTGAAGAAGAAGCACCCGGAAATGGACTGGGAATTTTCCAGCAAGAGAAAATCGTTTTATTCCGTGCACAGCAAGATGCTTGTCAATAGCAAAGAGCTCAGCGAGCTCAACGACACCCTGATACTCAAGGTAATAGTCCCGCAGGAACAGGACTGCTACTCTGCCCTCGGGAAAATACACTCCGCTTTCAAGCCGCTGCCGAAAAAAATGAAGGACCTCATCGCGATTCCGGAATACGCCATATACCAGTCCCTGCACACCCAGGTAATAGGGCCGTCGAAGAAGCCGCTCAAGGTATACATTTTCTCCCGCGAAATGGATGAGATAGGCAGGGAAGGCGTTGTTGCGCTCCTCCGGAAAAAAGCCAAGAACCCGCAGCTCAAAAGGTTCGAAAAAATGTTTTCGAAGCTAAGCAGGCCAGAAGTTACGGACAGCGAGGAGCTTGCAGGCACGCTCAACCTCGATTTCCACAACAGGACGATGATAGTGTTCACGGACAAGGGAGAGGTAATAGAGCTCCCACCGGAGTCAACCGCAATCGACTTCGCGTTTTTCAAGGACGGGAAGAAGGCGGAAAGGGCGTTCAAGGCGGAAATAAACGGGAAAATCCTCCCCCTCTGGACGAAGATCAATTCCGGCGACAGGGTGAAAATAATTTACTCGGACCACAAGCAGGTGAACACGAGCTGGCTCTCGCTCGCGTACTCGGAAAAGGCGAGGAGGAACGTGGAAAAAAGCCTCAAGGAGTACGGGAAGCACAACGGGAACCTAGGCCTTGTGAAATTCAGGATTGACAGTATGGACAGGTCAGGGCTGCTCTATGAGCAGTGCAGGATAATGCACAGGAACGGCTTCAACCTCGAAACCGCGATATGCAAGATAAACAGCGACGCCTCGACAGGTTACACCGAATTCATAGTGAAAAACAGCAGGAACGCGAACATACAGAGAGCCGCAAAGCAGCTGCGTGAACTGAAGGAAACTCTTGGCCTTAACATCGACTATTTGAAGTAAGCTTTGGGAAATTCCTGCAACCTTGCTTGAACTGCGATTTCAATTAAAAATTCGAGCCTATTCCACAAGTATCGCGGGCTTTAGCGGAAATGCCTTCTGCGCCTTCTCGTTTCCGTGAGCCTTGTCCGCATCGATAACCATTGTTTCGCAGCCGAGCTCTTTTGAGAGCAGGGAGGATGATTCGGAGAGCAGGCGCAGCTCGTCGGTTTTTTTGAGCGATTTTAGGTCATGGAACTTCTGCACCACGGCTTTCACGAAACCGGGGAGTTCCTTTGAGTGCTTCTGCCCATCCGGCAAGGACATGGCCATTTTCATCGCCGCCCCAAAGTCCGGCTTTCCGAGAGAGTATATTATTTCATGCATCAGGGCCCACTTCCATTTCGGGGCTACAAAAACGCTCACTTTTTTAGGGGATGGTATGTTGGCGAGCTCTTTTATGTGGCCGACATCCTCTTTCACGCCCTCGACGAGCTTCTCCGCCTGCTCTGCATCCCCATCGAGGAATTTTTTCTCCGGCTTTGGCCATTTTTGAAGGGAAGCGAAGCCTTTTCCGCCAAGCATCCCCCACGCCTCTTCTGCGATGTGCGGGGCAAAGGGGCAGAGCATTTTTGCAAGCGCCTCGAGCGAAACCCTTTTCACCGCGGGGCTTATTTGGGAGTACTTGCCCAGAGAATTCGCGAGCTCCATTATTGCGGCCATCGCATAATTGAACCTGTAGGAGCCGATGTTCTCTGTGACCTTGGCTATCGTTGTCTGGGTCTTGCTTAGGACAATCCTTTCCTCGATTGAAAGTTTTTTCGGCAGCGCGCTTTTCTTGCGGCCTTTTGCTGACTCGAAGAGGGAAAAGGCCTTTGAGAGGAACTTATGCACAGACTCGACTCCGCGCTCGTTCCAGTCCATTTCGCTTTCTGGAAGCGAGGAGCCGAGCATGAAAACCCTAACAGTGTCCGGCCCGTAATCCGCGACAATCCCTGAAGGGTCGACGATGTTGCCGAGGCTCTTTGACATTTTCGCGCCGTCCTTTAGCACCATTCCCTGCGAGAGCAGGCGCGTGAAAGGCTCGCCATAATCCACGAGCTTTATGTCGCGCAAAACCTTGTAAAAAAACCTCGAATAGAGAAGGTGAAGTATCGCGTGCTCGATCCCCCCAATGTATTGGTCAACAGGGCTCCAGTACATCGCCTCCTTCTTTGCGAAAGGGAGTTTTTTTTCGTGCGGGGTGCAGTAGCGCAAATAGTACCACGAGCTGTCGACAAATGTGTCCATTGTGTCGGTTTCCCTCCTCGCAGGTTTTTTGCATTTCGGGCACTTCGCGTTCACAAAATCCTTCACAGTTTCGAGCGGGTTGCCCCCGAAAGTGAAATCCGCCTTCTCCGGACCCGGGAGCTGCACGGGCAGATCCTTTTGCGGCACCGGCACTATGCCGCAATCCTTGCAGTAAATTACCGGTATGGGTGTTCCCCAGAAGCGCTGCCTCGAGATGAGCCAGTCGCGCAGCTTGTAATTCGTGGTTTTTTCGCCATAGCCTTTCTTTGCAATCCACTCAGCCATTTTTGGCAATGCCTGCAGGTTCCCCATTCCGCTGAATTCGCCGGAATTGAAAAGCACCCCATCGTCGGTGAAAGCTTCTTGCGCGGTGGCAGCATCAACAGGTTTTCCGTCCTTGCTTATCACGAACTTGAGCGCAAGATTGTATTTTTTCGCGAACCTGAAATCGCGCTTGTCGTGCGCATCGCACAGAACAATCCCTGTCCCATACATGAGCGCGAAATTCGCTATGAAGATCGGCAGCTCCTCCCCGTTCGCGGGGTTTGTCGCATACTTGCCTATGAAATACCCTTCCTTCTCCTTCTCCTCATTCGCCCTGTCGATTAGCGTCTGCTTTCCAACATCCGCGATGAATGCCTTTGCGCCGGCTTCGTAATCAGTCCCTTTTACAAGCTCGAGCGCGAGCGGGTTTTCCGGCGCGATTGCAATGAAGGTGACGCTGTAGATGGTATCGCAGCGGGTGGTGAATGCCGGAAGGACAGTTTTCGAATCCTTGAGCCTGAAGAAAATGTTGACACCTGTGCTCTTCCCAATCCAGTTCCTCTGCATCGTGCGCACGCGCTCCGGCCACTGGCCGAGCTTTTCAAGCCCCTCCAGAAGTTCATCAGCATAATCGGTGATTTTCAAAAACCACTGTTCGAGGTCCTTCTGCGCCACTTCGCTCTCCTTGTGCCTCCAGCACCTGCCATCTATAACCTGTTCGTTTGCGAGCACCGTGTGGCACTTCTCGCACCAGTTCACCTTGGCGGCCTTTTTGTAAGCCAGGCCCTTTTCAAGCATTTTGAGGAAGAGCCACTGGTTCCACTTGTAATATTCCGGCAGGCAGGTGATTGCCTTCCTGTCCCAGTCATAACTAAACCCGAGCTCCTGCATCTGCCTTGTCATGTCACCTATTCTTTTAAGCGTCCACTCCTTCGGGTCCGCCCTGTTCTCGATTGCCGCATTCTCCGCCGGGAGCCCGAAAGCGTCAAAGCCCATTGGGTAGAGCACGTTGTAGCCCTGCATCCTGCGGAAGCGCGCAATGCAATCGCCAATCGAATAGTTCCTCACATGCCCCATGTGCAGCTTGCCGGAAGGATAGGGGAACATTTCGAGCACGTAGTACTTTTTTGAACCCTTGCGCATTTTTGCGCTGAAGGCCTTTTTCTTTGCCCATTGCTTTTGCCATTTTTGCGCAATGGCGTTGAAATCAGAACCCATAGTACAAACCACTTTGGAACTGTTTTAAAGGTTTATTGCAGAACAGGCAAAGAATGGTTTTAAATGCAGAGCAAGCAGTTTAATATTTTATGAACCAGCCAAAGCCGCCAAGAAGGCGAAAAATGCCGGGAGCGATAAAACACTGGTTCAGGCCGGAAAAGCTTACTGTTATGGGGCTCATTCAAACAAGAACTCTTGCAGGAATGGAAAGAGATTTCGTGAAAAGCCAGCTAAAACAAATGTGCCCTATTCCGACAGGGATTGATGTCCTGGAAGTTGGGCCTGCTTACAAAGCCCTTGCGCCGAGCCTGCCTTTCAAATCTTTTACTTACATTGAGGCGGATGAAGGTGCCAGTTCCAGACTTCTAATGGGCGTGGCAAAACGCCAAAGCTGGCCTGGGAAAGTTGAGCTGATTTACGGGGACATCCGGAAAACAAAACTCCAAAAACACTTTGGGCTTTCCATAATGTGCGAGGTGTTCACCCACATACCTCCAAGAGAAAGGCTCGCGGTGCTAGACAAGCTTGCGGAGCATTCACAATCGCTTTTCATCGTTGACAGGCATGACACGGTCTATCCGCAAGGAATGCCGGGGCCTATTTACAGAGGCACGCTTGTAAATTACCAGCCAATGGCAGAAGCGCTCGAGAAAAAGGGTTTTCTGGTAACTCTTGTAAAAAAGGAAGTGGATTGGAGCCCTGACAAATATTTTGTCCTTATGGCAACCAGAAAACCAAGGCAAGGCTAGCCAAGCTTCTTTCTCATTTCAGCAAGCTCATCGAGAAACCTCTTGATTGTGCGGGGCAGGTGCTCCGGCTGCGTTGAAAAAGCCTTCGCGGCTTTTGAGAGCAGCTCTTCGGCAGAGCCCTTCTCTTCCGCGAGCGCGGAGAGCAAAAGGTTCGCCGTTTTGTCATTCTTCTGCACCGCCTTGCGCGCAATTTTCCACTTCGAGAACAATTCCTCGGCGCGGGATGGGACCTGTGAAGGCTTCACACCGAGAATTCCTGCAACTTCCACGAGCAATTCCTGCGCCCCGGCCTTTTCCGATTTCGCGGCCTTGCCCGCGACATAATTAATCCTTACCACTCCATCCTGTATTTTTGTCGAGCCTATGATTTTGAGCTCTTCTAGGTCTGCAAGGGAATTCGCATGCGTCCCTCCGCAGGCCTCGACATCGCTGCCGATTGTGACAATGCGCAGGTTCCTGCCCGGGACAAACCCGCCCTGGTAGATGTGCATGCCGTATTTCTCCTCCGCTGTTTCGCGGGGGAGGATTTCCTTTCTCACGGGCAAATCCTCCTTTATTTTTTCATTGCAGCACTTCTCGATACTTGAGAGCTGCCCATCAGTAAGAAGTTCGTAATGGGTGATATCAAGGCGCCCTTTCTCGAGGGTTTTTGCAGCGCCGGCCTGCCAGACATGCGGCCCCAACACTTCTGCGGCGCAGAGGTTTACGAGGTGCGCGGAGGAGTGGTGCTGCATGAGCTGTTTCCTGCGCTCGAAATCAATCTTCCCGTGCACGCTCTGCCCCACAGAGAAACCGTTCTTCTCGAGCTTGTGCACTATTATCCCATCGTGCTTGAAGACATCGAGGACCTTTGCGCCGTTTATTTCCCCGAGGTCGTGTATCTGGCCACCCGAAGTCGGGTAGAACGCGGTCTGGTCGAGAACGAGGTTTTCCCCAGAGCTCCAAACCACATTCGCATCGAACTCATTAAGCTTCCAGTCACCGTAGTAAAGTATTTTCGTCTGGGGGACACCTCCAAGGTTGAGCTTGAAGTCTTTTTTAGTTGAGGCTGCGTGCTCCTTCTTCTCGTGCCTTTCGGCGACCTTTGCATAAAAATCTTCAGGGACGCCTACATCGAGCCCTTGCGAGTGCGCCTCGGCCCTTACCTGCTCCGGGCGCACGCCGTGGCTGTCGTATAGCTCGACAAGGGAGTCGAGGGAAACGCCCTTGTTTTTCGAAATGAAATTTGTTATTATCTGCCTCGAGCGCGCCTTGTTCTCGGCGAACTTCTTCTTTTCATTTTCGAGTATCACTGAAACATTGCCAAGGTTCTCGGAAAGCTCTGGGTACATGGGCTTTAGGAACTTCGCGTGCTCCTCCGCGAGCTCCGGGAGGCCTATGCCCCATCCATAATCGTCAATGAAGCCGAGCGCCCTGCGAAGGATTATGCGCAAGTTATAGCCTCCGCCCACATTCGAGGGAAGCGCATTGTCATGCAATGCGACAAGCGCGGCGCGCGAATGCTCGCCTACGCTGTAGAGCGCGGCGAGGGGGAGGATTTTTCCCTTGAGCTCCTTTGCATCCATCTTGAGCGCCTTCGCTATTTTGGCCCAGACCTTTTCAATGTCATCGACCTCGTCGACATTCAGCAGCGCCGAGTATGGGAGGAACCGCTGCATGAGCTCCTCGTCCGGCTTGTAGCCGGTTGCGGAGTAGAGTTTTTTCGCAACGCCCGGGAAAGTGGTTTCGTAGCTGTTGCTCTTTCCGGTGGTGAGCCATGGGACGCGCTCGTGGCCCTGGCCCATGTCCAGCACTTTTATCTCGAGCTCCTTGTAGCCGTTTTCTGTCTGCTCGTATTGCATGTAGACCTGGTTTCCAATCTCCATTCCGCGCGAAAAGAATTCCATGCACGGGCCGAAAGTGCCACCGCCAGCCCATGCGTCCTCGTGCACCACGAGCTCCTTTTCAGGTATGCCCATGCCTTTCACTATCCACTGGAAATATTCCTCCCAGTACCTTGCCATGTCATAATCCTTTGCCTGCTCGAAGTGGAGCTGGCCTAGCATGTCAAAGCAGACGTAGTGCGAGCCCGTGATGCCGACATTGTCTATGTCATTGAAGCGCAAGGAGAGCTGCGGTATGATGGCAGCGTTGCTCTTGGGCTTTATCTCGCCCTTTACTACGTATGGCTGGAAAGGGTAGACCGATGCCGCGACCCAGTAAACGTCAGGCCTCCAGCGCGCGACCACGGGGTAGCGCTTGTACTCGTAATACCCGAGCTTTTTGAAATGTGATTTGAACGCGCCCCAGGTTTCGAGGTAAGTGAAGCCCTTTTTTGCGGGAGGGTTGCCGATGAACGAGTAGCCGCCCGAGCAGGCACTCTCGCCGCACACCTTCCGCCCCTCATCTTGCGACCAGAAGTGCTTTGCGCACTCCGTGCACTTTTTGCGGCTAAACCCGTGGGCTTGAAGCTTTGCGACAGGGTAGTTCTTCTCCGGCTCTTGCGAGGCCTTCTTCTTGTACTCGGCCTTTACCTCCTTGTCTGTTATCATGAAATAAGGGAAGGGGAAAAGAAATTTAAAAGGGAGCAAAAGCTTAAATAGCGGGGAAATCTTTAGTTTACCAAAGAGGCAAGAGAATGGGTTTGAGGAGATTAATATCAAGAGCCAAGTTAGCACTGTTTCCGGCAAATCCTTTTACACACCCTGCTGTTGTGGCAAAGAGGGCAAGGAGAGCAAGGCAAGATACAGCCCAGTTCATGCATTCAGCAGAACTTAGGGAGCAAGCAAAGAGAAACGTACGCGCCGGACTTTTCAGAAGGGTGAAGCGATAGAATTTTCTGAGCCTGATTTTTTAGGCCGACTTTTCAGCAATCTTAATTAGCCCAAGTTTTATTCTCTTTCTTTTTGATTAATCTTTTTCCTTTCTCTTCAAAGAGAAAGAAAAAAATTGGGTTGCAGGACGTAAGCCGCCTTCTGTTCCGGGCTTGAAAACCCATTAACGTTCAAGGGTTTCTATTCCTTGCGGAACTGCCCTCACCGGCATTCGACTAAGCCCCCATTTTGGGGTTGCACATTCTGGGGCTCGTTTCATCCCTCGCCGCCATGCTCGCGGCGGCAGAGCGTTCAACACAGGGTTGAACTTGCTCACCTACGTTCGCATTCAAGCTAAGGGTATCGTTTCTGTTTCCCCAGGCCGCATCTCTGCGCGTCTGTTTTGCATGTGGGCGGACTTTCCTCAGCGTCCCCGGAGGGATACCGACGGCCGGTCGCCTGCTACCCAATACATAATGCCCATTTGAGGGTTTTTAAGGCTAGCGGGTTTATAAATCCGGAAAGCCTTTATTTTGGCACAAAAGGTGGTTTTCTGCCCATACATCCTGGGTTTCCAAAAAAAGCAAAACTCCCAAAGCCAGCCCCGGAAAAAACCCTTGCAATAAAAAGGCACGCGAGGATTGCAATAATCGACCCTTCAAGGGGCGTTCTTGTAGTTGCAAAGAGGGGCCACCCTTTCAACCTTCCAGGAGGCAAGGCGAAAAAAAATGAAAGCCTAAAAAGCACGGTGGTGAGGGAGAGGAGGCAGGAAATTGGAAAAAATGTAAAGATTGCTGGAGTTCAGTGGCACTCGGACCACTTGATAAAGAAAGGGCGCAAAGGAGAGCCGGCCCCGGAATTCCATAAGGTATTCGTTGCGCAACTCAAGCAAAATGGGCATCCTGAACCCCATCACGAAGTAAAGCGGATGAAATGGGTCAACCTAAAAAACCTGGGCAGGGCAAAACTCGCAGCACCGGCGGACTTTGTAGTGCCGATGCTGCTCGGGAAGCGCTGGAAGAAAAGAAAAATTAAGTAGTGGAGAAAACAAAGAAAATGAAAAATCTGGCAGACAAAAAATATGCGCCGGCCTTGCGGCTGAGCCATTAAAAAAATAAAATTTGCCGTGCATTGGACCGAAAATGAAAGCCCAGCGGAGCTGGCGCTTTTCTTCTTGGTTCACCTGTAAAGCCGAGCCGTTCTTTTCTTTTTTGGCTCAGCTTTTTTCTTTTCTTCCAAAGAAAAGAAAAAAGGTGACATGAAACCCGGTTTAAGAGCTCTCTCGGGCGCTTAGTACTGGTAGGCTTAACATCTCGCGTGAGCTTGATGCTTACACCACCAGCCTATCAAACCGCTCTTTTAACGGAGCCCTTGTCCCTAGCCTCCGAAATTTTACAAACGGAGTTTTGGGAATGAGTGTCTCTTTTCAGGGGCTTCTTCGAGCTTAGATGCTTTCAGCTCTTATAAGCCATGGCGTTGCTACCCAGCGATGCCTTGTCAGACAACTGGCGTACAAGTGGCCACGAAGCACCGTTCCTCTCGTACTCAGTGCTCCTTCCCCTCAGACACTCGACAACTCCAACAGATAGTAACCAAACTGGCTCGCACCGTTCTTAACCCAACTA